>NZ_JBYLFE010000010.1:0-115996 GCF_057750885.1 Frateuria sp. sgz306004
CGACTTCCGCCGTGCCGTCCAGCGTTTGATCTCTTCGTCCATCACGATGCTCATGGGTGTCTCCGTCTAAACGTAACACCTGAGCAGGAAATCACTGGGTCATTACAGTTGCTTCTTAGCCATCGCGTTCTCTCCTCCTGTGGTTGGTGCCTGACAACATTAAGGGCCATGCGGTTCAGACGTCGAGACCCAGCCTCAGGGGCTGGCCGTGTGTGTCCTTCAAGCAGTAAGCTGGGGCAGAACCCGGATGGGCCGAAAGCTCATCCGTCCGAGGTTGACACCTCTGTTCTCCAACGAAACAGGAGACCCATCATGGCTAACGCCGTGCAGCCGTATTCGTCCTTTTTTCAGTGCCTTTACGATCACCCGGACATGCCAGGGGATCGCTACTACGGTGCTTATTCTGTCTTCCGGGCCATCGATGCGCGTGACGTCGATCAACGGCCCACGCCCCTTCCTCGCATCCATGACTTTGCGATTATCTGGGATGATGACCATGACACTCGGATCATCCCCGTCATCGAAGAAATGCTCATGGCAGGCCTGCTGCCCGGAGTTCAGTTCCTGGGCGAACACAAAGGTTCCTTAACGATCATTCTGGCGGCTAGGACCTATTGGAATATCGATGTCGAGGCATACGCCAAGCGCGTGGAAGCCTTGACTGCCGCGGCAGGCGACTACTGGAACGTCAAAGTGGGCATGTATGACCACGGCAAGGGCAACTTGCGCCACGGGCATCAGTGCGATTTCCAAGAACTCATCGGACTGAGCGACGAGGAGGAACATGCGTTCCTCTTCACCATTGACACCATGTGGAGGCTCGGCACGAAGGAATGGACCAGCGTGGACGTTCCGGAGGAACCGGGCGCGTTTTTCACCCCAAGCAATCGGTATTCGATTCGGCGATCACGCCCCCGGTAGCCGCGTGGCGGGAGCAAGGCCACCACACCGCAACTTGATTTCTGTCAATGGGTTACGGACTGGCACCACCTGAGCCCCTTGGATCGTCAGGAGGTCGTCTCTATGTGAGCTTTGGGCCACAAGGGGTTCCCATGGGGGAGCAGTGTGCCCAGCCAAAGGCGGCTTGCATGAAGAAAGACGACATCGACGCGGTCCAGTCGAAGATCGACGCGATCGCCCACCGTAACATCCATAATCCGGACGACACTGGGGACCTCAGCAGCCCCTCGTTCCGCCGAGCCACGGACGCCAAGACCCAGGAGCAACTGGAAGAGCTGGAAGAAGACATCCAAGAGAAGTTCGTGGACGTGGCGGGGTTTGCTGACATCCGTGCCATCAACCAGGCGCGTAAGGCAGGCGTGCCCATTACCTACATCCCGGCCCAAGATCCGGCCGATGACGATGAATCGGTGATCCAGGTGACCCTCGGTGACCACGGGACCCTGACAGTGGTTGTGCAACAAGAGCTTTACCGTTGACCAAAAAGAGGCGCCCATGCGGCGCCTCTTTTCTTTCTGAGGTCAGCGCAGATTGGGCTCATCAGCAGCGCGCACGAAGGTCGTGAGCTGCCTGCGACTGACCCGCAATTACGGGTTTCCGGGCGTTCCACCACCCGGAGGAACGGCCCCCCCACTGGTCCCCGGACCGATTGCGCTAAACGGAATAAACATCGGTGATGGGTCAGGGCTCTTGTTTCCTTCCAAGAGCGTGAACCCCAACTTATCGTAAAAATTGACCGCGCCGGCGTCCGCATCCAAATAAACGCCATACGAACCCACTTGCAGTGAGGCCGTCTTTGCGACCGTCAAAGCACTCTTCATCAGTGCCAAGCCGAATTGCCGCCCCTTATAGGCATTGTCCACACCCAACATGATCAGGCGTGTGCAAGGGACCGTGTGGGGCAGCGATTTTTTCTCAACAGCAGAAAGCGAGGTGTTCGCAATGGTGTGTTGCGCAATCGTATAGAAACCAACGAAATGATCGTTGTTTGCAGAGTCCGTGAGCACATAGGCAACACTCAGACCATTGCGCACCTGTTGCTTCAAGCTTCCGGCGACAAACTTGTTGATGACCGCATGTCCGCAGTCAAACTGTTTCATTCCCTGATAGGTCTTCGCAGGGTCGAAGAGAGAGAGTTCGACTGTCACGCTGCGCGAAAAGGCAGATCAGGCAAGCTCATCAACTCTTTCATGGCCTCTGTCGGTTCCGGTCGATGGGTGAGCAACTCCACCAATGCCAACTGTCCTTGTCGAGACAGCTCAATGGCATTGTGCTCATTGAGCACCCGGCGAGCTTTCTCGATCGCTGGACCCAGCACAAATGACGTCAGGTCAAGGCCATCCAGAGCGGCCGCCTGATTAAGCAGTTCCTTCATCGCTGCCGACGTCTTGAGCTCCATACGCGCAGACCGGCTTTGAGAAGCAAGGGCATTGGATTCCATGAGAGCAACCTCCGCTCTTAAAGTGAAACGATGGATGAAGGATACGGCTATGAGCCGTATGCGTCAAGCCTGATACGGCTGATAGCCGTATAGATTAACAGCGTGATTCCTAGGGACTGTGTCGACCTCGCCTGAACGACTAGATCGCCAGGAAGCACAATATATTTCTATAAATCATTGATTTTGTGGATATTTTACGCATTCATGCCCGATCAGAAGTTGATTTGGATATGGGGAACATCTTCACCAATCAGCGCAAAGAACTGGCGCCAATCTGCAATAGCCTGCAAGAAAAGGTCGCGGGCATCCCAAGGCTGAGTTCCGACCAAGACACGCACATCCCAGCAGATGGGTCCGTTCGGACCCTCGGCCATCCATGGAATGGGGCGAACCTCAGGGGCACGCAGCTCCGGTCTTGGTCGAGACTCTGATTTCCCATGTTTGCCAGCCGTGGCCAGGGTCCGGCAAATGCTCAGGGACTCAAACCGTTCGGCCAACTCGTCGCCAAACATGCTCTGACACTTGCGCCGGTCCTTCTTCGCTATCGAAAAATCTTTCCCGGGAAAAGCTGGGGAAACCACTGCCAAATGACGGTCCCCCGCATCCATCCTTTCCTCAAAGAACCAATCATGGACGTGCCAGGCCGTCCAGGCCAGATTGATCGCCCTGTAACCGCGGGCTGCCATGTTCCGGTCCGATGCCCGGGTTTCAACAAACTCGTCCAACTCAAAACATAGTTTCCGGAACATGTCCTGCCAGGACCGGATCCCGAAGGACTGTTCACCATGAGGAACCGGCAGCAGCGGAGCCTGTTGCGATGTCATGGATCACCCACCTTGTGGTGATTATCTTTGTCTAAGCCCGGGACGATCTTTGCCAAGCCTGGCTCCACATCGAGGCCATGGGTGGCGGCCAAGATGGCGATGTAAACGCCAAACACACCCCTCATCTCACCCAGTGCCTGGTTGAACTCCCATGAGGCGTAGTGGCCATGGTCGAATGCATGCCGAACCACGGGGCCATCCTCAGGCCCAACGCTATCCAGAAACTTCCGGCAAGCCGCGCGCATGGCCCGAAGGCTTTGCGCCAGCTGTCCATCCCCCGTTAGATGCCCCAGTTCGGACGTTAGGAACTCCCTAATGCGGAGAACCGACTGGACCCCTTGTTGGGGCACCTCCATTTCCGAAGGCACGTAAAGCACCCGCCGATCTTCCAAGAAGGTCAGCACGCGCCTGGCAATCGCCCGGTCCGCCTCGGGCGGAGTCCACTGGATGCCGAACAACGGGACACTGATGCCGGTGATACGAGAACCCGCCTCACGGAACCTCATGGCCTCCCCCCTGGATGAATGAGCTGGCTTCCCCATGATGGCTGATAGCGGGCGCCGGTGACGTCCGGCGCTCGATGTCGGCCCGCCCCAAAGGGCAAGCACGGGATCTAACTTCTGCGCCGCCGGCGAGGTGGTCGCCGTTCGCTCTCCCTGGATTTCAACCGTTCCTCGAAGAGCTTGGCGAACGCGATGAAGTCCAAGCCATAGAGCCGGCACAGCTCCCGCACTTGGATCAGATCCACCCCACGCTGGCCCACCTCGATGGCCGACAGGTAGGTCTGGGGTCGTTCCAAGGCTTCGGCCACCTCCGCTTGGGACAAGCCAGCTTTGAGCCGCAAGTCTTTGAGTAGCAAAACCAGCTCGCTGTGCTCGGGTGTGTGGATGGATGCGCGTTTCATTGGCCGACCTCGATGGGCGGCCCAGACGTTATTACCCGTTCAACGTTTACTGTAAAGTCAGCATATAACCCATTAAACAGGTAATCTCTCGACCACACTCAACCAAGGGGAATCCGCAGATGAAGACCGCATGGAAGTTTGTTCTGGCGCTGTTCGTGGTGCTGCCGTTGGCCGCTTGCATGACCGTCGGCCATCCGTATGACGCCAGCAAGGTCGGGCAGTTTGTGGTGGGCCAGACGACGGTGGATCAGGCGATTGCGGCGCTGGGCCAGCCGCAGGAACGCGAAACCGAAAGCGATGGGGCTGTCCGGTTGCACTACCAATACATTCCCGACGATGCGCGCAACTACATCCCGTTCAATCCGGCCGGGGTGCACGTGCAGAACCAGGACACCTACATCTACTTCGATCGGAGCGGTCATTACGTCCGCTCGGAAACCAACCAATCCAGCACCTGAGAGGGCCGGCCTACATGAAGCGTGCCCTTTCCTTCCTCCTCGTTCTCGCCCTCGCCGCGTGCTCGAAATCACCCGGCGGTGCGGCCCCTTCCACCTCGTCTTCGTCTGACCTGCCCACGGCGGATCTCAGCACCCCGGACAGCGCTTACGTCCCGGTCACTCAGGCCCGTCAGGTCTGGGTGATGTATGACGCGCTCTCCGGTGACAAACCCTCAGACATGATGCTCTGGGCCATTGATCCTTCGCTCATGGGGGCCAATCCCTTCGAGAAGAAAGACAAGGAAGCCCGGCTCCTTCCGCAACTCAACGCGGAGATGGCGACGGCCAAGGATCACCGCTACATCGTGTGGGTAGACCACAGCGGACGCCTGGCTCCCTACAACTTCGACCACCACGCGTTTGGCTTCGCTTCGGCCCTGATGAACCCGACCGCCATGGTGACGCACGGGCAAATCGCCGGGGTCAGCCTCATCGATGTTGCTCCCACGAACACAGCAGCGTTCGAGTGGCTGCGCATGCCGGACGAAACCGAGGCCAGAGCCATCCAGGCCCGGCTTTCAGCGGGATGGATCCCCCGGGTGAAGGTCTGGGCCTATGTCCAGGGGGGCGAGAAAGTCCACGGCATCACGCAGACCCTGTGGATCCAGATCACCAAAATCCAGGTGCTCGACCCGCACGGCCAAGTGGTGTTGGAACAGAAGGCGGGAGGTTGAGCATGGGTGTTGTCCTCCAGATCGTTCGCATTGCCCTGGCCATCGTGATCGGTTTCTGCGCTGGCTGGTTTCTGTTTTTCGCGGTCCGGTTTCCTTTCCTGCCCCCCGGCTTGATGGTCCCCGGCTTCATGGTCTTCGCGTGGTTTTTGTTGCCCAGGCTCTTCCCGATCTTCAAACCCCAGCCCAAGACCGAAAACATCGGACCGGTCACGCTGTCGGTCAACGGCCAACCGTTTCACGCCACGCACCACGCCAAGAACGTCGCCATCAACTCCGTGACTGGGCAGGTCTGGGTCCGCGACACGAGGGGTCAAGCATGGCTGCTCGACCGGGAGGACATCCGCCGTTGGCAGCATGAATGGACAGATCAACCGACCGGCTACGGCAAAGTCTGGCACCAAAACAACTACCTGATTGTCACAACAAACGACCTCGATCACCCTACCCACAAGATCAAGATGGGCAACCACTTCAAGCATGAACTGACGCAGGCATGGTATGCCCGACTGACGGCGCTGATGAACCACTGACGACTGTTCCTCACGCCGGGCTTAGGTGCCCCGGGAAGTCAGGCGAACGCCGCCGATGCACTGCGAACCTCGGGGCCGCCTCCATTGGGGGCGGCCTTTTTCTTTGAACCTTGAAACAAGGGCCAGCCGAGCCCTCAGGCATCGCCTCGGTAATGTGAAGAAACAGGATTATCGGTTTGCGGACGACTCGTGAACGAGCTGCGCGCTGCGCAGCCGGTTACTTACGTTGTCCCGTGTGGGTTTGAGGTCTTCTCACTTCCACATAATAGGTAACGTAGTAGCCGGCTATGACAGCGACAGAGCAAACGGAAACTGCGGTGCCTGACCCACGAAGCGGTGGCGCGGAAACGCCACCGCTTTTTCATGAGCCGCCGGCGTGCAGTGAGCCACTGACGGAGACCCAGCACCTGGTGCTGCACCTGATCCACTTGGATCCACGCCTGGCCCTCCACCGGCACCGCGTTCGCCTGCGTCTGATTGCCCAAGCCATCAATCGTTGGTTGAGCATCCGAGACATCGGGCGGGCGCTGATGAAACTGCGGGAGCATCGCCTGCATGGCCACCTGCGCACCCGCGGCCTGGACCCCATCGACTGGGAGCGCTGGCGGTCACCCTGCGAGACTCAGGTAACCCCGGTGATCCGGGGACTGTTGAAGCGGTCGGGGTGGCAAGACGTGCCCGAGAACACGCTCGAAGCACAGACAGCCCATGTGGTGCGGCTGATTGCGACCCGGTGACGACAGACGCCGCGATACGCGGCTCCGGAGATGTCGCCAGATGCGCGAGAGATGATGAAAATTCTCTGACGATCATTACCGTTCGCCGTTATAGGCGATTCGTATAACTGAGCGATCCCGGTGCTGTTGACAAAAGTTGGGACGAGGCTTGGATGAGGGACGAGGCAATCAGCCTCACGGCCATCGCCGTTCCCCCATCCCCTCTTGGAGCCATCATGTCCCCCTCCCGCGCCGGTCGCCCTTTGCGACCCAGCCCCGCGTTGCCCCAGCCCCGCGCAACCTCGCCAGAAGCCGCCGCCCTGGCTGACCAGATCATCCAATCCATCGGTGCCGCACCACCGCCTGCAGAACGCCAGCGGTTCTATGCCACCACGGAAGATGGGCAACGCCTCATTGTCCGTTCCAACCAGCCCATTGAGGTTGCCCTGACCCAGTTGGAGGGAAAGACAACTGCTCCCATCACCGAAGTCCGCCAAGGAAGGACGGGCGCGCCGATCTTGGTGGGTGGCATGGACCGCAAGGTCCGTGAGCGACCCTCAGAGCGCCATCTGCTCGGCATCTATCCCAATGGCCTCCCGCCGATTGAGGCGGCCGACCTGCACGATCATCGAATGACGGTGGGCCCGCACTCTCGCAATGGGCGCTACACCCCGGGCATGCCACCCCAAGCTCGCCACATGCAGCAGACGCACCAAGCAGCCCATCAGGTGACGCCCTGGCAGCCATCGCATCCGACCATCAACGCCCACGCCGAACCGCTTCGGCTCTCCGATCGCCTGCCAATTTTTCTGGGGCTCTTGCAACAGCGACGGTGCAGTCGATCCATCCTGGTGAATAGCCTGTGGACCTACCGCATCTTCATGGAGCTGGTGGGTGACAAACGGTTGCAAGAAATCAATGTGACCGATGGCGATACGTTCGTGCGCGCGTTGAGCCTGTGGCCAGCGCATGCCAGCAAGCGCCGCGAGTTCCGGAACATGCAGGCACCGGAGGTCATCGCTAAGGCTCAGCGACTGCACCGCCAACCGATCAACCTGCGGACCCAGCAGAGTCACATCGACCGACTGCGGGCCCTCTTTCACTGGCTGGAAAAGCGTGGGGAAATCACCCCCGGCCTGCTCCGTGGGGTGAGGCTCTATGCTCGGGGCCAAGACTTCGGCCAACCACGTGCTCCGTTCTCGGACGATGAGGTGCTATGGATGTTCGATGTCCACCAGAAGATCGCCCACAAGACCCCTTATCAATACTGGGCCCCCATCCTCGGTCTCTATCAGGGGATGCGCGTGAACGAAATCGGGCAGCTCTATGTCGATGACGTGGTGCAAATGGGTGGGATGTGGTGCATCGACGTCACCCGTGATCGTCCAGGCCAGCGCCTGAAAAACCGAATGTCCCGCCGCCTCCTGCCCATTCACTCCAAGATCCTCGAATGCGGGTTTGTGGCGTTCGTTGAGCAAGCTCGACGCTGGAAACGGACCACCCTGTTTCCTGATGTGATCTGGGGAGCCAATGGGCCAGGCGATTGCGTGTCCGACTGGTTCAACCGGACTTTTCTTCGCAAATCGTGCGGCATCGTGCACCCGTCGCTGACGTTCCATTCCTTCCGCCACTGCTTTGCCACGCTGGGGGACCGGAGCAACGTGCGCCATGACCGGCTGGCGCTACTTCTCGGGCACAGCGCCGGCCAAAGCGTGCTGCGGGAGCACTACATCAGGAACTGTGGCCCCAGGGACCTCGATGCCGATCTCAAAGCGATCCAGTTCCCCCTGATTGAGCATGCCCCCTATGAACCGTCCAGCTTTGATCACGCCTTCGAGAAGGCCGCCCGGATCGAGCAGCAGCTGGCCAAGCTTGACGCCGTGTATGGGCCTCGGAAAGGTTGAAACAATAAAGGGCCGTGCCTGCAAGGACAGCAAGGGACGGTAGCTCCGGCATAAGATGCGCTCATGGCACAAGAAATCTTCTACCCCGACCTGAACACTTTTTGCCGGACGTATTTCATTTCAAACCGGGCGGTCACTGCCGCCGAAGGCGCCCTTTTGGTGCCCAGGTGGGAAGAACAAGAGGCGGCAGTGTTCGAACAACTCATGCTGTTCGACAAAATCTCCTTCAAGGTTTTCGGCGAGAACATCCTGGTTCCCGTTCTGATCCGAATGTTTGGTCTCAAAGGATTTGAAGCGCTCATCGAGCAGAAATCCCTTGGTTTCACACTCTGGTCCTCTGACATTACCTACCTCGTGTCAGAGGCGCCTGGTGTGGACCCACTTCAATTCATGGTCCACAACTCTGCTCCGCATGTGGATCCAGAAGCCTCGATCATGCATGGCTTTCGGTGGATGAAAGAAAAGTTGTCACTGGACGACCGAAGGCGGCTGACAAGGAAACTCCTGCCCTTTTATCGGGTCGTGCCTAAGGATCTGTCCGAACAGGCTGTCCACAACGTCCACTCGGCTTACAGGTCAGGAGCCCTAAAACTTCTTGGTATGAACACCGAACAGGACATCCGCCATCTTCCTGTGGACGCCAGGGCGACGCTGGCCAAGTGTGCCGCCGAGGTGATGGAGTATTCATACCTCCTTGGCGCCCGCATGACTTCGTTTTCCAACCCCCACTATTACGCCCTGTTCAACCATTCCGCATCCAAGGTCCAGGCAGCGGA
The DNA here is from genome assembly GCF_057750885.1 of Frateuria sp. sgz306004. Taxonomy (NCBI): domain Bacteria; kingdom Pseudomonadati; phylum Pseudomonadota; class Gammaproteobacteria; order Lysobacterales; family Rhodanobacteraceae; genus Frateuria; species Frateuria sp. sgz306004. The sequence continues at coordinate 9,227 of NZ_JBYLFE010000010.1, forward strand.
ACCAATCCAAAACAACTTCAACTCAATCGCCTCAATCGAGGGGTTCCCCGATCTGAAAGCCTTGCGGTCAGAACTCGGGATCCCGCTCTCAAAGCTGCCCCAACTGAGACAGAAAAGAAGCGCTGTCCAGTTCAGAGACTGGCTGGCCACGACCACTTACTCGGCCACAGATGCCCCCATCACGAGGGAATACATCAGCGCCATCGCTGACGCCAAAGGGTTCTTCGAAACAAAAAAGGGCAAGGTCACCAAGTCGGTGGCGATGACGGCTGTTGGAGCAGGCCTGGGGGCTTTAATTGGAGGCGGAGAAGGAGGAGCCGCGGGGGCCATCACGGGCAAGCTATTGGAGCCCGCCGCTGACTTTGCCCTGGATCTTCTCGATGAGTTTCTGATCAGCGGGCTCACCAAAGGCTGGACCCCGCGGATGTTTTTCGATGACCTGCGAAAAGCTACCGAGCCGAAGAAATAGGCTCAATTGAGCCCCTGTTTCTACTGATTGGTGGCTTCCTCGTGAAACGGGCTGGACCAAAACCCGAACCCTTGCCAAATCATGTCCAGCGCCATGCGCGCAACTTGTTCAAGTCCATCAGCGTCATCTGATTGCTCGATATAAGCAGCGGGAACAATCAGGTCATCACGATCCGCCACCTGGGGAGCATATGCCCCACCCGGCATGGCGTAGCCAGCAACATTGATCAATGCCGCACCAATCAACATCGGCCCACCCCTACCCAGGTGTCCGATCATCTTCGCCCCCTGGATGATGCCTTTATTGACTGTTCTTCCGAGTGGGGCCGGGTTGATCATTTTGGCGTTCGGATCAGGGTTTGAGAGTGCCCGCGCAAACATGGTCACTTCGATGGACCCATTACGAAAGAGCTGGGTGTATCCCATAAGCGCAATATCCGCGCTGCCGGACGTCACCTGACCAGGGTAGATAATCAAACCGTCGAAGTTGATGTCGTGCGTGTATCCGCCCTGCCATGGCCGAGGCATGTTGATCGCGGCCTGCGCGGCCTGGTTCAGATCAACAGCGGCGCCCTCTTGGTAGTAGCTCACCATTGGCACCAGATGAAGAACGACAATCGGTCCATGAGTAAGCGGTTGCCATGTGCGCCCCGCTTTGATGGCCATCACACGGTCAGCCACCCACTCACGTGCACGGGCTGTGGCAGAGGCGTTCCGATCGAAAGCGGCCCTCAACTCAGAATAGGTGTAATCGCTCACAGTGGTCCCCCTACGAACACTGAAACGTCGCCTACCCGCTTTCTTGGGTTCACCAAACCAGTGAGGTCCAGCCAGGCTGGCGGGGACGCGAACAGCAAGCACATACCCACCCGGCACCTGGATCTCCTCGAACTGCACGAAGAGCCTTGGTTCAACGTAGCTGTCCAGCACAGCATGAAGGCGACGAGATGCCTGGTCATAGTCCTCCCCCACGATGGGATGCAAGACTGGCTTGTGTGTTTTGGGGTCTTCACCCAGGCCATAAATCAACACACCGCCCGAGGCGTTCGCCATGGCCGCCACATCCTTGGCGAACTCGTCCATGGGATCAGTTTTGGTCTGTGCCTGCTGCTGATCCCTTTTCGGTAGGTCTCGCTTGTATTCAAGCTCCTGACCTTCCGGCAGCTGTGCATCAACGATTTGGCGGATATATGCCAGGTCGAGCGTTCCCGTATAGGCCATGTTCCATCCCCATTGTTTCCCGACCATGTTGCGCTTGGCTGCGGACGAAGAAAAGTTCTCACGCCCACCTCAGGGAATGATCGGTCTCCGCCGGAGTTCCAGCTTTTGATCAACCTTCGGCAAAGAGAGAGTGGCTGTCGACTCTTCCACCGGAGGCAACGGCTTCGCTGCTTCAAGCCACACACGTTCCCCCTGATCGCTGACGGAAAGTAGTTCGGTCACCAGGGTTGGGCTGAGCTGCTGGATGCCATCAAGCGCCCGCCCCAGCGCATCCTTCTGGGCAACCTCCTCGGCGGCCAACTGCGCACCGTCCTTATCCACGTCATCCAAATGCTCCATGTGCCGCAGGCGTGTCGCCTTGGTTTCTTGGACCCTGGCATCCTCACGCCCAATGGCTTCGTGTAAGGACACCCATTCCGCCGGCTTACGGCCAGCAGCCTTGGCGGCCGCCATGCGCACCGGGTGTTCCTCCTCCCATTCCAGCAAGCGCTCCCGGGCGGCGGATCGTTCTCGGCGGGCCTGATCCATCTGAAACTCGGTGTCCAGGCGAGCGGCGACAAGCCGATCTCGCTCATCAACATGGATCGTCTTGCGGTGCATCAGCCTGGCCAGCGCCAAGAGCAAGCGTTCCACCATACGGATGATGCCAATCACCTGCGCATAGACATGCAGGGCATCGGGCTCTTCCGGTAACGGCACCGCCTGACGGAAACGCCGCAGCAACGATCCAGGTGCTCCCTCAGGCAGTGAGGCGATCACCTCGGCAGAAGGCGAACCATGCTCGGAGGTGCCAGCGCCGAGCACGCCGTTTTCCTGTGCGACGGTGGCCGACTCGTCGGGCTCGACCGCCGGGCTGGCAGGTTGTTCGAGCGCGCCCTCTCGGATCACGTCTTGCACGGCCTGTGTGTGCTGCGCTTCCAAAGCATCGGCCTGAGACACGCGGAGCACTTCGCTGTCCACAACGATCTGCCCGCGGAGCTCTTCACCTTTTCTCGTCCAGAAGCCCCTGCGTTCCATCGCGGTGACGGCGGCCCCCAACGTTCGCTGAGGCTCGATGTCCAGGCCCATGCGGACGTAGCTTCGGTGATCGTAGGTGGTCGTCAGTCCAGCCGCCTGAGCACAGTGATTGGCGAGGTCAGCCCATGTCGCATTCAAGCCCTCAACAAAACCTGCCGAAGTCCGCCGGTTGGTGAGGAACGCAAACTTGGTTCCCAGCCCCCATGCAGAGCTGCCATCGGCCTGACCGATCTCTTCCAGGGCGCGGGTGGGGAAATACAGGTGAGCGTGATAGCCCCTCTTTGCCTCAGGTTTCGGGAAGCCCAAGGCGGTCTTGGCTCCATCACGATGCAGCCCGATCGAGACGGGTGTGTGCAGCTGGTTGACGATTTGACGAGCCATGGCAATGGCCATTTGCCGGGCTTCTTCCAGCCCCACACCAAGGGGAATAGGAACCCGGTAATCCCGGGCAAGCTGGGCATCTTTTCGTTTCTCCGCTGCCTCTACCGCATTCCAAAGCGTCTGCGGGTCTGTTGCCCATGCCGGGGCGCCATCGGGAACGATGGTCAACGCATCGGCGATGTGATCCCCCATGCGGCGTTGCCGGAAGTCGTGCCATTTCTTGGCGCGTTCATCGTAGAGGCGCAGACCGAGGCGATAGGCAACGCCAGCGATGGCGCTGTGGCCGTCCGAACGGCCATGTGTTGAAAGATGTGGGCGCGCATGCAGTGTCATCGAAGTCCTTTTTCTAGGGGGTCTGGGCGATCATCCTGATCAGGGATGGGCTGAGCACCCGTTGCTGTGTTCTCAGCACATCGAGACATGCAAGCAAAGAACAGGAGCGCGTCAAGGACCAACGGCCAGCAAAATCTTGCATCTGTGACGGCTAACTTTATGGTTGCGAGATCCGTTCAACGCCGTGGCTCTTGATGGTTAGCCCTTGCTCTCGGGGTTGCCTTGCTCTGAGCGTCCTGTTGGCACAACAGTTAAGACGCGCCTTGGTTTTGCAGTTAGCGTCTTGCTCTTGACCGAGGCTTTGATGCCACGTTTTAGGTGCGCCAGGAGGCCACCTTGACGGCTGGCCGCTTTGGGCTAGGTTTCCGGCAAAACGGAGCCCGATATGCAGACCTCGCCATACCAAACCAGTCCCCATGAGCCAACCAAGAAGCAGCTTTGGCTGGCTGCATTCACGTCACTTCTGTGCCGCCTGGCGCCAGAGGACGCGATCAAAGAGGCGGATCGAGCGCTCGAACTCTGTGACGAGCGCTGGCGTGATCCGAAGTGGGTCGAAACATGGCAATACGCCCACAACTACCCCCTTGGGTTCGTGTTTTCAAAATCTCCCGGCGAAAACACTCCCGGTCCAACCTGAAAGGATTAGCCTCCTTTCATTCCCCTCCGGACCTCCCGCCCCGCCGAGAAACCGGCTGGCTTGTCTTCCATCGCATGCTCTTGGGCCAGTTCTGGCTTGACCAGCCTGAAAGTCTTCGCGCCATTTAGCTGCTCTGACAAAGCAATGGCCGCCTGCCTACTGGTCACGCTATAGCAGACGTTCAATGGCCCCATGACCCAAAAAGTGGGCTCCCAAAACACCTCATTCCCATCGTCGTCGTAGTCAATGAGCACTTCGACGTATGGGAAATGGTCACCGTCCGAGGCGGCAAGTTGAACCCAATATCTCCGGGGCTCGGGCTGCGCTTGCTTCGGCCAATTTCTGTTGAAGGTATCGGCCTGACTGAACGCATCGCTCCTGCTTTCTGCTTCGAACTCTTCGCCGGTATCTGCATCAAGGACAAAGTAGGTTTCTCGGAAGTCATACGGGGACACTTTGGCTATGGGCTTCCACCGCCCATTGATTGTTTCGGTCTGGTAAGCATTACCAAGCGCAATCTCTCGCACCAACGTCGTCACTGTCATACATCCTCCCAATACGTGTAGGTCATCAGTGAGGGGGACCTGAGGCCGCCCGATCGCACAGCTTCAAGCGGTGCCGTCAACGCTGTCCATCCACACCACGCATGCCGCCACAGCCGAGAACCGGGCCCCAACGTCCTCTTTGGACATGGCTGTCAGTCTGTCTTCCTGAGCTTGGATGACATCCTCACCCTTGTCGTCAACACCGAGCACGTCTTCGATGCACCCTTGCGACCAGGCCCAAATGCCGTGGGCCACCAGCGCATCATGAACCTCACCAGCAACCAGGGCGCCTTCTTCGTCGGAAGCCATCGCCGACCAAACCTGAGCTGCGGTGAACTCCGCCGACTTGGCCGGAAGGCCGTTGTCACCCAGACGAAAGCCGAGATCACCTTGCAGCCGTTGAAGCACCGCCTTGGCCTTGGCGATGTCCGCTCCATCCTTGTCGAGCAGCGCGCCCGCTCCCTTGCGGGCGTCCACAAAGGCAAAGTCCAGGTCAACGATGGCACCGCACCTGATCCCCATGGCCTTTAAGACGGCCATGCCTTTGATGATATTGGCGGCCCCACCCAGAGAGACAAGGCAGACGTGATCGAGCTCGGGCCTTTTTCCCCTCAGCCTCTCGTAGATCAAGGGAAGCAACCGTTGATCGGTCTTCCCCTCACACAGGACCACCTTGTCAGAGAAATAGATGTCAGCAACATTGCCGAGCGTGAAAAGGGTGCGTGCCTGATCGGGTCCGGCCTCAACCGCCTGCACCACCGCTTCCCGGAGAGGCCGCTTGACCGCTGTTCCGGCCTGATTGCGATGAACAATAACGGTGTCCGGTGCATTGTCCCGGCTGATCATCAACGGCGAATGCGTGGCAAAGATCACCTGGAAACCACCGGCCGACAGAGTTTTCAGGGCTTCTCGAACCGTTCGGACAGCCTGCGGATGCAAGAAGAGTTCCGGCTCATCAATGAGCAGCACGCGCCGGGCGATGCCTCGGGCTTGTCCGTGCCGCATGTCCGCAAGCAACCGGATCAAAGCCATCTGAATGGCGCGTTGGGCTCCCGTGCCCATCTGGTCAAACCGGCGTCGCTCGCCGCTGACCGCGTCCGTTACATACAGATCCCCCGTCTTGAAAAACTCCTTGATCTCGACCTCAGGCACATCCATGCCCAGCGAGAGGCCCGGGAACAGCTCGGACAACGCATTGGTCGCATCGGCATCGAACTGGGTGAGCAAGCGGGAACGTTGCGCCCCGTCTACGCCCAAGACATTCCGCACGGCATCAAGGGCGTTTCGGATCTCAGCGTGGGCTTCCAGCACGGGCGCCATGATTTCATCGAGCAGCCCACGGATCGTGCTGCCAGCCTTGCCTTTGCCCAAGTCTTCCTCCACGTCGTCCATCGCAACGACGTGCAGGGCTTCTGGCAGGAGTGCGCGCACCGCATCGGGGAGGCCGGTGGGATAGTTGCGCCACCCCGTGGGCACACCCAGCTCATCCAAAGGATCAGCGGGCTGCCATACCTCCTGCTTGGGCTTGGCGCCGGCAGCCACAATACGGATCCAGAGGCGACCATCAACACAGTAAGGCTCGATCGCCGCCCGATGGTTCTGGGCCGGGATCAGTCCGATCAGTTCCGGCGTGATGCCCTGGATGCAGGCAGCGATGATCACTGGCTGCTGGGGATCAGTGGCGTCCGTCTTGGCCAAGGTCTTGGCTGACAGGACGAGTTTGATGGCCTCCAAGATCGTAGATTTTCCGGTGTTGTTTTGACCTACCAAGGGCGTGTAGTCCCCCAGTGTCAAAAGCACGCGCCTGCATGCTCGAAAATTTTCGATGTAGATGTGACTGAGCCCGTGCATTCCATCCCCCGGATTAACTGTCCCAAAGAACCTTGCGCATTGATGCAAGCCTTAATGCCCAGCGCAGACCTGGCACCACGATTTCGCGCATCTCCCGCGGGCCATATTCACCGGAATAAATTTCGACATGCTCCTCGTCCAAGTCATGCCCAACAAAAGCGCAGCGCCACTCCAAGGGGACCTTGGCTGACTTCATCGCCTGGATCGCGGTCTTGCGCAGGGAATGGAACCCATACTTACCCTTCTCAGGTCTGAGAATGCCTACGGCTTCGATGTGACGCCCGTATGCCTTAGAGAGCCAATCACCCTGACCATTGACCGACCCAATCTTAATCTTCGGGAACAACCGCTTTTCGCCCTGTTTTCTGAGCTTCTCCACGCGCTTCATCAAGCCCAAGGTGATGAGATCCGGATGGACGGGGATCGTGCGCAAGCTGGGCTCATTCTTGACGCTCTGGCCTTCCCCCTCATCGGTGATCGTGATGCAGGGCACCCCATCCACCGTGGTGAAATCCACCAGCGCGAGCTGGCCAATTTCAGAAACGCGGGCCCCCGTATAGAGCCCGATCACTGCACCCCAGCGCGCCCCTTCACTCAGATTGGCCAATGCCTCCGGGGTATAAAGCGCCTGGACTTGTTCCAGGGTGAAAGCTTTGAAGCCAAACGCCCGGCGTTTCTTTTTTTCCTGCTTGCGGTAGACGACATGCCCGGCCGCAGGGTTCTCGTCTTTGGGGAACTTCGGATAAGCACCCGCGGAGACAGCCCAGTTGAAAAAGCCTCGGACATAAGAGGCTTTGTTGATCAGGGTTGGGGTCTGCAGCCCGCTCGTGCGGAGCGTTTCGATCCAGGCGGAAACATCCTCGCGCCGCACCTCGTGCAGCATCTTCGAGATGCCCACATACCGGGCAAAACCCATCACAGCCGCTGTTTTGATCACCAGCGTCTTTGGCAACGTGTCAGCCTGGATGCTTTTCAGCCAGGCATCAGCGGCCTTGCCGATCGCACGCGGGCGAGCGGGAGCAGGAGGCATGGAAGAAGCCGCTGAGTTAGACAGCGACTGGGCCAAAGAGGCGCCCAATGTTTCCATCGCACCGGCCAGGGATTGCATGTCCGGAGGCGATGCCTGGGTGGCATGGGGGACGGACGGTGCCTGGGTGAGCCAAGCCGGGGGTTTCTTGGCTTCGCGGATCGCCTCAATCAGCCGTTCGTGGTCCGCCTCATCGGTGGCCTCGAACCGCATGGAACCATCCGGGCGGATCTCACAGCCGTAATCAACCAGCTCCTCCCCAGAGCCCGTTTGCAGAACGACTGAACGCTTCCGAGCCGGTTGCTCCGGCAGATCCTTGGCGCGTCGTTCCTTGACCATCGAGATCCCCTCATCCCGTGCGCTGGCGAAAATCTGAGCATAACGCGCACCGAGGATGTAAGCCCACCACCGGGCCAGCTTGGGATCTCGGGTGCGGAGGGATCGCTTGATGATCCGCACCCCTAGGAGGCCTTGAAGGTCTCGGGGGACCACCAGACGGAAGTGGAAAACGCCCGAGGCGTGACGCAAAAGATGGTGTGCAAGCCGCATGGTTGTTGACCAACCGACTTGACCAAGCGCCATTTCTCTCAGTTCACAAAAAAGCCCTTAAAAAAGGGCTTTTCGTGAAATCTGGCGGAGAGAGTGGGATTCGAACCCACGGTAGGCTTACACCTACGGCAGTTTTCAAGACTGCTGCCTTAAACCACTCGGCCATCTCTCCGATTTGTCTGCGCATCTGGCGCGCTATGCGCGCCGCACGGCAGTTTGACTCCGGGCATCCTGCCCTTCGCCCCTTCGGGGCCATCGACTCGCGTCGATGTTCGCTACGGCGTCCTGCCTTCGCGTCAAGACGGCTGCCTTAAACCACTCGGCCATCTCTCCAATTTGTCTGCGCATCAGGCGCTCAATACACGCCCCTGCGGCAGGGGTCACATGCTATCAGGAATGAGGGGCGCTGCCCTGCCCTTTTTTCGATAGCGCGATCATGGCCCACAGCATGATGCCTACCGGAATGGCTGCGCCAAGCAGGGGTAGCAGCAAGATCGGTTGGCGTACCACCATGGGCACGAGCTGCGTGGCGGCTGCGAAAGCGATCACCCAGAGGCGTGCGGCGCGGCTGCGGCGGGCGAACCAGAAGGCACCCAGCACCAGAACGGTGGCGATGATGGAGAGCACCAGGTCCACCGTGGGTATCTCGAACATGCTGACCAGCCCCAGGCGGGTCAGCAGTTCCGTGGCTAGGATGGCCAGCAACGTGTAGCTGGCGGTGAGCTCCACCTTGTCCCAGCGTGCGCTGCTCATGCGGCGTGCCTCAGGCAATGGCGCCCAGGCCACGCATGTAGGGACGCAGCACTTCGGGCACGGTGATGGAGCCATCGGCGTTCTGGTAGTTCTCCATCACGGCCACCAGGGTGCGGCCCACGGCTAGACCCGAGCCGTTCAAGGTGTGCACCAGCTCCGGTTTGCCGGTGGCGGGGTTGCGCCAGCGGGCCTGCATGCGGCGCGCCTGGAAATCGCCGCAGTTGGAGCAGGAGGAAATTTCGCGATAGGTGTTCTGGCTGGGCAGCCACACTTCCAGGTCGTAGGTCTTGATGGCCGCGAAGCCCATGTCGCCGCTGCACAGCAGCACCTTGCGATACGGCAGGCCCAGCAGCTGCAACACCTTTTCGGCATGGCTCACCATTTCTTCCAGCTGCGCGTGCGATTGCTCGGCGCTAGCGATCTGCACCATCTCCACCTTTTCGAACTGGTGCTGACGGATCATGCCGCGCGTGTCGCGCCCATAGCTGCCGGCCTCGGCGCGGAAGCACATGGAGTGCGCGGTGAGGCGCATGGGCAACTCATCCGCTTCGACAATGCTGTCCGAGACCAGGTTGGTCAGCGCCACTTCCGCGGTGGGGATGAGGTAGCGCTTGCTGTCGCCCACCTGGGTGGAGAACAGGTCTTCCTCGAACTTGGGCAGCTGGCCGGTGCCCTGCATGGTGTCGCCGTTGACGATCAGCGGCACGTTGCATTCCAGGTAGCCGTGCTCACCGGTGTGCAGATTGAGCATGAACTGGGCGAGCGAGCGATGCAGGTGCGCCAGTTGGCCGCGCAGCACGGTGAAGCGCGCACCGGAGAGCTTGGCGCCGGCATCGGCGTCCAGCCAGCCGTGGCGGGCACCCAGATCCACGTGATCCTTCACCTCGAAGTCGAACGCGCGCGGAGTGCCCCAGCGCAGCTGTTCGGCGTTTTGGGTTTCGTCCTTGCCCAGCGGCACGGACTCATGCGGAATGTTGGGAATGCCCAGCGAAATCGCGGCAAGCTGCGCCTGCACGTCGGCCAGGGCGGCCTCATTGGCCTTGAGCTTGTCGCCGATGCCGGACACTTCGGCCATCAGCGGGGCGACGTCTTCGCCCTTGGCCTTGGCCTGGCCGATGGCCTTGGATCGCGTGTTGCGCAGGTTCTGCAGCTCCTGCGTCTCCGTGGACAGCTGCTTGCGCTGGGCTTCGAGCGCCTCGATGGAGGCCACGTCGAGTTCGTAGCCACGGGTTTCCTTGAGGCGCGCGGCGGTTTCGGCCAGGCGCGAGCGCAGCAGTGCGGGGTCCAGCATGATCGATCCAGGTGATTGACTTGGAACGCCGGATTATCGCCGTGGCGGCACCTGGGCGGCAATGCTCGGTGTTCGGATGCAGGCCAGTAGCGCCCCGCCCCGTTCCGGCGCAGCGGAACGAGGCGCCAGCCACGCGCCGTTGGACCCTCAGCGGGTGCGCCGGCCGTTTCGCCCCAACCACCATGCCATGACCGCACCGGCCAGCAACCAGCCGACCACCTGCTCCACCAGGGCGGCGAGCGTGAACCCGGTGGGGAAGCGATACCAGTTCCAGTACGGCACCATGGTGCTGAGCCAGGCGAATACAGCGGCGGCCAGGGCAATGCTGAGCCGCGTGGCGAAGCTGAAGGCCGCCAGGCCCATCACGAAGGCCAGGGCCAGAGCGGAGAGCGTGTCGGAGGCCCATTGCCGCGGCAGCTGGCGACTCATGTCGGTGAGGTCCTCGCCTTGCGGCAAGTAGACCACCCAGGCATAGGCCGACGCCTTGGACTTGGCGGCGTAGGCGTCGCGGGTGGGCTTGTCGCCCATCTTGGCGGGGTCGATCGAGGGCAGGATGAACACGCCCGGCTGCTCGCCCAGGCCAGGGTGCAGCGCGGCGAGCATAGTGTCCTCCGCCACGGGCTGGCGGATGTCGACGTTGCCCAATCCCAGCGCCATGTGGGCCACCGCACCCCACAGGAACATCACGATACCGCCCAACAGTGCTGCCACGAGTACGCGCATGACGGCGATCTCCAGCGTGTCCGGTGCGATCAATCTATGCCCGGACCCCTTGGGCGGCAAGCGTCAACGGCGGCGGGCGCGCGCCTCCTGGCGCATCTCGCGCAGGCTCAACAGCTTCTCGCGAAGCTTCAGCTCCAGGCCGCGCTCCACGGGTTCGTAGAACACCGTGCCCTCCAGCGCATCGGGCAGGCATTGCTGGTCGAGCGCGATACCGCCTTCGGCATCGTGGTCGTATTGATACCCCTGGCCGTAACCCAGGCCCTTCATGAGCTTGGTGGGCGCGTTGCGCAGGTGCATGGGCACCTCCAGGGTGCCGGTGCTGCGCACCACCTCGCGAGCCTTGTTGTAAGCGGTGTAGGCCGCATTGCTCTTGGGCGCGATGGCCAGCCAGATCGCCAGTTGGGCCAGGCCCAGCTCGCCCTCGGGGCTGCCCAGGCGCTCGAAGGTGTCCCACGCATCCAGAGCCATGCGCCACGCGCGCGGCTCGGCCAGGCCGACGTCTTCCACGGCCATGCGGGTAAGCCGGCGGGCGAGGTAAAGCGGGTCCACGCCCCCATCGAGCATGCGGCACAGCCAGTACACGGCGGCGTCCGGGTCGGAGGAGCGCACGGATTTATGCAGCGCGGAAATCTGGTCGTAGAACTGTTCGCCGCCCTTGTCGAAGCGACGCGTGCGATCGGCCAGCACCTGGGTGAGCGTGGCATCGTCGATGCGGTGGTCTTGCGCCAGTTCGGCGGCGATTTCCAGCAAGGTCAGCGCCCGGCGCACATCGCCATCCGCCGCCTGGGCGATCAGGCGCAGCGCGTCGTCGGCTACTTCAAGTTCCAGCGTGCCAAGGCCACGCTCGCTGTCCTCCAGCGCACGACGCAGCGCTACCACGACGTCATCGACCGTTACCGACTCGAGCACGTGCACGCGACAGCGCGACAGCAAGGCGGAGTTGAGTTCGAACGAGGGGTTTTCCGTGGTGGCGCCCACGAAGATGATCACGCCGCGCTCGATATGCGGCAGAAAGGCATCCTGCTGGGCTTTATTGAAGCGGTGCACTTCGTCCACGAACAAGACGGTGCGACGGCCACGGGCGAAATTCGCCTCGGCCTCGGCCAGCGCCTTGCGCACCTCCGGCAAGCCCGAGAGCACGGCGGAGATGGCTCGAAAATCGGCGTCCGCGTAGCGCGCTACCAGCAAGGCCAGGGTGGTCTTGCCGCAACCCGGTGGACCCCATAGCACCATGGAGTGCACGCGGCCGGCTTCCAGCGCCCGGCGCAGTGCCTTGCCCGGCGCCAGCACGCGCTGCTGGCCGACGATTTCATCCAGACTGCGCGGCCGCATGCGCTCGGCCAGGGGTTTGAGGTCGTCGGGTTCGCCGAACAGGCCCGGCGCGTCGTACATATCGCTGCGTGACATACCTCGCATGATAGGGCATCGGGCCCACGCGCTGGCGGCCACCGCCGTTTTAGCCGCCGAGATCTGGCAAGCGCACGCCGCCTGGCCCGGGCGCATCCTCGTCGTCGGGATCGTGGCGATGCCACAGGGCATGCGCATCGACCTGCACCCGGGTGACCGCCTCCAGCGCATCGATGGCGGCCTGGCGCTCGGCCAGCACCGCCTCCTGCTCCACCCGCCGCGCCGCCAACAATTCGGCCATGCCGCTCTCGCCCAGGGCGTAGGCACGGGCGGCTTTGCTGGCGTGCTCGCGGGCGGCGTCGCGGGCGTCGCGCTGGCGTTGCCAGATGTCGCGCTGCGCCCGCGCCAGGGCCACCTCGGCGCGGGCCTGGCGCCCGATGTCCCGCTGCACCACGGCCAGCGAGGCTTCCGCTGCCAGCGCATCGGCGGCGGCGGATGCGGCTTCGGCACCGCGGTAACGGCTACCCAGCGGAATGCCGAGCACCACGCCATAGGCACGCTCCCGGCCATTGCGATCGTTGAGCATGCGGATGCCGATGGACGGGTCAGGCACGCGGTCGGCGCGGGCGCGGCGTGCTTCCGCGTCCTTTTGTCTAGCCAGGGCCGCCGTAGCGCTTATTTCGTGGCTGCGGGCAACGATCTGGGCTACCCAGGCATCGTCGCCACCTTGCAGCGCGGGAGGCACGTAGTCGCCAACGGGCTCGCGCTTCGGCAAAGGCAAGCTGGCGAACATGCTTTCCCAGGCCAGCTCGGCCTGGGTCTGCGCCGACTGCGCGCGTGCCAGCGCGGCTTGCGCCTGCGCCAGCGCGGTATCGGCAGCCAGGCGTTCGCGCGCGGCTGCATCGCCCAACGCAACGCGCCGCGCCACGGCATCGCGATCGCTCTGGGCAATCGTCACCCGTTGCTCGATCTGCTGACGCTCCACGCGGGCGCGCTGCCAATCGGACCAGTACGCCAATAGCTGTCGAGCCGCTGCGTGGTGCGCGTCTTCCAGGCCCAGCCGAGCGGCTTGCTGGCCTTGGGCGCCGATCTCGCGATCCAGGCGCGCCTTGTTGGGCAGGCGCACCGAACGGGTCAGGTCGAGCTCCCATTCGTTGTAGTTGCGATCGCCGGATACGCGCCGCTGCTGCGGAATGAGTGTGAGCTGGCTTTCGTAGCTGCCGGCGGCACGCATGCGCGCCTGGGCATCGGCCCGCGCGGCGCCGGCTTCCGCACCGCGCACTTCCGGCGTTTGCTCGACGGCGCGCAATACCAGTTCGGCCGGCGGCAACATGGGGTCGCTCGCTTCCACCGCCCACGCGGGCGCGCACAGCATGCCCAGCAGATAACACCAGCGCTTCATGGCAGCCTCCCCATGCGCTCCACTGGCTCCACCCACCACACCACGTCGCTGCGCGGCAGTTGGATGTCCAAATGGGTAACGACGCGATCGACGCTTTCCTCGGGAAGCACCAGCCAAAGCAGCACGCGATCGATCCGGCCGCGCACGCACTCGGCCGTGCTGGCGCCCTCGAAACCTTGTCCATGCCCAGCCACCGGTGCGCTGGTAAAGCCCGGCAAGGCCGGCTGCATATCCAGCAGGATCGATACCAAGGCTTCTTCCAGATGGCGCGGCGCCACCAGCGTGAGTCGTTTCAAAGCATTGTGCATGGCTACTTACCTCGACGCGCCAAAGCGCCGGAACAACACGGGCATGAGCAACAGGGTGAGTGCGGTGGAGGTGACCAGGCCGCCGATCACCACCACGGCGAGCGGACGCTGCACTTCCGAGCCCGGTCCACTGGCGAGCAACAGGGGCACCAGGCCCAGCGCGGTGATGCAGGCGGTCATCAGTACCGGCCGCAAGCGGCGCAAGGCGCCCTCGCGCACTACGTCATGCAAGGGCATGCCGCTGTCGCGCAATTGATTGAAGTGGGACACCAGCACCAGGCCATTGAGCACGGCAATGCCGAGCAAGGCGATAAAGCCGACCGACGCCGGCACCGACAGGTACTGCCCGGAAAGCCACAGCGCGATCACGCCGCCAACGAGGGCAAACGGCACGTTGCAAAGAATCAGCACCGCCTCGCGCACACGCCCGAAGGTAAAGAACAAGACCAGGAAGATCATGCCCAGCGATACCGGCACCACCAGGCCAAGACGCGCCGCGGCGCGTTGCTGGTTTTCGAACTGTCCGCCCCACTGGATGCTATAGCCGGCGGGAAGATGCACCTCACGCTCGACGGCCCCACGTGCCTCGTCCACGAAGCCCACCAAATCGCGGCCACTGACATTGGCCTGCACCAGGGCAAAGCGCGAGGCGTTTTCGCGCCGCACCTGCACCGGGCCGCTGGTGGATTCCAACGTGGCCAGTTGCTCCAGCGGCACTTCGCCACCGTCGCCGCGCGCCACGCTGATGCGACCGAAGCGCTCGGGTGCACTGGCCACCTGCTCCGCCCCGCGCACCACGATGGGCGTGCGACGTTGCTGCTCGATCACGGTGCCCGCCTGGCGCCCCTCCAACTGCGCGCGCAGTTCGTCCTGTACGGCGCTCACATCCAGCCCGTAGCGGCCAGCCGCCTGGCGGTCGATGCGCACACCCACGTAGCGCATGCCCTCCTGGGTCTGCGCGATCACGTCCTGGCTGCCTTGGGTGCGCTCCAGAATCGTCGCCACCTGGTTGGCGAGATGGTTGAGGCGCGATACGTCCGGCCCGAACACCTTTACCGCCACATCGCCGCGGCTACCGGTGAGCATTTCCGATACGCGCATCTGGATGGGCTGGGTGAAACCGTATTCCACGCCGGGAAACGCTTCCATCACCTCGCGCAGCTGCGATTCCAGCCACGCACTGTCCGGGCCACGCCAGGTTTTACGTGGCTTGAGCTGCAGGAACATGTCGGTTTCGTTGAGGCCCATGGGGTCCAGGCCCAGCTCATCCGAACCCAGGCGAGCCACCACGTGCTCCACCTCGGGCAGCTTGGCGCGCACCGCATGCTCGATTTTGAGGTCGAGATCGCGCGAGGCTTCCAGCGAGATGGATGCCGGCTTCACCAGCTGCATCAACAGGTCGCCTTCGTCCATGGTCGGCATGAAGGTCTTGCCGGTGCTTACATAGGCCACCGCGCCCACGCCGAGCCCCGCGACCGCGATCAGCGCCATGGCGCGCCCGTGGCCGAGCGCCCAATCCAGCAAGGGACGGTAGGCACGCTCAAACTGGCGCATCAGCCAGGGTTCGCGATGAGCGCCTTCACGCAGGATCAGCGAACAAAGCACCGGAATCACCGTGAGCGACAACACCAGCGAGCTGGCCAGCGCGAACACGATGGTCAAGGCCACCGGGCCGAACAATTTGCCTTCCAGCCCTTCCAGGCTGAGCAGGGGCATGAACACCAGCACGATGATCACGATGCCCGCCGTCACCGGCGTCGCCACTTCGCGCACGGCGCGATAGATGCGGTACAAGCGCGGTAGCCGCTCGCCCTGCCCGCCTTCCGGCTCCAGCCGGCTCACCGCGTTTTCCACCACCACCACGGCGGCATCCACCAACATGCCGATGGCGATGGCAAGGCCACCCAGGCTCATCAGGTTGGCACTCATGCCCACCAGGTGCATCAACAAGAAAGTGAACAACACCGCCAACGGCAAGGTCACCGACACCACCAGGGCCGCGCGCACATTGCCCAGGAACAGCAGCAGCATCACCACCACCAGCACGCTCGCCTCCAGCAACGCGTCCTGCACGGTGCTTACCGCGCGCTGGATGAGGCTGCTGCGATCGTAGAAGGTCTCGATGCGCACGCCGTTGGGCAGGCTGCGCTGCAGGTCGGCCAGGCGCGCACGCACGGCAGCGACGGTCTGCGAGGCATCCGCGCCACGCAAGCCCACCACCAGCCCTTCCACTGCCTCGCCCTCGCCATCGCGGGTGACCGCGCCGTAGCGGGTGAGCGCGCCGTACCGGACTTCGGCCACATCGGCCACGCGCACGGCCACGCCATCGCGCACGGTCACCACGACCTGACGCAGGTCATCTAGGCTGGCGATCGCGCCCGCGGCACGCACGATCAAGGCGCTGTCGCCATCGCGCAGGCGGCCCGAGCCATCGTTGCGGTTGTTGCGCTCGATGGCGTCGACCACGTCGCGAAAGTGCAAACCCGCTGCGGAGAGTCGAGCGCGATCGGGCGTCACCAAGTAGCTGCGCACCTCACCGCCCAGCGCATTGAGATCGGCTACGCCGGGAATCGTTCGCAGCGCGGGGCGGATGGTCCAGTCGAGCAAGCTGCGGCGCTCGGCCAGGCTCAATCCGCCGCCTTCGATGGTGAACATGAACATGTCCGACAGCGGCGTCGAAATCGGCGCCAGACCACCGCTGACATCGCTGGGCAAGGCGTCCGCCGCATTGGCGAAGCGCTCGGCCACTTGCTGGCGCGCCCAGTAGATGTCGGTGCCTTCGGCGAAATCCAGCGTGACATCGGCGATGGCGTACTTGGCGGTGGAGCGCAGCATGGCCGCTTGCGGAATACCCAGCAGCTCCATTTCCAGCGGCACGACCACGCGGCTTTCCACCTCTTCGGGCGTCATGCCTGGCGCCTTGAGGATCAGCTTCACCTGGGTCGGTGCGATATTGGGGTACGCATCGATGGGCAGACGCAGGAAGGCCCACACGCCGGCCGCCGCCAGCCCCAAGGCGGCGAGCAGCACCAACAAGCGTTGGGCGAGTGCAAAAGCAATCAGGCGTTGCAGCATGTCAGCGCCCTTCTGCCGCCGCGGCGGTTGGCATGTGCTCGAATCCGCCGGTGGCGACCTGCTCGCCCGGTTTCAATGCACCACGCACCCATCGGCGTGCGTCACCATCGCGAGCCAGGGTGCGCACGCTGACCGCCTTGAATGCCGCGCCGCGCTGCACATACACCTGCTCGCCGCCTTCCTCACCCTGCACGGCGCTGGCGGGCACCAATACCACGTCCGCCGATGCGGGCAGCCACAAGGTGGCGCTGGTCTGCATGCCCGGCAGCATGGCGCCGGCCTCGCCCTCGGCGCGCACCAGCACGGTCTGGCTCGCCGCATCCAGCACGCCTGCGGCTTCACTGACACGCGCCTTGGCACCTTCGCGCGTTTCCACCGATAGGCCTCGTCGCACCTGGGCCGCAGCGGAAGCCGGCACGCGCAATTCCAGCAGCGCCCTGTCTCCGCTTACCAGCACGAACGCTTTGCCCAGTGCATCGACACGGGCGCCCGGCTGCAAGGTGCGCTCCACGATGCGGCCATCGACGGGTGCGCGTAGCTCGTAGACGCCCATGCCACCGGGCGCGGCCGGCGCCCACCGGCGCACCGACTGCAATTCACGCCATTTGGCGGCCGCCGCATCGCGTGCGGCGTTGCTTGCCTGCGCGCGAGCCTGCGGCACGATACCTTCGCTGAGCAGTTGCTGGTCGCGCTTGGCTTGCGCGGCAGCCACCTGGTAGGCGCCTTGCGCCGCGGCGAGCTCCGCGCCCAGCGTCATCGCCTCGCGACTTTGCACGGTCGCCAAGGCTTGCCCACGCTTCACCGCATCGCCTTCGCGCGCTGTGACCGACAGCACCACACCAGGCAGCGGCGTCGTCACTACGGCCGTGCCCTGCAAGGGCAGGCGCACCGTGGCGGGCAGGTGCTCCAGCGGCACGTGCTCCACGCGTGTGACGGGCGCCGTGGGAATGGGGGCTGCCGGTTCCGCCGCCTCGGCCGCCATCGCGAATAGTGCAAGGATTCCGCTGCCAATGAGCCAGCCCCGCATGGGTGATCTCCGATATCGCATCGGCGGCGAGTATCGGCAGGGGGAGCTTTGGCTCCGCTTAAGATGGCCGCGCGATCGCTACCGTGCGGCGCATCGCCGCGGTATCCCCCTGAGTGCGCTGACCCTGACCGTCATACCTGCGAACCTCCAAGAGGGGGCAAGAGCAGGAAGCGCTTTTCAACAGCCGAAAGGCTGGTCATCCAGTGTCTCTACCTTCAAGTATTTACGGACTCTGGATCCCAGCTTTCGCTGGGATGACGATCAAGATCGGAGCATCACTAGAGATCGTGCAAGGCGATCGATTGAATGTCTGGCAGCGGACCCAGCGCGGCCCACAGCGTGCCTTCGTGCAACTCGAACTCCAGCCGCAAGCCCAGCACATGGGCCAGCGTACCGGCCAGCGCCAGGCCCAGGCCGCCATGACGGTTCGCCTCGCGCGCGGGCGATTTGCGCCAGAAGCGCTCCCCCAGATGTGGCAGATCGGCGGCAGCCAGATCGGGCGCGGCATTGCCGATGCGCAGCCACCACGTGCCTTGCGCCTGCGCCAAGTGCATCTGCACGAGACTCATGGGCGGCGCGTACTCCAGCGCGTTGAGCATGAGGTTGTCGATGATGCGTTCGAGCAAGGCGGGGTCCGATTGCACCCAGGCCTCGGTCGGCAGCGGAGCACGCACGCGTGCGTCCATGCCGGCGCGTCGCAGCAGCGGCACCAGATCCATCGGTTCCAGCTCGGGTTTGGCCAGGCCCGACTCATAGCTGGACAGCGCCAGCAAGCTGTCGATGCAGCGCTGCATGCGGTCGATGGCTTCGTTCACACCATCCAGCGCGCCCGGCGCCACGGCATCGCGCCGGGCCAGTTCCACTGCCGCGCGCATTTCCGCCAGTGGCGTGCGCAGCTCATGAGCGACATCGCGTGAGAATCGGCGTTCGCGCTCCATACCGGCATGCAGCCGATCGAACGCACCATTGAGGGCCTCGGCGAACGGCGTCAGCTCCTGCGGCAGTTGTTGCTGGGGCAAATGGGGCGGCTTTTCGGGCGCTCGCGCCGCCTCGCCGAACGACAGCAGGGGCTTGAGGCCCCGCCGCACCGTGACGATAGCCAACAACGCCGCCGACAATGCCGTACCCAACACGCCACCCAGCAGCGCCACATGGATGTTTCGCTCGAAGCGATCCACGTGCTCTCGCTCTTCGGCCACGGCAATGGTGGCCGGTTCGGTGGTGCCGGGAAACAACAGCTTCAATGCGACGGCCCGGCCGCGGTGGTTGTCGGGCAAGGCCAGGTCGTAGAACAGCGGGCGGTTGGCCGGCACATCGCTCGGCGCCTCCAAGCGGCCAGCCGCATTGCTGCCGGACACAAGCAAGGTGCGGCCTTGCGCATCCCACACTTGCAGGTATTCGGTGTGGCCGCCGCCAGCGTATGCCGGATGCAGGGTTTGCAGGCGCGCCATGGCGACTTCCGCGGGCGGCGTTTCCAGCAGCTTGACGATGCCGTGCGCGCGTTGCAGCAGATCGCTGTCCAGCCGTTCGTAGATGCGGCGATCGATGTTGTAGTCCAGCCCCACGAACATGGCCGCCATCAGCACGCTCAAGCCCACGCACAAGGTCAGCAATAAGCGGCCGTGGATGGATTGAAACAGCCAGCTACGCAGCGATGACATAGCCGTATCCACGCCGTGTCTCGATCAGTTCGGGCAACCCGGCGCGCGCGAGTTTGCCGCGCAGGGTGCTTACCAGCACCTCGATGACCTTGTCCGACGACTCGCTCTGCGCGTCATACAGATGTTCGAACAGCGTGCCGCGCGCCAGCACGATGCCACGCTGGCTGAGCAGGGTTTCCAGCAGGCCGTATTCCTTGGGCGTAAGCGCCAGCACCTTGCCGCCCACACGGGCCAGCCGGGCGCGCGGGTCCACCTCCAGCTCGCCGGCCACCAACAACGGCACCTGGCTGCTGCCGCGACGGGATACGGCCAGGATGCGCGCCAGCAATTCGTCATAGGCGAACGGCTTGACCAGGTAATCGTCCGCGCCCAGGTTGAGTGCCTCGACCCGGTCGGTGACCTGGTCGCGCGCCGATAACACCAGCACGCCGGGCGCCCCTTGCCCTTGCTTGACCCGCTGCAGCACTTCCCAGCCGTCCACCTTGGGCAGCATCAAGTCCAGCACCAGTACGTCGTAGACGTAGGACGCAGCGAAGGCCAGCGCTTGGGCTCCGTCGCTCGCGAGGTCCACCGCATGGCCGTCGCGCGCCAGCGCTGCCTGCAGATCGCGGCCCAGGGCGGGAGAGTCCTCGACGATCAGAAGGCGCATGAAAACCGGGGCAACAAAAGGGGCGATAGACAGCCGCCCCTGCCGGGGCGACCCATCCGCCGCATCATAGAACATGAGGGGATGTCATCTGCTGCCGGTATCATGGCTACCCAGAGGCCGTATAGGGGCGGTATTCCGGGGTGGAAGCCATGTTGACCATGCAAGCGTGTCAGCGACGGGGCCATGCACTAGCCAGGCGCGGCATTGCCTGGCTGCTGGTCCTGTTGTCGACGCTGCTGGTGTGTGGTCTGGCCCACGCCGCCGATCCTTGGGCACCGTTTGACACCCCCTGGTTCGACCGACTGGGCGTGGGCGATGGCCTGCCTCATTCGATCACCACCGCCATCGCGCAGGACCAACGCAACCTGCTGTGGATCGGCACCATGAGTGGACTGGTGCGCTACGACGGCTACCGCATGCAGGTGTTCACGGTGAACGAGGCTGGCGGCGGCCTGCCGGATGCCTATGTACGCAACTTGCTCGCCCTGCCCGACGGCAGCCTGCTGGTAGGCACCAATGGCGGCGGGCTGGCCCGCTTCTACCCCGCCACCAATCGCTTCAAGCATTACCCTGTCGGCAAGGGCGGCACCAGCGACCGCAAGATCTACGCACTCAGCCCGGACCATGCCGGCGGGGTGCTCATCGCCAATGAGTCTGGCCTGGATCGCCTGGATCTGCAGACCGACCGCATCACGTCCATTCCCACCGGCAACGGGCCCTCGGTGAGGAACTTCAGCGCGCTCAAGGACAGCAAGGGCAACCTCTGGCTGGGCAGCAACAACGGCCTGTTCGTGCGCTACGCCAATACCAAGGCGTTCGTACGCCCATCGCGCCCGAACGGCGACATCGAGAGCGTCCTCAACGACGGCATCTGGGCGTTGTACGAGGACCGCGAAGGGCGTCTGTGGGTGGGCAGCACCCGCTCTGGCGCGGTGTATCGCGATGCCGAAGGGCATTGGCAGACGGTCGCGGGCTTCAGCGGCTATCTCCCCGGACAAGAGCGCCGCGCCACGGTGCGCGATGTGCTGGAGGTGGCGCCCGACACGATATGGCTGGGCACCGATGGCGATGGCGTGCTCGCCTATACGCCGGGCGGCAGCGGAGTGCGCACGCTTGCCCACGACCCCGCGATCCTTTCCACGCTACCGGGCGATTCCGTGCGTGCGCTGCTGCAGGACCGCACCGGCAACGTCTGGGTCGCTACCGACCTGGGCATAGCGCGGCATACGCCCAATGCCCGCACGGCCTTCGCACTGCTCCCCTCCGCCCACGAGGACCGCTCGCTCGCCAACACCAATGTGCGTGGCATCTATGTAGACACGCGCGGACGTATTTGGCTGGGCATGAGCGCGGGGCGCATCGACATGATCGACCTGGAGCACGCAACCATTCACCACCTGCAACTTGGCGGCAGCCAGACGCGGCGCGACGTGCAAACCTTCACCGAAGCGCCCGATGGCAGCATCTGGGTAGGCACGCAAGGGCTGGCGCGTATCTCGCCCGACATGTTGCAGGTACAAAACTCCGTGCTGCCCGCGCTGGAAGACAAGCCGGTGCTGCACTTGCTCACGGAGGGCCAGGAGCTGGTGGTAGGCACCTATGACGGCGTCTATCGCTACGATTTGCGCACGCACGCGCTGGTCCACTTCGAGCATCAGGCCAACGACCCGGGCAGCTTGAGCAGCAACACGGTGCGCCGCATTGCCCAGTTCGGCAACGCCATCTGGTACGTCACCAGCCATGGCATCAGCGTGGCCTCGGATATTCTGCAGACTCACGGCTTTATCAACCTTACCAACGACCCTGCCGACCCGACGAGCCTGCCCAACAATCTCGTCAGTGCGGTAGCGGACGATGCCCAAGGCGGCCTCTGGGTGGGCACGTATGGCGGCCTGGCCATGCTCGAGCCGCGCGGGCCCGGTGACCCGTACCGCTTCCGCACCATTAGCGTGGCCCAGGGCTTGAGCAGCGAGAACGTCAACGCGGTGCAGACCGACGACCAGGGCAACCCCTGGGTCAGCCTGCCCAACGGCATCTCGATGATCGACGGCGACACCCACACGGTGCACAACCTCAGTGCACGCGATGGTCTGCGCATTGCCAGCTATGTATACGCCGCGTCGGCCCGCGCGCCCGGTGGCGAACTGTTGTTTGGCGGACTGGGCGGCCTCACGGTGATCCGTCCCGGCTGGCGCCCGCCCGAAACATCGGATCCGGTGCTGGCCGTCACCTATGCCACGGCCAATGGGCTGCCGATGCCATTCGGCAAGCTGCCCCGGCCTGGCGAATCGTTGCACCTGGGGCCGCACAACCGCAGTCTGCGCGTGGATTTTTCGCTGCTCGACTACCAGTCGCCCACCGATACGATCTACAGCTACCGCATGGACGACTTCGATGAGGACTGGATCGAAGTACCTCGCGGCAGCCTGCCCTCGGCCATCTACACCAACCTGCCTCATGGCGACTATCGCCTGCATTTGCGCGCGCGTACCCAGGGCATGCGGCCCCACGTTTACGAAACCCTGGTGGGCGTCAGCGCTGAGCCGCGATGGTACGAAACCGTCACCGCCATGATCGGCGCCGTGGCGCTTTTCATGGCACTGTTGATCGGTGTGGTGCAATTGCGCACGCTCTACCTGCACCGCAAAGCACGCGAGCTGCAACAGCAGATCGACATGCATACGCGTGATCTGGTGAGCGCCAACAAACGCCTGGACGAGCTAGCCAGCACCGACGGACTTACCGGACTGCTCAATCGCCGCCGGTTCCTGGAACTGGCCGAAGGCGTGCGGCAGGTTTCGCAAGAGGGTGACGCCAGCATTGCGCTGTTGGACCTGGATGGCTTCAAGCAGATCAACGACGACTATGGACACCTGGCCGGCGATGAGGTGCTGCGCGTGTGCAGCCGGGTCATGTTGGCGCAATGCCGTGAGGGCGATCTGTTGGGACGTTATGGCGGCGAGGAAATGGTCGTGTGCCTTCCCGGCGGCAACCTGGAGCAAGGCATGGCGGTGGCCGAACGCATCCGTCATGCGCTGGCCACGACGCCTATCGTCTACGAAGGTCGCCGCATCACCATGACCACCAGCGTGGGCGTGGCTTCATGGCGGGCGGGCGAAACCCTGTCGCAGTGGCTCTCGCGCGCCGATCGCGCCCTGTACGACGCCAAGCATGCCGGTCGCAACCGCTCGATGGCGGCGGAGTGAAACGCCCTCGACGCGCGGCCTGACTCAGCCGCCCGATACCTGGCGCAAGAGGCGATGCCGATAGATGGCGTAGCCCATCCCTGCCAACCCCGTGATCGCCGCCGGACCGTACAGCACGCGCTCTTGCCAATGCAGAAACCCCAGCGTGCCCAGCGTGGCGCCAACGATGAAATTGCTGGCGACCAACAAACAGACGTGCACGCGCAGCATATCCACCGTCAGCCCGCGCAGGCGCTGGCCGAGGTAGATGCCAAGGTCGGTGAATATCCCCGAGAGATGCGTGGTGCGGAACGTGGCGCCGCTATACGTACTGACCATGGCGTTTTGCAGGCCGCAGGCCATCGATGCGAGATAGAGGCCCACATCGCGGCCATCGTGAATCAGGGGCGTGGCGGCAAACAGCAGCACCGACTCCAGCATCAACACCACGCCATAGCGACGACCCAGCTGAAGCGTGCTCTGCTGCACGATGTAGCCGCTAAGCACCGCACCAGCGAGGAACGAGGCGATGGCCAGCCCCCAATGCGATATCTCACCGACATCGAGCCGGGCCAGCGCCAGGCCAAGCTCGGTGCTGGTTCCGGTGAGATGGGTAATCGGCTGATGCCGGAAACACAGATAGCCAACCGCGTTGACGCAGCCAGCGATCAGCGCCAGCAAACCGCCGCCGAACCAGGCCCAACGCGGGAGTTGGCGCAGCACGGCGAAACTTAGTTCTTGATCGGCTGGGTGGTGATCACCGGCAAATCGCCGATGACGTCCGCGCCCTTGGGCGGCACGAAGTTGAAGGTGTCCGGCGCAATCGGCACGTTGCGCTGCCAGCCCGAGAAACGGATATCGGTGACGGCGCCAAGCTGGTCGCGGAACACCATGCGGGCCAGGCCATTGGCGTCAAAGCCAAGGTCGGCGTAGTCGAACTGCGGGTCCTTGGCCTTGGAGGTCAGGCGCAGCCAGGCCAAGCCATCGTGCTCACCCTGCTCCACGGCGTTGAAATCCTTGTCCATCTGCTTGACGTCGGTCAGCACGGTCAGCGGGCTATGCGACTCTTCGGCGCTTTGCACGCGCACGGTGACCTGTTCGAGGTCGGGGTCGTACAGCCACACGCGGCTGCCATCGGCCACGATGGTCTGCTTGGATGGCGCCAGCGTTTCCCAGCGGAACTGGCGCGGTGCTTCCAGCGCGAGGGTACCGTTGCTGGTCTTGCCCGGGCGGCCGTTGGCATCGGTCAGGGTCTGGCTGAACTTGCCAGAGAGCGAGTGCAGGCCATTGGCGAACGCATCGAGCCGGGTACGGGCGGGGCCAGCCGCATGGGCGGCAGCGCCCAGGCAAAACGCGACGGCGGCGGTGGCAAGGAGAACGAAGCGCTTCATGGTGGCCCTGTCGTAACGGCGATCTGGAGAAGTGTGAGGCGCCCTAGCTTAATGGCTACTGGCGCCTGCGCGAGGGCGGATCGATCTCAATGCTTGGGTGGCGGCGGCGCCAGCACTTCGCGATTGCCGTTGTGCTGCGGCGCGCTCACCACGCCGTCCTGCTCCATTTGCTCGATGAGGCGGGCGGCGCGGTTGTAGCCGATACGCAGGTGGCGTTGCACGCCGGAGATCGAGGCGCGTCGCGACTCGGTGACGATGCGCACCGCCTTGTCGTAGAGCTGGGCATCGGCATCGCCGCCTTCCTCGCCCTCCTGCGGCAAGCCCGAGTCGTTGATGAACTTGCCATCGGCCGTGGCCTGCACCTCTTCCAGCACACCTTCGATGTACTGCGGTGCGCCCTGGGCCTTGAGCCAGTTCACCACGTTGTGCACTTCGTGGTCGTCCACGAAGGCGCCGTGCACGCGGTCCGGCGTAGCCGTACCCGGCGGCAGGTAGAGCATGTCGCCGTGGCCCAGCAGGGTTTCGGCGCCGCTTTGGTCGAGGATGGTGCGCGAGTCGATCTTGCTGGACACCTGGAAGGCGATGCGCGTGGGGATATTGGCCTTGATGAGGCCGGTGATCACGTCCACCGACGGGCGCTGCGTGGCGAGGATGAGGTGCACGCCTGCGGCGCGCGCCTTCTGCGCCAGGCGGGCGATCAACTCTTCGACCTTCTTGCCCACGATCATCATCATGTCGGCGAACTCGTCGATGATGATCACGATGTGATACAGCGGCTCCAGCGGTTCGGCCGCCAGGTTGGGCATGTCGGGGTTGGGGCGGAACAGCGGGTCCAGCAGCGGCTGGCCGGCGTTCTCGGCCTCCTTCACCTTCTTGTTGAAGCCGGCGAGGTTGCGCACACCCACCGCGGCCATGAGCTTGTAGCGACGCTCCATTTCGGCCACGCACCAGCGCAGGGCGTTGGCGGCCTCCTTCATGTCCGTCACCACCGGCGCCAGCAGATGCGGGATGCCTTCGTAGACCGAAAGCTCCAGCATCTTGGGGTCGATCATGATCATGCGCACGTCTTTGGGGCTGCTCTTGTAGAGCAGGCTCAGCACCATCGCGTTCACCGCAACGGATTTGCCCGAACCGGTGGTACCGGCCACCAGCAAGTGCGGCATCTTGGCCAGGTCGGCCACGGACGGACGGCCGGCAATGTCCTTGCCCAACGCCAGCGCCAGCGGCGACTTGAGCTGGTCGTACTTCTCCGAGCGCAGGATCTCCGAGAGGTACACGATCTGCTTCTTGGCGTTGGGGATTTCCAGGCCGATCACGTTCTTGCCCGGGATCACGTCCACCACGCGCACGCTCACCACGGACAGGCCGCGAGCGATGTCCTTATCCAGGCTCGATACCTGCGAGCCGCGCACGCCAGCGGCAGGCTCCAGCTCGAAACGAGTGATGACGGGGCCGGGATAGACGCCGACCACCTTGGCCTCGATGCGGAAGTCCTTGAGCTTGAGCTCCACCTGGCGGGAGAGCACTTCCAGCGTCTCTTCCGAATAGCCCGGACCCTGCGGCGGCGCTTCATCCAGCAAGGACAGCGGCGGCAGTTCGCCCGGCATGGAGGCGCCACTGAACAGCGGAATCTGCGTTTCCAGCTTGGCGCGCTCGCTTTTCACCACCGGCGCCGGCGGTGTTTCGATGCGCACCGGCTCGCGCTTGGCCTGTTTGACGGCTTCGGTTTTCTTCACCACGTCGCGTTCGGCGCGCGCCTGGCGCGCGGCCATCACTTCCGGCGCCTCGCGCAGCTTGCCGCCGAACCAGCCAGCCAGGCGCAACACGCCCTGCCCGGTCACGTCCATCACGCGGAACCAGGACAACCCGGTCGCCAGCGTCACGGCCACCAAGAACAAGGCCAGCAGCAACAGCGGCGCACCCTTGTCGCCCAGCGCATGCAACAGGCCGCGGCCCACCCACATGCCGATGATGCCGCCCACGCCCTGGGGCAGCACCGGCTCATTGAAGTTGAGATACAGCAGGGCCGGCGCAGTGATGAAAAAGAACACCGAACCGATCAAGCGCAGGGACGGCTCCCACGGTTGCACGCTGCGCTCGCCACGATGGCGCAGCACCTGGATGCCCAGGCCCAGCAACAGCAACGGGAAGCAGTACGAGACCACGCCGAAGATGTAGCGCAGCACGTTGGCGATGTTGGCGCCCACCGCACCGCCGAAATTGCGCGCGTGATCGACCGTGCCAACGTGGCCCCAGCTCGGGTCCTGATCGTTGTAACTGAACAGGCAAACCAGCAGATACAGCGCCAACGGCACCAACAGCAATGCGCCGGCCTCGCGCAGGCGGCGCTTCAGCTCCTCGCTGAGGCCTTCGCTCTGCTTTTCCTTCTTGACGTTCGCGCTACGCGCCACCGTGATCCTTTTCCATTCGTCGAGCTGGTGAGCAGGCGGCCTGGAGCGCCCGCTCTTTCATACATCCGCCGTGACGGCAGGCAGACCATAGTTCATACCCTTGAGCGCTGGATGAACCGACTCACCGCCATCGACACTCGATGCCCCCGGCGCAAGCAGATGACGTAGCGCCGTGTCGTCGCCGAACGCCTCTGCCGCACGGGAGCAAGCATACCGGCAGAGTGCCTGATCGACGAGGTCTATCGCGGCTCTCCGGCGCGATCCGCGACGGAGCACGCATCGGCATGCCAAAGCGTCCGCCTGGCTACGTGCGATGCCCCATCCCTACGCATGCCGACGCGCCCCAACGCCCGGCGCCGTAGCGATCGCGACAGAACCGCGCACGCCCGGCCAGGGGCAGCAGCCGCCCCTGGCCGGCGTCAAGCCAATACCAGAAAACTCAATGAGATAGCCAGGCCAGGGGGTGAAAAGCCACCACCGCGCCCCCATCTGCCGCACCGTCTGCGTAACAATGGCAGATGCCGGGTTGTCCTTTGCGGGCAAACACCCCATTCCATCCATCCGAACCCACGAACACCACCGCCCTCACGGCGGATAGAAGGAACGCATGAATACAGCCACCAAGCACAGCCGTCTGCTGATCCTGGGCAGCGGCCCCGCCGGTTACACCGCCGCCGTCTATGCAGCGCGCGCCAACCTCAAGCCGACCCTGATCACGGGCCTGCAGCAGGGTGGCCAGCTGATGACCACCACCGAGGTGGACAACTGGCCGGGCGACGACAAGGGCGTGCAGGGTCCGGAGCTGATGCAGCGCATGGCGCAGCATGCGGAGCGTTTCGAAACCCAGATGGTGTTCGACCATATCCACAGCGTGGACCTCAAGCAGCGTCCGTTCCGCTTGAAGGGCGACTCGGGCGAATACACCTGCGATGCGCTGATCATCTCCACCGGCGCCACCGCCAAATACCTGGGCATTGCCAGCGAGGAGCACTTCAAGGGTCGCGGCGTGTCCGCCTGCGCCACCTGCGATGGGTTCTTCTTCCGCGAGCAGGAAGTGGCCGTGATCGGCGGCGGCAACACCGCCGTCGAAGAGGCTCTGTACCTGTCCAACATTTGCAGCAAGGTCTACCTGATCCATCGCCGCGACAAACTGCGCGCGGAGAAAATCATGCAGGACAAGCTGTTCGAAAAGGCCGCCGCCGGCAAGATCGAGCTGATCTGGAACAGCACCGTGGACGAGGTGCTGGGCGACCAGTCCGGCGTGACCGGCGTGCGCGTGAAGGACGTGAATTCCGGCGCCGCGCGCGAGCTCTCGGTCACCGGCTTCTTCGTCGCCATCGGCCACACGCCCAACACCGGCATCTTCGACGGCCAGCTCGACATGCACGACGGCTACATCAAGATCCGCAGCGGCCTCAACGGCATGGCCACCATGACCTCGGTGCCGGGCGTGTTCGCCGCCGGCGACGTGGCCGACCACGTGTATCGCCAGGCAGTCACCTCCGCCGGCTTCGGCTGCATGGCCGCGCTGGATGCCGAGCGCTGGCTGGACCAGCAGGGCCCGGCCTCCTGAATGAGCGTCGCCACGCTGCATTACATCCATGACCCGCTGTGCGGATGGTGCTATGCCGCGCAGCCGCTGGTGAGCGCGGTCGTCGATACCCTCGGCGACCGCGTGGCGCTCGCGCTGCATGGCGGCGGCCTGTTCGACGAGCCCCGTCAACTCGATGGCGACCTGGCCGAGCACATCGCCCATTCGGACGAGCGCATCGCCTCGTTGAGTGGGCAACCTTTCGGCAAGCCGTATCTGGAAGGCCTGTTGGCCGAACCGGATACGGTGCTGTACTCGCTGCCGCCGATTGCCGCCATCCTCGCGACCCAATCGCTGGATGCCGGCAAGGCCTATGCCATGCTCGTCGCCATCCAGAACGCGCATTACCAACGCGGCCTGCGCGTAGTGGAGCCCTCGGTGCTTGGCGAACTGGCCGAGCAGATTGGTCTGGATGACACCGCGTTCGCCGCGGCACTCACTCGCACTGACGGTACCGAG
This sequence comes from Frateuria sp. sgz306004, assembly GCF_057750885.1. Lineage (NCBI taxonomy): Bacteria > Pseudomonadati > Pseudomonadota > Gammaproteobacteria > Lysobacterales > Rhodanobacteraceae > Frateuria > Frateuria sp. sgz306004. Next base: position 38,529 of record NZ_JBYLFE010000010.1, read on the forward strand.
TCGATCGAGCACATCGAAGGCAGTCGCCGCCTGCTGGGTGCGGTGGGTGGACACGGCTTCCCCACGCTGACCCTGGAAGTGGGCGGCCGCATGCAGCGCCTGCCCCATCATCACGACTACGGTCGGCCGGAGGCGTTTGTCGGCCGCATCGCCGCGTTGCTGCCGGCGGTGCATTGAGGCGCCGCCGCGTCCACGATGATCGAAGCGCGCTTCCACTCCCGTATTGAAGACATTCCTGCCGCGGCGTGGGACGCATTGCGACCCGACGATAACCCCTTCGTTTCGCATGCCTTCCTCGCCGCGCTCGAACGCACCGGTTGCATCCAGCCCGACTGGGGTTGGCAGGCGCATCACTTGGGCCTCTACGAGCACGACCGCCTGATCGCCGCCGCGCCGTTGTACGTCAAGGGCAATTCACACGGCGAGTTCGTGTTCGACTGGAGCTGGGCCAGCGCCTGGGAGCGCGCCGGCGGCGATTACTACCCCAAGCTACTGAACGCCGCGCCCTACTCTCCAGTGCCCGGTCCGCGCCTGCTGGCAGGCAGCGACGCGCAGGCCGCCACTCGCCGGCAGTGGCTGGTGCAGGCGATGGCGCGCTTTGCCGAGCAACACCACATTTCCTCGGTGCACGCCAACTTCCTGTTGCCGGAGGACCTGCCCGCCTTCGACGCCCACTGGCTGGCGCGCTCGGATGTGCAGTTCCATTGGCACAACCGCGGCTACGCGCACTTCGCGGATTTTCTCGCCGCCCTCAACCACAAAAAGCGAAAAAACATCCGGCAGGAACGCGCCCATGTGGCTGCAACCGGCCTGCACATCGAGATGCGCCCAGGCCATACCTTGCATACGCACGAGTGGCAGCGCATTCATGCGCTATACGAGGCCACGTTCGATGCCAAAGGCAACCATGCCGCGTTGACCCGTGCGATGTTTCAGGAGTTCGGGCAGAGCCTGGGCGATGTCACCCATGTCGCACTGGCTCGACGTCACGGCGACATCGTCGCCATGGCGCTGTTCATGCAAAGCCGCCATTGCCTGTACGGCCGCTACTGGGGTGCGACCGACGACGTCCCCGGCCTGCACTTCGAGCTGTGCTACTACCAGGGCATCGAGCATGCCATCGCATGCGGGTTGCAACGCTTCGAGCCTGGCGCGCAGGGCGAGCACAAACTCGCGCGCGGCTTCCTCCCCGTACGCACCCATTCGCGTCACCTGCTGGTGAACGAAGGCTTCCGTGCCGCGGTCGCGGCCGCGCTTCGACGCGAAGCGGAAGCCATGGATGACTACGCGCGGGATCTGCTCGATCACAGCCCTTACGCTCACACGTCTTGAGCAGACCGAACTATCCCGGCATCTGACAGGTGTCAGGGACGATCGATGACGACACGGGCTCGGCCCACCCCACGCTCCTTGGCACGATGCCTACCGCCGCGGCCCTCGCCGCCGGCCGCGATAAGGCGGCTGCAACCGTCCGCTTGGGAAACTCTGATTTTGATCGTCATCCCAGCGAACCCCAAAAAGGGGGCGAGAGCTGGGATCCAGTGCCTGTAAATCTATGAATGTAAAGGCACTGGATTCCTGCTTCCGCAGGAATGACGGACAAGAAGTCGATTAATCAGACCTTCCCTTGTCGCGCACTCCTTCCCTCCGAGGATTCCCGTCATGCAAGGATTCGCAACACTCCGCCGATTGGCGCTCCCCTGGCTCACCCTGGCCGCCGCGCTGGCGACCCCGGCCTGGGCCGCTGCGCCCACCACGGTCCAAGTCGGCACGCTGAAGGCCGAGCGCCACGGCGACCATGGTCGACCGATCATCCTCATTCCCGGCCTGGAGGGCGGCCCCTGGGTATGGGAGCGCACCATCGCCGACCTTGAAAAGAATCATGTGGTCTACGCGGTCACCCTGGCCGGCTTCGACGGCATGCCCGCGCCCAAGGACAATGCACACTTGCTGGACCAGGCCAGCAGCGCGCTGCTGGCCTTGATCGACCAACAGAAGCTCGACCACCCCGTACTGGTCGGCCACAGCCTGGGCGGCACCTTGGCCCTTCGCTTTGCTGGCGAACATGGGCAGCGCATCGCCGGCGTGGTGGCCGTGGATGGCTTGCCCATCCTCCCCGGCATGGATCGCATGACGCCAGAGCAGCGCAAAGCCGCCGCCGAGGGCATCCGCGCCCAGATGGGCAATGCCACACCGGACGAGTTCCATGCCAGCACCCTGGCCTATATGAAGACGGTCGGCGTGATCGATCCCGCCCTGGCGGAACGCTATGCCGCGCTCAACGCACGCAGCGACGCCAAGGCGACCGCGGCCTACATGGCCGAGGACATGGCAGCGGACTATCGACCCGGGCTCAAGCAGGCGCAGATGCCGATCCTTGAGATCTCACCGTACTACGCGCCGGATTTCAGCAAGCCGCCGATGCAATTCAGCGAGCAGCAAAAGGCCGACTATTACCGGCAGCTGCTCAGCGACGCTCCTGACGCCAAGGTGGTGTCGATCGCGCCCGCCCGCCACTTTGTCATGCTCGATCAACCCGAACGCTTCCGCCAGGTGCTCAACGATTACCTGCACACGCTGTAACAAACCTGTCGCTCGCACCATGCGCCACACGGCGTCGTCGCCTCTCCGGTGACGACGCCGTCCGCGCATCAGTACTTGCCCACCAAGCTGCAATCAGGCTTACTTTTCGTGCCCGCCGCGCCGTCGCGGCCTCGCCGGCGCCCCTGGAACCCGAGCGCACCCATGTCACGATGATCCGATTGCCTTTGCTCGATTCGGCCAAGCCGGACCATTTCCCCGATCCGCGCAAGGCATTGCAGGAGCCCAACGGCTTGCTGGCCTTTGGCGGCGACCTGTCGCCACGCCGGCTACTGGCCGCTTACGCGCAGGGCATCTTTCCCTGGTTCAACGAAGACGAGCCACTGCTGTGGTGGTCACCCGACCCTCGCTGCGTATTCCATACCGGCGCGCTCGGCATCAATCGCACACTGCGTCGGCGGCTTGCGCAGGTGTCCTGGCGCATCACCGTTGACCATGCTTTCGAACAGGTGGTGGAGGCCTGCGCAGCGCCCCGCCCCGGCCAGGCCGGCACCTGGATTGTGCCCACCATGATCGAGGCCTACACGCGCCTGCACCAGCTCGGACATGCCCACAGCGTGGAGGTGTGGAACGGCGACACGCTGGTGGGAGGCATCTATGGCATCGCCGTGGGACGCCTGTTCTGCGGCGAATCGATGTTCAGTAGAGAAAGCGGTGGCTCGCGCGCGGCTCTCGCCGCCCTGGCGCAGTTGTTGCGTGGCTGGAGTTTTCCGCTGATTGACGCGCAGGTGACCAATCCGCATCTACTGCAACTGGGCGCAGTGGAATACCCCCGCGCCCAGTTCCTTCGCATGATCTCCGAGCTTACCCACCTCCCCGGTCAGCCCGGCAGCTGGGCCAGGTACACGCACCTGGCCCAACTGGAAGGCTCACGCGGCGATTGAGTGGCGTTGCGAGCCAAAGCGCTCCATTACCTCCTCTGCACCACACTCGCCAACTGCCGACGGATGGCCGAAGAATGGCAATGCGGCTACAAGCATCACCGGCCACATCGCACTCACGATGATCTCTCGCCCATCGGGTAGGACATGGCATCATCCATCGGCGCCATTTCTGAGTTGCCCGAGAGTACGAGGCCCTTTAGCAGCACCGAGCAGATCAAAAGATTCGTTTTTGCCTCAAAGCAGAACCCGTCACCGACGTGCGCACGGAGGAGATGACCAGGATGTCGCCCGCGCCAGTACCACGTACCCCGAGCCTATGGAGAGAGCTCGCTGCGATCATTCTGCGCAAACATCGCCCCAGCACCACCGTGGCCGCTGGCTACCCTGCAGGGCAACGCTTTCCGGTTGTTAATGGCCCTGTATCGGGCATCCTCATAGAGCTGGTTATCGTTGGTCTCGTCTGTGACGCTCCCCTCTCGCTCGTAGTCGTGGCTTTGAGCCAACCCGACAATCAAGTGCTGATCCATGCCGCTATTGCCGCCTTTGGCCTGATGACGTTGGGCTGGGCCATCGCGGGCCGTAGCGTCCTGCGGGCACTGCCGCATGTTGTCAGTCGCGACGCGCTGTGCATTGGTGGCATGCGACACACGGGCGTTATACCTAAGGCCGCCATCGAGAGCGCTTTAGCTATTTCAGCATCACGCCATACGTGGATGGCCGACCTGGGATTGCGCCGCGACCAGGTGATCCTGGCTAGCGGCTTCGACCCGCCGAATTTGGCTATAGAGATAAGAGCGGACGCAACTGGGATGGTGAAGATGGCCGGCGGCCATGAACTCACAACCAGTCGCCGTTGGGTTCTCCTCTACGCCGATAGCCCGGCCATGCTTATCGAAGCAACCCGCTCTTCAGGTCGTTAAGATCACCGAGTGCGACACACGTCCGGCCCCATAGACACCTTGTGATGTCTATGGGGCCGAAGGAAGCATGCCGCGTGCCGGAATGCTCACCTCAGCAAACCCCGCTGAGAGCGTGCTCACGATTCTCGCCTGCCGTGTGCTGTATTTCATGCTGGCGCGCCGGGCTTCCGTCACGCCCAGCAACTGACCGATCAGGGTGAGCTATCCGCACCTGCTGCAACTGGGCGCAGTGGCATACCCACGCGCCCAGTTTCTGCGCATGATCTCCGAGCTTACCCACCTCCCCGGTCAGCCCGGCAGCTGGGCCAGGTACACGCACCTGGCCCAACGGAAAGGCTCACGCGGCGATTCAGTGGCGTTGCGCCGCACGTCGCGAGCCGAGGATGTTGCCTCGCTCCGGCAGCTCGCCCGATGCCAATGACTGCGCCCATTCCTGCGTCGCCAACACGGCTGCGAAACGCGAGTGCTCCACTACGCAGAACACCCGATGGATCTCCTCCGCGCTGGCGTAGCCAACCTTGTTGGCGTAGGACACCGAGCCCGATGCGTCGTGCAGGAACTCCACCTGTAGACCTCGATCGAATGCGTGCTTGATCGTGGTGTCGTTGCAGTTGTGGGTCATGTAGCCCACCACGGTGAGCGTGTCGATCTGCTGCGCCACGAGCCATTCGGCCAACCCGGTATCGCTGAAGGCGCTGGGCAAGGACCTTTCGAGTGCCGCACGCGCCTGAACGCCAACGGCACTCAGGCGGTCACGAAACCCCAGACCTGCAGCAGCTCGTGCACGCCGTTGATCACGAACTGCACGCCAATGCACACCAGCAGGAAACCCATGATGCGCGACAGCGCGTCGATGCCGGTCTCGCCCAGGAAGCGCATGATCTTGGTGGCCCCGCGTAGGCACAACCAGAACACCACCGCGAACAACAACACGGTCAAGAACGCGCCCAGGTGCACCAGCGGCGTGAGCTTGCCGCCTGGAATCGACGAAGAAGCACTGATGATGAAAGCGATCGTGCCCGGCCCCGTGGTGCAGGGCATGGTGAGCGGGATGAAGGCAATGTCCTGCAATTTGGCGCCGTCGTCGTGCGAGGCCATTTCCGCCTGTGCCTCGCCTTCGGTGACACGCGCCGGCGGAAACAACATGCCAAAACCGATATAGGCCACGATCAGCCCACCCGCCAAGCGCAAGCCAGGAATGGAAATACCGAAGCCGCTAATGACCGCGTTACCCGCATAAAAGCAGATCAGCAGCACGATCGTCACATAGATCGTCGCCCGGTTGATCTGGCGATTGCGCTCCGCCTCGGGATAGCGACCCGTCAGCGCCAGCAATACCGTGGCGCTGGTGATGGGGTTGGCGATGGGCAACAAGCCAAGCAAACCAAGGACAACATAGTCGAACATGACGAGCATGACGGTGTTTCCTGCATGGGGCCGCCTGCACAGCCTAACTGCTCCGCAAAGCTGCTGGCTATGGCTCGAACCGGTGCGGCACGAAACAGCTGGTGTTGCGGGTGATGCGATCGACATCCTCGCGCATGCCCATGCCGACCGCGTCGTGCCCCACCACCCACGAGCCCACCAGCGCGTGACGGCCATCGAACACGGGCAACGGTGCGAACGCCTGGTAGATGCACGATTCATCGGTGCGCGGCCCGGCATCGCCGCGGTCGAGCACGATCACGCCCGCGCCCTCCCTGCCCCAGCATGGCTTGCGCACCGCCATGCCGTCGATGGCCAGGCGCTGCCGGCTCGCCGGCAGCAGGTTCGGATGCCCCGGAAACAGCTCCCACAACAGCGGCAGAATGGCCTTGTTGGAAAGCAGCATCTTCCACGCAGGCTCGGTCCAGCGCGTGCGTCCGCTGGCGAGGTACGGCGCGAACGGCTCCGCCAATAGCCACTCCCAAGGGTAGAGCTTGAACAAGCGATCGATCGGCTGGTTGTCCATGTCGATGAACTCGCGCCCGGACCAACCGATCTGCTCGATATCCAATGCGGTCACGCGATGACCCGCCTGCAGGCAGGTGTCCAGCAGATAGTCGGTATTGGCACCGTCCTCCGTGCTTTCGTAGCAGGCCGCAAAGTGAACATGCGACTGCTTGGGCCATACGCCCCAACGCGCCACCAAAGCCTCATGGATCGCGTTGAATTGGTCGGCGTGCGGCGCGACGTCCTGCAACCAATACCACTGCACCACCGAGGCCTCGAACAGCGACGTCGGCGTATCGGCGTTGTATTCGAGCAAGCGCGGGGGCGAACGGCTATCGTAGACCAGGTCCATGCGGCCATACAGCGCGGGCTCTCGATCCCACCAACTGCGCTCCACTAGCGCGGCGGCACGGTTGTCCAGGCCCAGTTGCGCGTAACGACCATCGCGCACGATGCGGTCCACCGCTTCCAGGCAAAGGGCGTGCAGTTCGTTGGTGGCCGCCTCGATCTCGTCGATCTCACTCGGTTCGAACACGTAGCAGACGTCTTCGCGCCAGTAGGGTTCGCCATCGATAGTATGGAAGTGGAACCCCAGTGCCTCGACCCGCTCGCGCCAATCGGCGCGAGGCTCGCAGACTTCACGTCGCATCAACTGCCCCGGGCGAATACGCGACCGGACGAACCGAAACCACCGCGCTCGCCCAACTCCACACCGCGCGGACCGCCCGCAAAACCGCTTGCAGGCATGCTACGCGACAGTGAGCCCATGGTTCGACCAGGGCCCGGGTCGCGGGCACCGCCGCCACCGTCGCTGCGATACCAGGGGCCGTAGTAATGCAGGCCGCCGTGATACCCGCCGCTGGTGTTGTTGCTGCCCACGGGGTTGTCCAACTCGCATTGGCCGGTGGAATAGTCGCGCGCGCAATCCTCCAGCGAGTCATACCGGTTGCGCTGTACGGGATGCGTCCGTCCGAACAAGCTCATGCCGAAAATGGCCGCGCCACCCAGGGCCATCAGTGGCACGGCGAGCGAACGCTTTTGCTCGCGCGGGGGCGTCGCGCGAAACTGCGCATCGGGACGGCGAGGCCCGCCCTTCCGAGTGGGGTAACTCATCGCTGCGCTACCAGGTCATCGCCGCGGCGTTGATCAAGCCCACACACAACGCCACGGCCGCCGCAAACACCGCTACCGCCCGGTTGTCCGCTTCGATCTGCGCAGCCAGGTCACGAATGAGCACACGCATGGCCAGGTGCGCCAGCCACTGCACGAGCATGGCCACGGCGCCCCAGATGGCAAGATCGACCAGGCTCACGCTATGGGCGATGGCGCTTGCCAGCGGCGCCACGAAACCCAGCATCGCGCCGGCCAGGCTGATAGCCGCCGCCTGGTTGCCTGCATGAATGAGGGTGATCTCACGCTGCGGTGTAAGCCATATGTGCACCGTGCAGAACACGGCCAAGAACAGCGCTCCCAGCGCTAAGTACGCTGCAAATGCGGGCAGCGTCGAGAGATCCGACAACACGGCATATCCCCTGTAGTAGCCCATCCCGGGCGCAGCCGCAGTGTATCGCAGCCCTCACCCTCCCTCGCAACCGCACTACTCCGGCAAAGGTTGCTCCAGGCCAATGGCCTTGAGTTCGTCGTAATGCTCCAGAAATAGCGCGACCAATTGCGGATCGAGTTGCCCGCCAGCGGCGTCTCTTAGGTATTCGAGCACGTCCGGCTCGGGCCACGCCTGCTTGTACACGCGCGGAAAGCTCAACGCATCCCACACGTCGATCACGCTGAAGATACGCGCCGACAGCGGAATCCCCTCGCCCTGCAGCCCGCGCGGATAGCCGCTGCCGTCCCAGCGTTCGTGATGGGCATAAGGAATGTCGACCGCCGCACGCAGGAACGCCGTGCGCATCAGCAGATCACGCCCCAACACCGGGTGGGTGCGCATCAGCGTGGTCTCTTCCGCCGTCAACGGGCCGGGCTTGATCAGGATGGCGTCGGGTAACGCTAACTTGCCGATGTCGTGCAGCAAGGCACCGAAACGAATGTGACGCAGGGCATCGCCTTCTACGCCGGCATGGCGCGCCAGCGCTACCGTCATGCGCATCACGCGTTCGGAGTGGTCGCGGGTTTCCTTGTGGCGCGCATCCATGGCCGACACCAGTGCGCGCAAGGACTGCTCGTTGCCCACCAGCAGCATGTGATTCAGATCATCCAGCCGCCGCATGTCACGACCGATCAACCAGTACAACAACAGCCCGGTGCACAACACGAAGAAGATGCCCTTGAGGCTATGCAGCAGGGCCAGCGTTTGCGGCGCGTACGCGAGCGAGAACACCAGGCGATCGGAAAACAGAATCCACACGCACGCGAGCGTCACATAGATGGCAACGATGCGGATTTGCGGCCTGATGGACACCGGCACCCCTGACGTGAACGCTCCGGTCATACCCATGCACCGGCACGACGCAGGAGCATACCCGTTCGCGCCTGATCGCGCTTAACGGTGCTCAAGGATGCTCGGGCTCGATCAGCACCTCGACGGACTGCCCGGGCTGCAACCCTTGGTCGTCCGCCCACGATTCCTCCAGCAGCAACCAGAACGCGCCAGCGCGCTCCACCACCACGCCCTTGAATGGTTGTCCATTGAGGCTACCGTGAACTCGATGACCGCGTCCGCCCTTCCACAAAGGGCGGGCGGGTGTGGACCAACGGTTGACGGGATCAAAGGGCAGCGGCACGGCCCATGGGCTTGGACCGTTCTGCACGAAAGCGCGAAACGCCACTGCACGATGCCTACTCAATGCCTTCTCCCCTGGGATACTGCAAGGAATCCTGCGTCTGCACTGCGGTCCAGCACGATAGGCGCTGCGCACGGCCGCGCGGCGGCCCAGCATCGTGCCTTTAGGCAACGGCGACCCGAAAGAGAATCGATGCGGGGCGCCCCGTGTGAGGATGCATGGGTTCGCGCACTTCGTCGAGGCGCAGCCCCGCTTGCGCGAAGCTTGCTACCCAGCCGCCAAGCGTGCGGAAGTACCACGGCGCCGCCTGACCGAAGCCCTCGCCACACCCCGCCCACGAACCTTCGCGCCAACCATCGCGATAGGGCTCATCGCCCAGGGCGGAAAGCGGATGAAGCGTCTGCACCCACAAGCATCCACCCGGCGCCAGCAACCCAGGTACCGCGGCCAGCAGCGCATCCACCGATGCACCGCCCAGTAAGGAAAAATTGCACACGACGACCTCCGCGCGAGCTTGCAGGCCACCCTGAGCAATAGCCTCATAGGACATGACACGAAACTCGCCGCCACCTTGCGCTTGGGCCGCCATCACCAAGGCCGGTATCGCGTCCACGCCGAGCACCTCGACGCCAGCCTCCGCCAGGCGGCGCGCCAGCCAGCCCTCGCCGCAACCCAGATCGATCACGCGACGCGGTGCGCGCACCAGCACCGCCTGCACGATGGCCTGATCGGTCACCAGCTTGCGGCTCTCGATGCGGCCATCGCGCACCGCGCGCTCCCAGGCTTGTGCGTTGGCCTGCCAGGCATCGAGGATCATCCGTTCACTCGACTGCGCTGGCATGGCGTGCTCCTCAACCGCCGCGACTGGCGTATTTGGTGGCGACGTAGTTGTCGAGGATGCCGATGAACTCGCTGGCGATGTTGTCGCCACGCAGCGTCATGGCCTTCTCGCCATCGATGAATACCGGGGCCGATGGCGCCTCGCCGTTGCCCGGCAGCGAAATGCCGATATTGGCGTGCTTGGATTCGCCCGGGCCATTCACCACGCAGCCCATCACGGCCAGAGTGAGGTTTTCCACGCCGTCGTACTTCACGCGCCACACCGGCATCTGCTCACGCACATGGTGCTGCACGGTACGCGCCAGTTCCTGGAAGAACTCGCTGGTGGTACGCCCGCAACCGGGGCACGCGGTAACCAGCGGCGTGAACGCGCGCAGGCCCATGGTCTGCAACAGCTCCTGCGCCACGATGACTTCGCCGGTACGCGACGCGCCGGGCTCCGGGGTGAGCGAAATACGAATGGTGTCGCCAATGCCTTCCTGCAGCAGCACGGCCAACGCCGCCGAAGAGGCGGTGATGCCCTTGGAACCCATGCCCGCTTCGGTAAGGCCCAGGTGCAGCGCGTAGTCGCAGCGCGTGGCGATGTCGCGGTACACCGCGATCAACTCCTGCACACCCGACACCTTGCAGGACAGGATGATGCGATCGCGCGGCAGCCCAATTTCCTCGGCGCGCTGCGCGGAATCGAGCGCGGAGCGAATCAGCGCTTCGCGCGCCACATGCGCGGCATCCCAGGGTTCGGCGCGCTTGTGGTTCTCGTCCATCAGCATGGCGACCATGCTCTGGTCCAGCGAACCCCAGTTGGCGCCGATACGCACCGGTTTGTCGTAGCGCAGCGCCATCTCGATGATGGAGGCGAACTGGCTGTCCTTCTTCTTGCCAAAGCCCACGTTGCCGGGGTTGATTCGGTACTTGGCCAGCGCCTCGGCGCACGCGGGCTCGGCCTCCAGCAACTGGTGCCCGTTGTAGTGGAAGTCGCCGATGATCGGCACATCCACGCCCATCATCGCCAGCTTGTCGCGGATGCGCGGCACGGCAGCCGCGGCAGCCGGCGTGTTCACCGTAATGCGCACCAGCTCGGAGCCGGCGCGGGCCAGTTCGGCGATTTGCTTGGCGGTGCTGCCCGGGTCTTCGGTGTCGGTGTTGGTCATCGACTGCACCACGATGGGTGCACCGCCACCGACGGTGATCTTGCCGATCTTCACGCCGACGCTGGGGCGGCGGGACTCGGGCTGGGCGGGACGCGGGGAGGAGGACAGGTCGCTCATGGGCTGCATCGAAAAGGCGAAACGCCGCCAACGCGGGGCGGCAACCGCGAAAGCATACCCGAACGCCCCCGAAAGCCCACCCGCTTATGCGGCAAAACCGCGCAGCGGGCCCTGTTTTCGTCCTTGCGGGAGGATCATGACGCCATCGGAACCCGCAAGAATCAGGAGGCCCCGCCATGTTGCAGACCTACCAGGAACCCGGCAGCGCCCGGCGCATGCCCCCTTCCCCCTCCTGCGCTGGCTGCGGCCACGCCCCCGTCTGCCAGGCCAGCGGCTACGACCGCGTGGAGCTTTCGGGTTTGCGCCACATCGCCGAGCGCGTTGGACCGCTGCGCACGGGGGAGTATCTGTACCGCCCCCTTTCGCCCTTCCGCGCGCTCTACTCGGTGCAGTCGGGCATGGCCAAGACGGTGTCGGTCGACATTGCCGGCCGCGAACAAGTGTTGGCCTTTCACCTGCCGGGCGAAATGATCGGGCTGGACGCTATGGACCGCGAGCTGCACGACAACGCCGTGGTTGCCCTGGGCAAAACGCAATTCTGCCGGTTCCCGTTCCAGGCGCTCCGCCAGGTGGCCCATGACCAGCCCGGCGTGCCCTGGCACCTGGTGCAGGCAGCAAGCCAGCGCATCTCGCATCTGCAGCTCACGGGCGGCAACTACCTGGCGGAAGAACGCTTCGCCGCGTTCCTGGTCGACCTGCGCGACCGCCGCGCCATGCTGGGTTTGTCCGCCGACTACCTGCCGTTGCCGATGTCCCGTGCGGACATCGGCAACCACCTTCGACTCACCACCGAAACGGTAAGCCGCCTGTTGGGCCGCTTCCGCCAGCGCGGCTTGATCATGCTGGATCGCCAGGGCCTGCATATCCTCGACCTGCCTGCCCTGCGCGAGCTGGGCCAGTCGCTGCTGTCGCGCTGACCCCGAGGTCGTTGTTACAACAAGTGGCGCCCGTCGAAAGGCTTGCGTTCGAGCGAGTCCAGGTCGACACCCTCCAGGCAGCGCACGTTCACCGCCACCATCGGCTCGCCTGTCTTGGGCGAAATGCCAATGGCAAAGGGTTCGCAGCCGCATCGCGGGCAAAAGCGGTGATTGATGACGCGACGGTTGAACGTGTAGCTGGCGATGTTTTCCTCGGGCGTCGTCAGCTGCAACGCCTCACGCTGTGCGAACCACAGCAGCAACCCCTTGCGGCTGCAAATGGAACAATTGCACTCCGCCGCTGGCCCTGGCTCCAACGCCACGGAAAAGGCGATATCGCCACAGTGGCAGCTTCCTTGATAGGTCTTCATGCATCCTCTTGCGTGGGCTGGTGTCCCACCGTTGTATGTACCTTGCGCAACGCTGCCTGCAACAGGCGGCGTTGCATACGCTCGCCCAGGCCGGCAGGTTGCGCCAGTGCCATTCGTGCCAGTGCATCATGCTCGCCTGGCACCGCGCTCCCTGGACCGAGCAAGGCACGGAGCACGCGACCACGCCCCTTCCAGGTTGCGCTATTGGCCTTGAGCCAATTGAGCGCCGGCAACAGCTGCTGCTCCACTTCGGTGAAGTCGCTGCCGAACGGGAATGCCGGCAGCAAGCCTTTCGCCTGCCACGGCGACAGGGCCTGACGCAGAGACTCCGGTGTGTTCTGCCGCCATCGCTCCGGCACCTGAAAGTCTGGCGCCAGCTTGCCGTGTGACTTGGCCTCTGCACACAAGGCATCGATAAAGCGCGCATCGGCGATGGACAGCATTGCCTCGATGCACTCGCTGTCCGTCTTGCCGCGCAGGTCGGCCACGCCGTATTCGGTTACGAACATGTCGCGCAGGTGGCGCGGAATCGTGCTGTGTCCGTAATTCCAGCGGATATTGGTTTCCACCCCGCTACGCCCCTGGCGCGTGGCGCGCAGCAACAGTACCGACCGCCCCTCGGGCAGTTCGTGCGCCATCGCCACGAAGTTGTACTGGCCGCCGACACCACTCACCACCTCGCCGTTCTCCAGCCCGTCGGACACCGCCGAGCCAAGCAAGGTAGCCATCATGCAGGTGTTGAAGAAACGCGCGCCGCGACGTTGCAGCACAGCGAGCGCTTGATGATCGCCGTAGAGCTGGTTCACGTTGGACACGCGGCACATGTCCAGCGCATCCGGATCGTTGGCTTCCAACTCGCCAAGCCATGCATACAGCTCGCGCGACCCCAGGAAGAACGCACCGCGCAGGTAATGCCCGCCCCGCGTATCCGGCGACAACCAGCCGCCTGCGGCCGCGCGCTCCATCGCGAGGTCATCCCAGGCACGCCGCTTGAGGATGCCCGCGCGCTGCAGGTGCATGAAACCATCCATCACCATTTCGCTGGCGCCATACAGACCCACCTTGAACGGCGCCAGCCCACCCATGCGCGCCGCGAGCGCATGCGTAGCGCCACGCGGGTCCAACGCCACCAGCGCGCGTCGCCACTGGGTGTTGTCCTGCTGGCGCCAACGCAAGCCGTAGACCAGGGCGTCCGACAGCGCGCCAATACCTATCTGCAGGCAACCGCCATCGCGCACCAAGGCGCTGGCATGCATGCCCAGTGCGTATTCGGCGATGTCCACCGGCTGCCTGGGCAAGGCGAACAAAGGCGGCACGTGCTCGGTACGCAGCTCAAGATCGAAGTAATTCTGCTCAACCTCGGCATGCCCGCTCACATAGGGCAGGTCCGGGTGCACTACCGCCACACACAGTGGCCTGGGCTTGCCCGACTGCACCACCTGGTCGATGAAGTCCAGGGTGAGGTCGGGGTTGCTCGACAAGCTGTAGCGCACGCCATCGGGCGTTTCCCTCCGCGCCACCAGTTGTACGAGCAGGTTGATGTCCTGCACGGCCAGATCGCGCGCCACATGCGTGTAGTTCTGGCTGATGTAATTGCGCTGGGCCGTAGAAGAACGCAAGAGCGCGCCCGACTGCATGTAGAACTCGTGCACCACCACATTCGATGGCAAGGCATTGTGCGCCTGGTCCACCGCATAGGCTGGGTCCACGGCATCCGCGCCAAAGTGACGCTCCACGAACGGCCCGACGAATCGCGCCTCCAGCCCCGGCGATGGGTGCGGTCGCGTCAGCGACAACGCGGTGTACAGCGACAGCGAACGCGAGGTATCGGCGGTCGTCAGGCGATACAGCGCATTGAGCAGATCGTGCGGTTTGCCCAGCCCTAGCGGCGCAGCCACCCGCAGGTCCGCACCGATCCGTTCGGCGATGTGGTGCGCGCAGGCGTCGACGTCTTGGTAGCACTGCTCAGGTGTCATAAGGCGATCGTGGCAGGTTCATGGCAACGGCATACTGACGTGACGCGTATTGGTGGCACGCAACAAGTGAACATCGCTTGAAGGTATCTGTTCGAGATCGCTGCATCGCCTACACTCCCCCCATGACCGCCAAGCCGCTCGCGCAAGCCCGACTCCTCGCCGAACAGGCGCTAAGCCGCGCCGCCGGCGCCCCCTTGCTCGGCGGCAACGCCGCCGAGCTGCTGATCGATGCGGCTGCTCATTTCGAGGCCTGGCTATTGGCCATTCGTGGCGCGCGCCATCGCGTGCTGCTGGAAAACTACATCATCCGCGACGATGACGTGGGCCGCACCTTCCGCGATGCCCTGGTGGAGTGCGCGCAGCGTGGCGTGATGGTGGCGGTGGTCTACGACTGGCTCGGTTGCCGCGGCCAGTCGCGCGCCAGCTTCTGGGCGCCACTACGCCAGGCCGGCGGTCAAGTGCGCGCGTTCAATCCGCCGCAGTTCGGCCAGCCGTTTGGCTGGATCAGCCGCGATCACCGCAAGCTGCTGGTGGTAGACGGCGAGCGCGGCTTTTTGTCGGGCGTGTGCATCAGCGAAAAATGGCTGGGCGACCCCGCGCGCAAGATGGCGCCCTGGCGCGACACCGGCGTGGCGCTGCGTGGCCCGGCCGTGCATGAGCTGGAGCAGGCCTTTGCAGAAAGCTGGGCAAGCATCGGCACGCCGCTGCCCGCGTTCTTGCCGGAGGCGGCAGCACAACCGGCAGGTGACATCGCCCTGCGCGTTATCGCCACGCAACCCGCCACGGCGGGCATGTACCGGCTCGACCAGCTTATCGCCGCCATGGCCAAGCGCACGCTATGGCTCACCGATGCCTACTTCGTGGGCGTGGCGCCCTATGTGCAGGCCTTGGCCGCCGCGGCTCGCGATGGCGTGGACGTACGCCTACTGGTGCCAGGCACCAGCGATATCCCCATGGTGGCCGGCATGTCGCGCTCGGGCTACCGACCGTTGTTGAAGGCGGGCATCCGCGTATTCGAGTGGAACGGCTCCATGCTCCACGCCAAGACCGCCGTGGCCGACGGTCAATGGGCACGCGTGGGCTCGTCCAACCTCAACATCGCCAGTTGGCTAAGCAATCGCGAGATCGATGTGGCGGTGGAAGATGCCGGCTTCGCCCAGCAATTGGCGAACCAATACGAGCAGGACTTGGGCTATGCCACCGAGATTGTGCTCGCCACCAAACGCTGGCGGCGACACGCTGAGCACGTGCGCCCCACCGCCGACCGCCATGCACCGCATCACCCCGTGGGTGGAAGTTCGGGCCGTGCGGCGGCCGGTGCCTTGCGCATCGCCAACACCGTGGGCGCGGCGCTGACCGATCGCCGCGTACTGGGCGACACGGCCACCGGGCCGTTGTTGATCGGCAGCACGGCGCTGCTGCTGCTCGCCGTGGTGGCGATCCTGTGGCCGGCCGCCATCGGCTGGCCGCTGGCCTTGATCGCCGTGTGGCTCGCTTTCAACTTTGCCGCCCGTGCCTGGCGACTCCGTCGGCGATTTCGGCGGCAAATGGCGGAATCGGGCTCATCTGAACAAGGGTAATCATTGAAAATCATGGGGATAGCCAACCTGCCTCAGCAGATGGCTATGCATGATCGGCCAAGCAGATGTAATCCAAGCATTCACCCGAGCCCGGTCGTGCTAGTCTCGCGCGTCCATGCACGCTTTCGACGACCCCCGCAGCCGTGACGGCGGCCCGCCGCCACGTGACGTTCTTACGCCCAGCTCGCTCAACCGGCTGGTGCGCGACCTACTGGAAGACGCGCTGCCGCTGATCTGGATCGAGGGCGAGCTGTCCAACGTGGCCCGCCCGGCATCGGGGCACCTGTACTTCACGCTCAAGGACGCCAGCGCCCAGGTGCGCTGCGCCATGTTCCGCCCCAAGAGCGGCTGGCTGAAGTTCCGCCCGACGGACGGCATGCACGTTTTGGTGCGCGCCAAGGTGGGCCTGTACGAGCCGCGCGGCGAGTTCCAACTGATCGCCGAGCACATGGAGCCGGCCGGCGAAGGCGCCCTGCAACGCGAGTTCGAACAACTCAAGGCACGCCTGGATGCCGAAGGCCTGTTCGACCCCGCGCACAAGCGCCCCCTGCCCCACTATGCGCGCCGCATCGGCGTCATCACCTCGGCCACCGGCGCGGCCATTCGCGACGTACTGAGCGTGATGGCGCGACGCTGGCCGCTGGCGGATGTCGAGGTGCTACCCGTACCCGTGCAGGGTCGCGAAGCACCGCCGGCCATCGTGCAGATGCTGCGCAAAGCATCGGCCAGCGGACGCTACGACGTGCTGCTGCTCACCCGCGGCGGCGGCTCGCTGGAAGACCTATGGGCCTTCAACGACGAGCAGGTCGCACGCGCCATCCACGCCAGCGCGGTGCCGGTGGTATCGGCGGTGGGTCACGAGATCGATTTCAGCATCGCCGACTTCGTGGCGGATCTGCGCGCGCCCACGCCCTCGGCAGCCGCTGAATTGCTGGTACCGGACGCAAACGCACTGCTGCGCCATCTGCAGCAACTGCAACAGCGCCTGGTGACACTGGAGCAACGCCGCCTGCAGGCGCGCATGCAGCGCCTGGATCACCTGCTGGCCCGCTTGCAGGCCCAGCGGCCGCAGGCGCGCCTGTCCCGTGACCGCGAACGCCTGGCGCATTTGCAGCAGCGCCTGCTCGGCGTGCAACGCGAAGCCATGCAGCGTCGACGCATGCGGATGGAACGGCTGCAGGCCCGCCTGCTCGCCCAGCACCCGCGGCTGCGCCTGATGCTGCTGCGTCGTCGTGTGCAGGAGCTCTCGCAGCGCCTTCGCGCCAGCATGGAGCGACGCCTGGAGCGCGACCGCCTCACCCTGCAGCAAACCGGCCGCGCGCTGCATGCGATCAGCCCGCTGGACACACTGGATCGTGGCTACGCCATCCTGTTCGACGAACAAGGCAAGGTACTGCGTTCGGCGCAACACGTCACCGAAGGCACGCCGCTGCGTGCACGCCTGGCGGACGGCGAGCTACCACTCGTGGTCAAGCCTCACGACGCACGCACCAAGTAAGACGACCCGGGCCGCGGCTCACGCGGCCTGAACAATGGCTATTCCATGCTCGCGGCTTAGCCTCAAGGGAGCGTCGCATGAAGGCAGCCGCGTTGTTCGTCAAAGCACTGGAAGCCGAAGGGGTACGCAGTATCTTTGGCGTACCCGGCGAGGAAAACCTGGATCTGGTCGAGGCCCTGCGCGAATCGTCCATTCGCTTCATCGTGACCCGACACGAACAGGCGGCTGGTTTCATGGCCGCCACCTGGGGACGCCTCACCGGTGAAGCGGGCGTGGCCCTCGCCACGCTCGGCCCTGGGGCCACCAACCTGGTCACCGCTGCCGCGTATGCACAGCTGGGCGCCATGCCCATGCTCATGATCACCGGCCAAAAGCCCATCCGCGAACACAAGCAGGGCCTGTTCCAGTTGGTGGATGTGGTGGACATGATGCAGCCACTCACCAAGTACACGCGCCAGCTAGTCTCTGCCTCCACCATCCCCGCGCGCATTCGCGAAGCGTTCCGTCGCGCTGAGGAAGAGCGCCCCGGCGCGGTGCACCTGGAGCTGCCGGAAGACATCGCGCGCGACACCGTGGAAGACGCCATCCTGCTGCCTACCGAATACGCACGCCGCCCCTCGCCGGACGACGCCGCGCTGGTGCAGGCAGCCGAGGCGATCAGCGCCGCCAGGCACCCCATCCTGATGATCGGCGCGGCTGCCAATCGGCAGCGCACCACGGTGGCGTTGCGTGCCTTCATCGACAAGCTGGGCATACCGTTCTTCACCACGCAGATGGGCAAGGGCGTGATCGACGAGGACCACCCGCTATGGCTGGGCAACGCCGCCCTTTCCGACGGTGACTTCGTGCATCGCGCCATCGATGCGGCGGACGTAATCGTCAACGTCGGCCACGACGTGGTGGAGAAACCGCCATTCCTGATGCGCAAGGGGCGTCGCACGGTCATCCACATCAATTTCTTGAGCGCGGAAGTGGACGCGGTCTACTTTCCGCAGATCGAGGTGGTCGGCGACATCGCCCACACCGTCGAGCGCCTGACCGACGCGTTGCA
Source organism: Frateuria sp. sgz306004 (assembly GCF_057750885.1). NCBI lineage: Bacteria > Pseudomonadati > Pseudomonadota > Gammaproteobacteria > Lysobacterales > Rhodanobacteraceae > Frateuria > Frateuria sp. sgz306004. The sequence goes on from NZ_JBYLFE010000010.1 coordinate 57,105, forward strand.
AGCCCAGGCGCATTGGGATTTCAGCTTCTTCGACCGCGTGCGCGACGCCTTCCACCAGCAGTTGCGCGATCATGCGGACGACGCGCGCTTTCCCATGCACCCGGTGCGCGTGGTGCACGACACCCGCGGCTTCATGCCTGACGATGGCGTGCTTTGTCTCGATAACGGCATGTACAAGATCTGGTATGCACGCTACTACCGCGCGCGCCAACCCAACACCATCCTGCTGGACAACGCGCTGGCCACCATGGGTGCCGGTTTGCCCTCCGCCATGGCGGCCACCATGGTGTATCCGGAGCGCAAGGTGCTGGCCATCTGCGGCGACGGTGGCTTCATGATGAATGCGCAGGAGCTGGAAACCGCCGTGCGGCTCAAGCTCAACCTGGTGATCCTGCTGCTGCGCGACGATGCCTACGGCATGATCCGCTGGAAACAGGCCGAGATGGGCTACGCCGACTACGGCATGGTGTTCGGCAACCCCGACTTCGTGCAGTTCGCCCAGGCGCATGGCGCCCACGGCCATCGCCCCGCCAGCGCCGATGAATTCCTGCCCACCTTGCAGCGCGCATTCGACGCCGGTGGCGTGCACCTGATCGACCTGGCCATCGACTATTCGGACAATCACCGCATCCTCAACGAAGAGATCCGCCGGCTCAGCGCCGCCGTCTGATCGCTGGAGTTTCCCCATGCTCGCCAAAAGCTATCCCTACTACCTCGCCAACCAGCCGCAGACGTCCAAGGAAACGATGGACGTGCTGGACAAATACAACGGCAAGGTCGCCACCCGCGTGGCCGTACCCGATGCCAAGGCCACCGAAAAGGCCATTGCCGCCGCGGTAAAGGCCACCCAGCCGATGCGCGAGTTCAAGCCCTGGGCTCGCCAGCAGGTGCTGCAACACTGTGCGCGCCGCTTCGCCGAGCGACGCGAGGAACTGGCCTATGCGCTCTGCGTGGAAGCCGGCAAGCCGATCAAGGATGCCGATGGCGAAGTCACCCGCCTCATCGAAACCTTCACCATCGCCGCTGAGGAAGCCGTGCGCGTGAATGGCGAGACCATCACCCTGGACATCGCCAAGCGGCTGGACGGCTACAACGGCTACACCAAGCGCGTGCCGCTGGGGCCGGTGTCCTTCATCACGCCGTTCAATTTTCCGCTCAACCTGGTGGCCCACAAGGTGGCGCCCGCCATCGCGGCGGGCTGCCCGTTCGTGCTCAAGCCGGCCGAGCGCACCCCCATCGGCGCGCTGATCATTGGCGAGGTGCTGGCCGAAACCGATCTGCCCAAGGGCGCGTTCTCCATCCTCAACCTGGACGGCAAGCATGCCGGGCCGCTGGTGGAAGATCCGCGCTTCAAGCTGCTCTCCTTCACCGGCAGCCAGATCGGCTGGGACCTCAAGGCACGCGCCGGCCACAAGAAGGTGACGCTTGAACTGGGTGGCAACGCCGCCTGCATCGTGGACGCCGACCAGGGCCCGCACCTGGATCGGGTGATCGACCGCCTGGTGTTTGGCGCGTTCTACCAGTCGGGCCAAAGCTGCATCAGCGTGCAGCGCATCTACGTGCACGAATCGCTGTACGGCGAACTGAAGAAGCGCCTCGTGGCGGCGGTGAAGAAACTGAAGGCCGGCGACCCGAAGAAGAAAGACACCTTCCTCGGCCCCATGATCGACGAAGCCGCCGCCACCCGCCTGCACGACTGGATCGAAGAGGCCCGCAAGGCCGGCGGCAAGGTGCTCTGCGGCGGCAAGCGCCAAGGCGCCATGCTGGACGCCACGCTGATGGAGAACGTACCCACCAGCGCGAAGGTGCATCGCCAGGAGGTATTCGGTCCGTTCGCCCTGCTGGCGCCCTTCGACGATTTCGACCAGGTCGTGGGCATGGTCAACGACTCCGACTATGGCCTGCAGGCAGGCATCTTCACCGACAGCCTCACCCACGCCATGCGCGCCTGGAACGAGCTTGAACAAGGCGGCGTGATCGTCAACGACATACCGAGCTTCCGCGTGGACAACATGCCTTACGGCGGTGTCAAACTCTCTGGCATCGGCCGCGAGGGCGTGCGTTACGCCATCGAGGACATGACCGAAGTGCGGCTGATGGTAATGCGCGAGCTCTGACAGCCTTATCGCGATCTGCGTGTGGCTCGCGCCGGCCCGAAGGGTTGCGCTGGTGTGCCCGCCAACGCAACGCGGGCTACGCGGAGATCGTGCACAGGCTCTGAGCAGGCGCCGAGCGCTTCGTGCACGGGTGGCGCCGCCCGCGCCACTGGTGTTCAATCAGCGCATCCCTTCGCGGCGGCGACCCCGTGCCGCCGCGATTCCTTACGGAGTCATTCGATGCTCGCCAAGTTTGCTGCCTGCTGCATCGGCACCCTGGCTCTGGCCAGCCATGCCTGGGCTCAGTCCAGCCCCGCCAGCGCGGCATCGAGCCCGGCGCCCGTGGTGAACCTGCAGGGCGTTACCGTCACGGGCGCCCAGCCCGGGCCGCCGCTGTGGGAGGTTCGCTCCGGTGGGCATGTCATGTGGGTCATCGGCTCACTCAGCCCCCTGCCCAAGCAAGCCACCTGGCAATGGACCGAGTTGGAGCGCGTGATCGGCCAATCTTCCGAATTGCTGGAGGAGCCCTCCGCCCGCCTGAAGATGCCGCCCAGCCTGTTCAATCGCCTCGCCATGCAACCCAATGCGCGCCTGAACCCCGGCGGCGCATCGCTGCGGCGGCTGCTCACGCCTGAGCTCTATGCGCGGTGGGAAACGCTGCGGCGCCAATACATGAAGAACGACGACGCGTTGGACTTCATGCGCCCCATTGTCGTGGCGCAAAAGCTCTACGAAGCCGCCCTCGACGCCAACGGCCTGAGCGAAGACATCGACGTCGCCGACATGGTCGAAAAGATCGCCAAGCGTCACCACACGCGCGTGGTCATGGCACGCTACGAATTGGTCGTGTCACGTGCGCCCGGGCTCTCCGGCAGCGTGGAACAGAGCCAACAGGAAGGCATCGCCTGCCTCGACGAAACCATGCACTTGGTGGAAAGCGACCTACCCAAGCTGACCATGCGCGCAAACGCCTGGTCCACCGGCGACATGAAGACCCTGCAGGGCCTGATGCGCACCGAACATTACGAGCCCTGCGTGGTTGCCGCCATCAACGGCGACTTCGCTCACCAACTCAACATTCCCGACCTGCCCAAGCGCATCGAGGCGGCATGGCTCAAGTCCGCGCAGGATGCGCTGGATCGCAACCGCTCCACGGTGGCGGTGCTGTCGATGGATCAGGTGATGGCGCCAGACGGCTACCTCGCCAAGCTTCGCGCAATGGGTTACGTGGTGCGGCCGCCGGAAGGCCTGCAAAACTAATCGGGCACTGCGGCGCACCCTCGACGGAGGATGCGCCGCGACTGTGTGCTTACTTGCCGTTGTACATCGAGGCGGCGTCGGCCTTGAAGGCTTCGGCACTGCCCGAGCGGCTGTAGAACATGTGGCCACCCGGATAGACCGCCAGCTTCACGCGCTGAGCCTGCCCGAAGGTCGGCATCTGGTCGATCACCAGACGCGAAGTGAAGTACGGGCACGACAGGTCGTTGTAGCCGTGCACGATCAACACCTTCATGTTCGGGTCGTTACCGATCGCCTTGCGCAGATCCGCCACCGGCTTGTCGTCGGGGTTGCCGCGCTCCCACTCCTTGTTCACGGTGTAGGAAAGCGCTTCGTAGTGCGCGTCGGTCTTCCAGCCCACCTCGCGCGTGACGAAATCCACCATCGCGCTGGTGGTTGGCGCGAGCAAGGCGTCGAGGATGGGATCGCCCGAACGACGCTCGGCCGAATCGGGGAACGGATCGAAGGCGGTGACGTTGGAGTCGTACACGCTACCGATCTTCTTATCGGTGCGATGCACTTCGCGCAGGTAGGTGCCGATGTCCACACGACCATCCAGCTTGGCCACCACCGATGGCTCCAGACCGGTATAGCCAGACACCTTCTGCACCATGCGCGAGATTGCGCCCGGATCGGAGCGGCCAGCCAGGAAATCGGTCACGAACTGGGTACGCACGTAGCTCTCGACCTCCCCCATGGATGCCGGCGACAGGCGACCTTGCTTCTCCAGGTGGGCGGCCGTCATCGACGGCAGGTTGATCATCCACGGCAGCGGCGACAGCGCATCGCCATCGCCAATGGCGGCCGGGTCGAGATACGGCGACACCATCACCAGGCCATTCACGCCCACGCCCATCTGCGTCTGCAGGTTGTAGGCAATGCGCGGCGCACGGTAACCGCCGTAGCTTTCACCCATGACGTACTTGGGCGAGCGCAGGCGGCCATGCTTGACCAGCCAGTCGTACACCACACGCGAGAGATACTTGATGTCCGCCTCGGTGGAGTAGAAATCCTTCTTGGTCTGGTCTTCGTCTTCCAGCGAGCGCGAGAAGCCCGTGCCCACCGGGTCGATGAAGACCAGGTCGCTCATGTCCAGCCAAGTGTTGGGGTTGTCCTTGGTCACCGCCGCATCGGAAGGCGCATCGCCATCCACGCCGAACTGGATACGCTTGGGGCCGATGGCGCCCATGTTCAGATACACCGACGACGCGCCCGGGCCGCCATTGAAGGCAAACGTGACCGGTCGATTCGCCGCGCCGCCGGGCACCACGTAAGCGGTGTACACCACGTCGGCGATCTTCTTGCCCTTGGCGTTGCGCACGGTAATGGTGCCGACCGTGGCTTCGTAGCTGAGCGTACGGCCGCCCACGCGCACGCTCTGCTTGATGGTTTTGTCGGCAGGCAGCGGCGGCAATTCGCTGTCGGACTTCTTTTCGGCGCCGGCCTCGGCGGCCGGCTTGGCATCGGCCGCCATCAGGGCCGAGCAAGGCGCAAGAGCCAGGCCCGCCAGCAACAAGGCAGAACACCAGGCGGTTCGCCGCCCCACGCGGCGGCTACGGGTGGCAACGGACAGATCAGGTGTCATCGGGCATCTCACAAGGGCATTCGACGGAACTTCGCGGACGCTACCGGCCCGCACTCCCCTACTGTCCCCGGGACAGCCAGGCAGGCAACGGTGCGAAACCCATAGATGCGGCATGCCGCACGCGGGTCACCAGTGCCATTGGACAGGGGTCAAGTTCTCGCGACGCCCGGCAATACCGCGAGCCGCCCTGGAGCCTGCTCTCGATCTCGGCGTGCCCCGCACGCTCACGTGCCGCGCAACCGATGCTCAGCTCAGAAATCCAGGGTCAACGATGCGCCCACCGGCACGGCCTGCCACTGCGCACTGAGTTCGAGCAGGCGGGCGCGCACGGCTTCCAGCGTGGCGGCGTCGAGTGGCAGCATGGGGCAATCGCGCGCCTGGCAGGTGACGCGATACAGGTCGATCAGGTCGCCGGCCTCACCGTTCCAGCCCGCCCATCCGTCCGCCTGGAACACCTCCACCAGGCGCTCCACACCATCGCTTTCCGCCTCGCCCGCCATGCGCTGGTTGGCATCCTCGCCGTGGGCCACGCGCGAAATGAAGCCACGCTTGTGCAGCGTGCTTTCCACGGCGTAATGGACCATGTCGTGAGGAATGATGCCTTGCTTGGGGCATTGCACGACATGCGCGGAACCGCCCGCACGGAGCATGTCCATGCGGTCGTATTTGCCGCTGCCTTTGGTGAAGACCAGTTGCATGCGAGACCCTCGCGAGGGTGACGGGTGTTTGCCCGCGTAGCCTACGCCCATCGGGAGCCTTTCACGCCATTTCCTGCCAGCGGTAATAACGCCGATGGGCCAATTGCAGCAGGCCCATGTCCTCCTTGGTGTCCCCGTAGGCATACACCACGGGGTAAGCGGCCACGTCCACCTTCGCTTTGACCCGCCGGGGCTTTTCGGCATTGACGCACTGCGCGCCACGATAGCCACCGGTCAGGCATCCTTCGTGGCTCTCCAGCTCCGAGCAGATCAACTCCAATTCGTGCTGGCGACACCAATGGCGGAGATACACATCCAGCCCGCCCGATACCACCACGACCCGATCGCCCTGCACCTTGTGCCAGCGAATGCGCTCCAGCGCGTTGTCGCGCAGCACGCCGGGCAATACTTCATGCGCAAAACGCTGCCCAAGAGCATCAACCTGGGAAACCGGCACACCGGCAAGGCCAGCACGCACGGCGGAGCCACGCATCAGGTTGGGCGACACAATGCCCAGCTTGTAACCCAGCACCATCGGCGCCAGCAGCGCAGTACCCAGCGCACGACGCCGAGGCGGCACGGCAAATTCGATGAACGGGCGGAACATCTCCTTGTGGGTAATGGTTCCGTCGAAGTCGAACAAAGCGAGATTCAAGGCGCACTCCCTGGCCATGGCTGGAATCGCACCAGCGGCCCGAGCCATCGATGCGTGGCGCATGCTCCCCAAGCGGCCCCACCATCGTCAAGTGCGCATCAAGCTGCGCTGACAGACTCCGCTTGGCGCAGACGCGTCACATCGCGCAGCGGCGGTGCGCCGAAATGCCGGCTGTATTCCCGGCTGAATTGCGAGGGGCTTTCGTAACCGACACGGTGCGCTGCCGTGGCGACATCGCATTGCCCCGCCACCAGCAAGCGCCGTGCTTCGTGCAGGCGCAGTTGCTTCTGGTATTGCAGCGGGCTCATCGCCGTAATGGCGCGAAAGTGATGATGCAGCGAGGACGCGCTCATGTTCACGCGAGCGGCCAGATCCTCGATGCGCAGCGGTTCATCGAAATGACGTCGCAGCCACTCGATAGCTCGCGATACCTGATGACTCTGGCTGCCCGAGGTAGCCATTTGCGCAAGGCGCGCCCCCTGTTCCCCGGTAAGCAGGCGATACAGCAGTTCGCGCTCGATCAGCGGCCCGAGCACCGCCAGGTCGTCCGGCTGATCCAGCAAACGTACCAGGCGCAGCAAGGGATCGAGCAGGCCACCATCCAGCGGACTCAAGGAAATACCTGTCGCGGAGGCCGCCACCGGGCGCAGGGTGGCGATGTCCGGCAGCCATTCGCGAATGCGCTGCAGGTCCAGGCGGTAATTCAGGCACAGGCACGGCTCGTCACGGGTCGCCCGCTGCACCTGAGAGGACACCGGCACATCCACCGACGTCACCAGATAGGACGCCGGCTCGTGCACGAAGCTTTGCTGACCGAGAAGGATCTGCTTGGCGCCCTGCAACGCCAGTCCCAGACCGGGCTCATACATGGCGCAGGTCGGGGCGCCGGTGGAATCGGCGCGGAAGAAATTCAAGGCCGGCCATGCCGTAGGCTGCACGCCCTCGTGCGGCGTGAATCGTTCAACCAGGCTTGTCAATTCCTGGCGATCCTGCTCCAGGCGGTCCTGGCTAGGGACAGGGGATACGTTGATATTCATGGGCTTGCCAAACATCGAATGGAAAGAGATTGCCTGTTTCTCTACATCCGCGCGAGTAAAACCTGAGCACTTTGCAGGATCGGGCAAGGATCTCGCAGGAATCGGCTACCCCCAGGCCACGGCGCTTGCCCATACTGCGCCCCTTCGCCAGACCCCGCATCCAAGGAGTTACGCATGGCTCTCAGCATTCGCGGCTTTGCCGCCCAGTCCGCCACCACCCCACTGGCGGCTCATACGTTCGAGCGTCGCGAGCCGCGCCCGGACGACGTGGTCATCGACATTCTCTACTGCGGCGTGTGCCACTCGGACATCCACCAGGCGCGCAACGAATGGCACAACAGCATCTACCCGATGGTGCCGGGTCATGAAATCGTCGGCCGCGTGAGCGCGGTGGGCAGCCAGGTCACGCGCTTCAAGGTGGGTGACGCCGTGGGCGTGGGCTGCATGGTCGATTCCTGCCAGCATTGCGCATCCTGCAACGCCGGCCTGGAACAGTACTGCGAGGAAGGCCCCACCTGGACCTACAACGCCATGGATCGCCGTGACGGCCTGCCGACCTTCGGCGGCTACTCCGAGCGCATGGTGGTGTCGGACAAGTTCGTGGTGTCCATCTCCGACAAGCTAGACCTCAAGGCCGCTGCGCCGCTGCTGTGCGCGGGCATCACCACCTGGTCGCCGTTGCGCCACTGGAAGATCGGCAAGGGCAGCAAGGTGGCAGTGATCGGCCTGGGCGGCCTGGGCCACATGGGCCTGAAGTTTGCCAAGGCGATGGGCGCCGAAGTGACGTTGTTCACCCGCACCGCCGACAAGGAAGCGGAAGCGCGTCGCCTGGGCGCCGATCACGTGGTGCTTTCCACCGACGACGCACAGATGGCCGCCGTAACGCGCCAGTACGACTTCATCCTGGACACGGTGCCCTCACCGCACGACCTCAACCCCTACCTCAACACGCTCGCCTTGAACGGCGTGCTGTGCCTGGTGGGCCTGCTCGAACCGATCGAGCCGCCGGTACAGGCGGGCATGGTGGTGCTGGGGCGTCGCTCGATCGCCGGCTCGGCCATCGGCGGCATTCCCGAGACGCAGGAAATGCTCGATTTCTGCGCCGAGCACGGCATCGTCAGCGACATCGAGATGATCGATATCCAGGACATCAACCACGCCTATGACCGCATGCTCAAGAGCGACGTGCGTTACCGCTTCGTGATCGACATCGCTTCGCTCAAGAAAGCGGGCTGACCCCTGCCCCGCCATCACCCCGGCGGGACACCGGCGCCGCTGACGGCAACGTCAGCGGCGTTTCTTTTGCGCCCCACTCACGACGCTTGTGGTGCAGCGCTCGTGCTGCCGAAATGCCGATGCGCCTGGCGCGCTTCACGCAATCGCTGCGCATGCGCCGCCAGCAGGTCGCCGCGCGTGAGCATGCCCACCACGCGTCGCGCGTCTTCTCCCGTCACCACCACCAGGCGACCTACATTGGCCTCCACCATGTGATCGGCGGCATCGCGCAAGCTGTGATCCTCGCGCACGACCAGTGGCGCGCGCCGCAGCAGCGATTGCACCAAAGCGTCGTCATGCACGTGAGGATCGAGCAGATCACGGCGCGTTACCACGCCAAGCAACAAGCCTTCGCCATCCACGACGGGAAAACCCTGATGACTGGCGGACGCCTGCGCCGAAGCCATCCACGCACGCACCTGTGCCAGCGTGTGTGCACCCACCAGGCTCACCACTTGTCGGCTGCACGCCTCGCCCACCGAGATGCGCTCCAGATGATCGGCGGCGTATTCGCTGGGTACGCGTACGCCCCGACGAGCGATCTTCTCGGTCATGATGGTGTGGCGCATCAGCAAGCCTGAGACGAGATATGCCATGGCGCAGGCACCCAGCAAGGGCAGCAAGCCATGCGGCTGTTGTGTGGTCTCGAAGGCGAATACCACGGATGCCAGAAAGGCGCGCGATGCGCCCGCGAATATCGCCGCCATGCACACCAGCGCTGCCACGCGAGGGTCCACGTGCAGCCACGGTAGCCAGTTCACGCAAGCGATGCCCAGCGCACCACCCAGCGTGCTGCCAATGGTGAACAACGGTGCCAGGGTGCCGCCGGACGTACCACTGCCCAATGCCACCGACCAGGACAGCAGCTTCATCACGCACAGCGCGAGCATCGTGCCGAGACTGAGCTGCCCTGCAACTGCCGCGGTGATGTTGTCGTAGCCCACGCCCAGCGTGGCGGGCATCACATAACCCACCACGCCGACCACCACACCGCCCAATGCAGGCCACCACATCCAATGGATGGGCAGCTTCTCGAAACCGTCCTCGATGGCATAGGTCAACCGCGTCACGCCCACACTGACCACGCCCAGCAAGGCGCCCATCACCAGGTAGGCCAATAGCGCGGCAGGCGATGGCGTTGCTATCTCTGGCATCGCAAAGGTGGGCGCGTTGCCTTCCAGCACGAAGCGCAGCCCCGTGCCGGCAAACGCCGCGAGGGACACTGGAATCAGCGACCGCGCGCGCCGCTCGAACAACAACAGCTCGATCGCCAGCAGCACCGCCGAGATCGGCGCGGAAAACACTGCTGCCATGCCGGCGGCGGCACCGGCGGCAAGCAGCGTCTTGCGCTCCTCCGCGGTCACGTGCAGCCATTGGCCAAGCAGGGAGCCCAGGGCACCACCGGTGGCGATGATGGGGCCTTCCGCGCCGAAGGGGCCACCGGTGCCGATGGCCACCGCCGAAGAGACGGGCTTGAGCCAGGTCATGCGCGGAGGAATGCGGCTTTCGTTGAGCAGCACCTGCTCCATGGCCTCGGGAATGCCGTGACCGCGTATCGCCCGCGAGCCCCAGCGCGCCATGGCCCCGACCACCAAGCCACCCAGCACCGGCACCACGATCACCCACGCACCAAGGTGATGGCCGACCGGACTGCTGAACGCCGTGCTCCAGCGGCCGTAGAAAGCGAGATTGGTCACCAGCCCGATCAACGCGGTCAGCAAGCGCGCCACCAGCGCCACCAGCAAACCCAGGCCCATGGCCAGCGCCGCCACGCGCAGCACCCGTCGATCGAGCGGACGAAAGTGACGCGGCATGTGGGCCGCCACCAACGTGGGGTCCAACGAAGGGGCGAGCGAAAGCGCCGCACGCGAGTGCGGTTCGGGCGTCGTATCAGGGGGCATCGGAAAACCGGTCAGCGAAGAATGCCGCGCAAGGTTACGCGGTTACGCGCTTGGTAGCTGGCTGGAAAATAAACGCCAGAACCTGCGAATCAGGTATCCAGCGGCGGCGCCTTGGGCGCATTCCAACCCATGAAGTTGTAGACGTCGTAGCGCCAGATGCCCAGGTACTCGTGCAACGCCGCATCGGCAAGCAGGTAGTTCCAGGAATCGGGTACCGCTTCACGGCGTGCATTGAGCCAATCGCCTGCCACCGGCTGCGGGTGAATGCCAAAGTGCGCAAAGTAGAGCAACGCGCGGCGCAGGTGAATGCCCGAGGTGACCAGCACCAGGTGCTGCGGTGCATAAGCCGCCAGCAATGGACGGCTGAATTGCGCGTTCTGCCAGGTGGTCATGCTGCGCGTTTCCAGCAGCAGGTCCGCCTGCGGCACCCCGAGTTTGCGCAAGGCGCGAGCATAGACCACCGACTCGGCCTGCCCATGATCCTGGGAGTCGCCGCCGGTTATCAGCACGCGGCATTCGTTGCCGGTGGCCTTGCACTCGTTGTAGAGCTGCGCCGCGCGCAACACGCGACCATCGGCAAAATAGGAGGGCTGCAATGGCTCATCACCCGCCACCACCGTGCCGCCACCCAGCAACACGATGGCATTGCGCGGCGCCCAGGCGATGGTCGGCTCCACGTCATACGGGCTTTGCAGGCTACGGATCAACCAGCGCGGCACGGCGCCGCACCCCACGGCGAAAAACAACACTAAGGTGATGCCCACCATCACGTGGCCACATCGCCGCCAGCGCAGGCGATACAGCAGTGCCGCTGCCAGCAACAGCACAAACAGAATGCCCAGCATGGGGTTCCCCACGGAATGGAAAGTCATGGCATCTTAGAGCCTGACCGCTGGCCGAGGCGATAGCGCACGCTACCTATCGCTATAGGCCGACGACCGAAGTCCCGTAAGGAAGGCGCATCGAGGGAGCCGCAGGGATAACGCTGATGACCACGCTCGTTTTCGTGCACGGCTGGAGTGTCACCAACACCAGCACCTACGGCAGCCTGCCCCAGCGGCTCCAGTTACAGGCTCAATCCGTGGGTATTGCGCTGGACATCGCCGACATCTGGCTCTCCGAATACGTGAGCTTCGACGATGCAGTGACCATGCCCGACATCGTGCGCGCCTTCGACCGCGCGCTACGCGACCTGCACCTGCGTGACAGTCAATTCGCGTGTATCACCCACTCCACCGGTGGGCCGGTGGTACGCGAGTGGCTGCGTGCGCAGCGCGAGCGGCCTGGCGCGTTCAGCACCATCCGACTCACCCACCTGATGATGTTGGCGCCAGCCAATTTCGGCTCGGCCCTGGCGCAACTGGGCAAGGGCGTGCTGGGCCGGCTACGTGCCTGGACCGAAGGCGTGGAGCCCGGGCAGCGCGTATTGGATTGGCTGGAGCTAGGTAGCGCCGAATCGCTCGCGCTCAACCTGGATCACATCCATGGCGACGACCTTGCCGCGCGTGGCCAGTACCTGTTCGTGCTGACCGGCGACCGCCCGGATCGCTCGCTCTACGACCACATCAACAGTTATACCGGCGAAGATGGTTCCGATGGCGTGGTGCGCATCGCCGCCGCCAACCTCAATGCACGCCACGCCCTGCTGGCACACAACTCCGGCGATGCCAGCGACACGCTGAGCCTGCACGTCACGGCCGCGCCGCGCACGGCATTCAAACTGATTCCAGGCGCATCACACTCGGGCACCGCACAGGGCATCATGGCCGCCGCACCGGAGGCCACCGTGGACGCCTTGCTGCGCTGCCTTGGCGTGGTGGATACCGATGGCTACGCACAGCTCTGTGATCGCTTCGATGCGGAAAACGCCGCCCGCGATGCCGATAAGGTGGAGTTCGAAACCGTGGGGCCGTTTCCTCTGCGTACGCATATCCACGACGCGCGCAGCATGGTCATCGTGCGCCTCACCGACGAAGCCGGTGAACCGCTACTCGGCACCCGCTTTCTGCTCGGCGCCGGCACACCACCCAATGCCGACTGGATGCCGCAAGGCTTCATGCTGGATCGACAGGCCAACAGCCGCCAGCGTCACGTGGTCACGTTCTTTTTCAACCACGACGTGCTGGCCGGCACATCGCGCGTGGCCGACCCCAGCCACAGCCGCCGAACGTTACGCGCTGCCATCGCCTCGCACCGCCCTTACAGTGCCACAGTGGAGCCGGCCGACCTCGGCGGCCTCGTGCATCACGCCGTGGCATCCATGAGTGAGGGCATCGACCTGTTCGATCTGCTGGGCCCACACCAAACCACCGTGCTCGACGTGGTGCTGCCCCGCAAAGTGCACGAGGGCGTGTTCCGGCTGACTCAGCGCCTGGAGCCCGAGGACTTTCACCAGCCCGTGCCAGGCGCACCTGTGCCCTGAACCTTTTCGGCGAGCCATGACAGCCCTGCCGCTACATGCCATCACCGCAACAACTTGCGTGACGAAAGGAAGGGTCGTCACGCCCTGTCGGCATGCGCCGGCATCTTCAGGGAGGAACGATGCGCACGTGCATGTTGCTGATCGTTGTGGCCGGTCTGTCGTGGTGGTATGTCGACTACAGCTATCGCATAACCGAAACCCAGGTACGCGAGCTCTATACGACCCAACAGGATGCCATCCAGCAGTTCGATGCCGAACGTCAGTGCGCGCAAATGGACGATGACTTCCAAGGCCGCCTGATCATCCGACAGGGAGGACAGTCGAGCGAACAGCAACTGGATCAGAAGCAGGCATGTCGCCTCATCACCCTTTCGACCAATCTGGCTCAACGCATGGCCAACCGCACCAGCGGCCGTGCTGCGCCGAGCGCGGACATCGAGATCGAGAGCATCGAGCTCTCGCCCAACCGCAAACGGGCGACCGTGCAGAGCATGACCACCGTTCAGGTCGGTGAGATGACGGTGTCGCGTGACCGTTCCACCGACACGCTGATACGCCGCCAAGGCCGCCTGCGGGTACTGTCTTCGGAATCCAACACCTGGGCCTACGCGCCGCAGTAGGCGCCCTGCAACCCCTTTCTATCGTGCGGGCCGTTTCACGAACATGCACCCGCACCAAGGCCCAGATGCCACCTCTTGCCCGCTCGCCACACGCCGCCATGTTTATCGGCACCCCCGGTTTGGCTTAACCTCGCCGCCGATGGATAACCCGCCCGATGACGACGCCGCCCTGATGCTTGCCTACGCCAAGGGCGAGCTGGCCGCTTTCGATGCGCTGTACGCGCGCCATCGCGGCACGCTATATCGCTTCCTGTTGCGCAGCGCGCGCGATCCCCGCGTGGCGGAGGAGTTGTTCCAGGAAACCTGGAGCCGTGTGGTGGCCGCGCGGGCTCGCTACACCCCGCAGGCCCGCTTCAGCACCTGGCTGCTGCAGATCGCCCACCATCTGCTCATCGACAGCCATCGCCGCAAGCGACCCGTGACCGGCGAGGATGCCGCCGCGCTGATCGAGCAATGGCCTGCGCCCGAACATGAGCAACCGGACCGGGCGCTATCGGACTTCGAGCGCCGCCGTCGACTGCAGATGGCCATCGAGGCCCTGCCCGACGAGCAGCGTACAGCGGTATTGCTGCGTCTGGAAAATGACCTCAGTGTGGAGGAGATTGCACAGGTGACCGGCGTGGGCCGCGAGACCGCCAAATCACGCCTGCGCTATGCCATGAACCGTTTGCGCGAGCAGTTGGCCGAATGAATACGCACGATCCCCGCGACGATGCATCGCTGCCCGACGAAGACGCCCTGAAGGCGCTCTACGGCAACCTGCCGCGCAAAGAACCCTCGCCAGCGCTCGACCAGGCCGTGCGCCGTATGGCCGCCGCTGCCCTGCGCGAGCCGGGGCGCCATCGAGTGCCGCGCTGGCCACTGAGCGTGGCCAGCGCCGCTGTGCTCGTGGTCGCCGCCGGGTTGGGTTGGCGCCTCTACCAGCAACCGTCCACCGTGCCGTCGCTGCCGTCGCCATCGGCGGTGACCATACCGCCGGCCACGGCGACCGCCCCCGCGTTGCCAGCGCCGCCGCCCAAGCTGTCCGCCGACGAAGCGCGCTCGCCGGAGGCCTATGCACCGACACCTCAGGCCGAACAAGCGCAGGCGCCCGCCCATGCGGCCAAGCGCAGCGCCAAAGTGGCGACTCAACTTGCCGAGCAAGGCAAACCGACTTCGCTCGTTACACCCTCGTCCGTACCGGCGGCGCCGCCTGCGCCACCCGCACCTGTCGCCATGAGCGCGGCGCCCGCGCCGGAAGCAGCGCCAGCCGCCAGCCATGCCATGCGAGCCATGGGCGCCCCGGCCGCCATGACATTCGCTCGCGCAGCGCCGCCCACTGGCGACCCAACAGCCTTCAACGCCACGGACACCCCAGCACAAGAGCTGGAGAAGATCCGCCAGCTTTTTACCCAGCAACGGCGCGACGAAGCGCTGCATCGACTGGCGGCTTTTCGCCAGGCTCATCCTGACGTTGCCATTCCGGACGACCTGAGCGCCCAAGTACCCGATCATGAGTGACACGCTGTACACCCTCGCCAGCGCTTGCCAGCACAGCGAGGACATCAAGAAAAGCCGTTTCCTCGCTCAAGCCGCACCCGTGCAGACGCCCGAACAGGCGTTGGCTTTCGTTCGCCAGGTGAGCGACCCGGCCGCCACGCACAACTGCTGGGCGTATCGCATCGAACAGGATTACCGCTTCAACGACGATGGCGAACCGGGCGGCACCGCGGGCCGCCCGATCCTGCAAGCCATCGAAGGCCAGGGCATCGATCGTGCCGTGGTGGTGGTCACGCGCTGGTACGGGGGCATCAAGCTCGGCGCCGGCGGCCTGGTGCGCGCCTATGGGGGCACGGCGGCCGAATGCCTGCGTCGCGCCGTCCGCCTGCCCATCGTGGCCATGACCCGCCTTGAGCTTCGCTGTGACTTCCCCGAGCTGGCCTTGCTTAAGGCCCGGCTGCGCGAACTGGAGGCGGAATGGTTGCGCGAGGCGTTCGACGCAGAAGGTGTCGTATTGGAGATCCTCTTGCCCGCCACCCGCGTACCCGAAGCGCAAGCGCGCGTCACCGATATCAGTCGCGGCCGCTACAGCGCCCGTGTACTGGATTGAATCGCCAGCACAACACCCCACTTTGATGGACATGCGCCACACCGGCGCGCATGCCAAGCCAGGGAACTCATGACCGATACCGCCGACAGCAAGCGTCCGACCCGCCGTATCGGCGCCCTTCGGCAACTCTGGCCCTTCGTCAAGCCGCATCGCTCGCTCGCGTTGGGCTGGCTGGCGTTCCTGGGTATATCGTCCTCCGCCACCCTGGTGCTGCCGATCGCGGTGCGCCACATGATCGACCAGGGCTTCGGCAACGCCAGCGCGGCGGCCATCAACACCACCTTCCTCGGCTTGTTCGGCGTGGCACTGGTGTTGGCCTTTGCCACGGCCGCGCGCTACTACTGCATCACATTGCTTGGTGAGCGCGCGCTCGCCGCCATGCGCGCCAAGCTGTACGCGCATGTGATCCGCCTGGACGTCGGGTTCTTCGAACGCAGTCGCGTGGGTGAGTTGATCTCGCGATTGGGCACCGATACGGAAGTGGTGCAGGCGCTGATCGGCTCGGGCATTTCCGTCGCGCTGCGCAGCGCGGTGATGCTGCTGGGCGCCACTGCCATGATGGTGTGGACCAGCCCGCGCCTGGCCGGCCTCACCGCCTTGGTGATCCCGGCGGTGATGCTACCCATCCTGGTATTTGGCCGACGCGTGCAAAAGCTTTCGCGTGCCAGTCAGGACCGCCTTGCCGAAACCGCTGCAATCGCCAACGAAACGCTCAACGCAGCGCCCGCCGTCAAGGCTTATGCACGCGAAGACATCGAAAGCATCCGCTACGGCAGCGCCATCACGCGCGCACTCGCCACGGCGCGCCAGCGCATCGGCATGCGCGCCATGCTCACCGCCACGGTGATCGTGCTGTTCTTCGGTGCCATCGCGCTGGTGTTGTGGGCGGGTGCGCGCGACGTGCTGGCCGGTACCTTGGGGCCGGGCGTGTTGAGCCAGTTCGTGCTCTACGCCTTCTTCGCCGCGGGCTCGCTGGCAGGGTTGTCGGAAGTGTGGGGCGACGTACTTCGCGCCGCCGGCGCCATGGAGCGCATCGGTGAATTGTTTGCCGAGCGTGCCGAGATCACCAGCCCGGCGCAGCCCACGCCGCTGCCCAAACCCGTG
Organism: Frateuria sp. sgz306004; assembly: GCF_057750885.1. Classification (NCBI taxonomy): domain Bacteria; kingdom Pseudomonadati; phylum Pseudomonadota; class Gammaproteobacteria; order Lysobacterales; family Rhodanobacteraceae; genus Frateuria; species Frateuria sp. sgz306004. The sequence continues at coordinate 73,865 of NZ_JBYLFE010000010.1, forward strand.
CAGGGCGCGCTGCGTTTCGAACAGGTCGGCTTCCATTATCCCAGTCGCCCGGACAGCGCAGCGCTGCACGATTTCGACCTGCACATTCGCCCGGGCGAAACGGTGGCGCTGGTCGGCCCCTCCGGTGCGGGCAAGAGCACGGTGTTTAACCTGCTGTTGCGCTTCTACGATCCGCAACAAGGGCGCATCACGCTCGACGGCGTGGACTTGCGCGCCCTTGCACTCCCCGAGCTGCGCGGCACCATTGCACTGGTACCGCAGGAAACGGTGATCTTCAGCGGCAGTGCCGCCGACAACATTCGCTTCGGTCGCCAGGACGCCGACGACGATGAGGTGCGCGACGCCGCACGCGCCGCTGAAGCGCACGAATTCATCAGTGCGCTTGGCCAGGGTTACAGCGAAGAGCTGGGCGAGCGTGGCGTGCGCCTTTCCGGCGGCCAGCGCCAGCGCATCGCGATTGCGCGCGCGATCCTGCGCGACGCACCGCTGCTGCTGCTGGACGAAGCGACCTCGGCACTCGATGCTCAGTCCGAAGCGGCCATTCAACAGGCCCTGGAACGGTTGGAAAAAGGCCGCACCACCCTGGTGATCGCGCATCGACTGGCGACCGTGCAACGCGCCGATCGCATCGTGGTGATGGATGGCGGCCGCATCGTGGCGCAAGGTTCGCACCAGAGCCTGCTGGCCGAGGGTGGTCTGTACGCCGAACTGGCACGCCTGCAATTCACCGCCTGATACCGACTCGGCCAGACGTTATATGTCGTCCGGCCAGCCAGCGAGGAAAGGTCATCCGCGCGCCCAGGCCGTCATCAGGGCGCGCACTTCATCGGTATCGGTGCGCGTTTCGCCGGTGTCCATGTCCAGGCCATCCGGCGATCGGTGCTGCATGCCGGAGGCATAGCTGCGCTTAGCCGAGGCGTGCAACTCACTCGCGCCCGTCAGCGTTGCGACAGTGGCGATATTCGCCGGCGTGATGCCCGCTCCAGGCATCACCTTAATGCGCCCACCAGCCTGCGCGATCAAGGCCTGCAAACGGGCAGCACCGGCCATGGCCGAGCGTTCACCACCCGAGCTGAGCACGCGCTCGGCCCCCAAGGCGATGATCGTCTCCAGTGCCCTGGCTTGATCGGGCACCAAATCAAAGGCTCGGTGAAAGGTCACACCCAAGCCATCGGCGGCGTCGATCAACGTGTGGCAGCGCGCTTGGTCCACCTCACCATGGGCATCGAGCACGCCGATGACCACACCATCGCAACCCAATGCCTTGCAGGCCTGGATATCGCGCCGCATGGTCGTCAGCTCGCCGTCGCTGTAGAGGAAGTCACCCGCACGCGGGCGAATAAGCACATACAAGGGCAGCGCCACCTGCTCGCGCACCAGGGCGATCTCGCCATGCGATGGCGTGAGGCCGCCCAGTTCGAGCGCCGTGCACAACTCGATACGACCGGCGCCACCCGCTTGTGCGGCCAGCGCGGAATCCAGCGAATTGGCAGCAACCTCCAGCAACCGACCCACAATCAGTACACGCTCTTGGAGGGCAACAGGCCATCCTGGCGCTGCGCGTCACACACCGCGTACGAGAAGCCGGACTGAATCGCGAAGGCGCCCACTTCACCGTGCCGGTTCATGGCAAGAAAGCCCACTTGCAGATCCTTGGATGCATTGGGGCGCCTCTTCACGATACGCATCACGGCCTCCTCGCAGGCTTGCTGCGGCGTGCGCCCCTGACGCATCAGCTCCACCACCAGGAAGCTGCCTGCGTTGCGGATCACTTCCTCACCCACACCCGTCGAAGTGGCAGCGCCCACATCGCCATCCACATACAAACCGGCGCCGATGATCGGGCTATCGCCCACGCGACCGCGCAGCTTCCACGCCATACCGCTCGTGGTGCACGCGCCAGCGAGGCGGCCATGTGCGTCGATGGCGAGCATGCCGATGGTGTCGTGGTTGTCCTTGCCGCCCGGCATGCCGGTCTTGCCGTAGTCATGCACCTCGCTGTTGATCGAGGGTTGATAGTGCGCGGTCTTGAGCCACTCCTTCCAGGCTTGCTCGGATTCGGGCGTCAGCAGTTCTTCCTTCTTGAAGCCTTGCTCCAACGCGAACTGCAAGGCGCCCTCGCCCACCAGCAAAACGTGCGGCGTGCGCTCCATCACTCGGCGCGCCACCTGGATGGGGTGCGCGATATGTTCGAGCGCGGCCACCGCGCCGCAACTGCCATCGGCATCCATGATGCTCGCGTCGAGCGACACATGGCCGTCGCGATCCGGGTAGCCGGCGCGACCGACGCTGTGATTCTTCAGGTCTGCCTCCGGCACCATCACGCCGGCTTCCACCGCGTCCAGCGCATGGCCACCCTTGGCCAACACCGACCACGCGGCCTTGTTGGCGGCCACGCCAAAGTCCCAGGTGGAGACTACGCGGGCGCCGCCTGAAGCCGCTTTGGTGGCTTCAGCGCGCACCGCCGAAGTCTGTCCGGCCAGCGCAAGAGCGGAGGCCCCCAACAAGGAAGCCTTGAGGAAATCACGACGGTCTGCCATTGCTCACTCCAACATGCGGTGTGGTTGCTGCATCGCAAAAAAAGAAACCCCGCGTCCTTCGACGCGGGGCCTCTGGGTTACATCGATGACCAGCGCGAACGCTGGCTCGCCGAGATCAACCTGCGATCTCAACGCCCGAAGCCTGGGCACCCTTGGGGCCCGTGGTGACTTCGAACTTCACGCGCTGGCCTTCCTGCAGGCTGCGGAAGCCCTTGGCGTTAATAGCCGAAAAGTGGACGAACACGTCCTCCCCACCGTCCTCGGGTGCGATGAAGCCGAAACCCTTGGCGTCGTTGAACCACTTGACCGTACCGAAACGCATTGCGTGAACCTCTGAATCATGGACTGGATGCACCACGGTATAGCGCTGAACCACCTTGACCCCTTGGTCCGCCGCCCCTGGCACAAGCGGAAGTATCAACATGTTTGATGTGAAAGCGCAATATGGGCGATGCCCTAGTACGAATAATTCCCGGACGATTGATCAGGATTTGAGCAGTACGCCGAGGATGCGGGGTACTTCCGCCGTGGCCGCCGCAAGGTGGGCGAAAATTTCGTCGATGCTGATCTCCGCCTCGTCACCACAGCCCGCTGCGAAGTTGGCCACGAGGGCCAGACAGGCATAGTCGAGGTCCAGCTCGCGCGCCAGCACCGCCTCGGGCATACCGGTCATGCCAACCAGGTCACATCCGTCGCGTTTCATGCGGGCAATTTCCGCACGCGTTTCCAGGCGCGGCCCCTGCGTGGCGCCGTAGCATCCGCCGTCAACGACCGCCACGCCGGCTGCCGCGGCAGCGGCGATCAACTGCACACGCAACGCCTGCGTGTAGGGTTCGCTGAAGTCGATGTGCCGCACTTCCGCACCTTCAACGTCACAGAAACTCGTGTAGCGATCGTAGGTGTAGTCGATGATCTGGTCGGGTACCACGATCACGCGCGGCCCCATGTCCGCACGGATGCCGCCCACGGCGTTCACGCCAATCACCTTGCGGGCGCCGAGCGAATGCAACGCCCACAGATTGGCGCGATAGTTCACGCGATGCGGCGGCAAGGTGTGACTTTCGCCATGGCGTGCCAGGAAGGCCACGCGACGACCGGCGAAGTCGCCAATCACCACGTCGCCCGACGCCTTGCCGAACGGCGTATCGACGCTATGGCGACTGGTGTTTTCCAGGCCAGGGAAGTTGTACAAGCCGCTGCCGCCGATGACGGCCAGATCGATAGTCACGGGAATATCCTGTCGTTCTAATGAGAATGCATCACGCCGTGGCGGCGAGCCGCTCGGCAAAACCTTGCAGGTGCCGGCCCAGCGCCTCGCGCGTGCGCTCGTCGGCGAGCCGGCCTTCGATGATCTTCGTGTGCGCCTGGAACACCAGCACTTCGCCCTGGGGCTCGGTGCGCGCGCCAGCGCGACGCAGCACCTGCCGCAGTTGGTCCTGTGCGCGCACGGTACCGGTGATGCCGGGGCTGGCGCCCATGATGCACACCGTCTTGCCGGCCAGCGGCGATGCCTGGCGCGATTTGCCCGCGCGCGAGGCCCAGTCGATGGCGTTCTTGAGCACGCCGCTGATACCGCCATTGTATTCGGGGCAAGCCAACAGCAAGCCGTCGGCCGATGCGATGGCATCCTTGAAGGCGGCCACGGGCGCCGGATCGCCCTGCTCTTCCACGTCCTGATCGAACAACGGCAATGCGTGCAGCCGATGAATCGAGATGCGCATGCCTGAGGGCGCGAGCTCCTGCGCCGCATGCAGCAAAGCGGTATTGAACGACGCTTGTCGCAAGCTTCCCGAAATGCCGAGGATATTCATGCCACCACTCCCTGCGCGTTGACCGGCCCGAACACGGCTGGTATCGATGTCATTTCAATGCGTAGATGCCCGGCAGGTTACGACCCTGCTCGTGGAAATCCATGCCGAATCCGAAGACGTAGCGATCGGGCAACTCCACGCCGTTGAAGTCCGAGGCGATGCCCTCCACCAGTCGATCGTGCTGCTTGGTGCACAGGCTGGCGATCAGTACGCGGCGGGCGCCGCGACGCAGGCATTCGTCGCGCACGGCTTTCAAGGTGTGGCCTTCGTCGAGAATGTCATCCACCAGCAGCACGGTGCGACCGGCGAGATCCGCCACCGGCTCACGCAGCCAGTGCAGCTCGCTACCGGAGGTGGCGCCACGGTAGCGGGTGGCGTGCACGTAGTCGAATTCGAGGTCGGTGCGAATGGCCAGTGCGAGATGGCCGGCAAAAATCAGCGCACCGTTCATCACGGTGAGGAACACCGCGCGCTCGCCATCGAGTTCGGCGTCGATGCGACGCCCCATGTCGGCAATCACCGATTCGAGTGCGGCGCGGTCGAACAACAGGTCCGCGTCGACGAGAGCGGACGCGAGGGAGGGCTGGTTAGCGGTCATGCCGGCGGGTTTCCTTCCACGGCGTGAAGCGCCGTGATGCGTGCGATAAAACGCTCGCGTTGCGGGTTGTCATTGAGTCCGTCCCAGGTGGAGGCGACGGCGCCTTGGAGGGCGGCCAGGCGTTCCGGTGCGGCGGCGGCACGGCCCTGCACGGCGTCGATGGCCTCCTCTACGACCTCCGGGAAGCAGGCCAGCACGAGATCGCAACCGGCATCGAGGTGGGCGGCGACACGCGCAGCCACACCGCCGGCGGCGCCAGCGGCCGCCATGCTGATGTCGTCACTGATCACCGCGCCCGCGAAGCCCAGTTCGCCGCGCAGGATGTCGACGATCCAGCGTCGCGAGAACCCCGCCGGCTGTGCATCGACGCTCGGGTAGATCACGTGCGCCACCATCACAGCCTCGGCATGCGCGGCGATGCCCTCCATGAAGGGCACGAGATCGTCGCGACGAATCTCATCAAGTGGGCGCGGGTCCACCGCTGCGGCCTTGTGCGTATCGACGGCAACCGAACCGTGCCCGGGAAAGTGCTTGAGCACGGTTGCCATGCCGCCCAAGTGCATGCCGCGAACATAGGCCTGCGACAACTCGGCCGTGATCGCCGGGTCGGCGTGAAAGGCGCGAGGGCCGATGGCCGCATTGCCGCGGGCCAGATCCACCACCGGCGCGAAGCTGAAATCCACGCCGCAGGCGCGCAGTTCGCTGGACATGACCCAGGCGTGTTCCTCGGCCAGGCGAACGGCATTCTCAGGGTCCCGATCGTACGCCGCACCAATGGACGACAGCGGCGGCAGGCGGGTAAACCCTTCGCGGAAACGCTGAACGGGCCCACCTTCCTGGTCCACCGCGATGAGCATCTGCTCGCCACCCACGTCGCGAATGGATTCCACCAAGGCCATGAGCTTATCGCGCGAGACGAAGTTGCGCGCAAAGAGCACCACGCCGCTGACACCCGGCGCCTTGAGCCAGGCGTGCTCTGCATCCGCGAGCGTCGGGCCGGCCAGGCCGATCATGAGCATCAGGCGTTCTCCCCTGCCGCTTCCCGCTCTTGCGGCGACCAGCGCGCGTACGGGTGATCGATCAGGTTCACGTTGTAGTAGCGCGCCAGATGGCTCACCTCGCGCCCCAACCAATGGGGACGCGGGAACGATGCATCCGGCGCGTTGAGTTCGACTTCGGCCACCACGAGGCCGGCGTTGTCGCCAAAGAATTCGTCGATCTCGAACAAGGTGCCATCGACGGTGACGTGGTGGCGAATCTTCTCCAGCACGCCGTCGCACAGCGTCGCCAGCATCTGCTCGGCATCCGCCAGCGGCATGGGGTATTCGAACTCCGCGCGTTCGATGCCCAACTGTGCCGACTTGATGTTCAACCAGGCGTGCTCACCGGCCCGGCGCACGCGCACCGATGCGCGTGCCGCGCCGTCGCGCAGCGCTTGCGCACCCACCAGATAGCCCTGGGCGATGCGTTCGCTCTGTGTCACTGCATCGCGCCACGCGTCGCCGCTGAGGAGGAATTTGCGCTCGATTTCGATACCCATGATGCAACCGGTCCGTGAGAGGTGGATGACGTGGCTCAGCGCTCGAACAGCGCGATGGATTCGACGTGGGCAGTGTGCGGGAACATATCCATCACCCCCGCCGCGCTCAGGCGGAACCCGTGCTTCTGCACCAGGATGCCTGCGTCGCGTGCCAGCGAGCCGGGATGACAGGAGACATACACGATGCGCTGGGTGTCTTTGTGCGGAAGGTATTCCAGCACCTTGTCGGCGCCGGCGCGCGGCGGGTCGAGCAGCAGCTTGTCCCACGACTGTTTGGCCCAGGATGCCTGGCGCTGGTCCTCGAACAGGTTGGCCACTTCGAAACGCGCATGGGTAATGCCATTGCGTGCGGCGTTCTCGGCGGCGCGTTCGACCAGGCCGTGCTCGCCTTCCACGCCCACCACTTCCGCCGCTCGGCGCGCGATCGGCAGGGTGAAATTGCCCAGGCCGCAGAACAGGTCCAGTACACGGTCGCTGGGCTGCGGATCGAGCAGCTCCATGGCGAGCGCCATCATGCGGCGATTCATGCCGGCGTTGACCTGCACGAAGTCCAGCGGACGGAACTCCAGCTCCACGTCGTCCACCACCTCGACTCCGCTGGGAATACGGAACGCCAGGCGTGGATGCTCGGGCCACAGCGGGTGCACGCTGCTGACGCCGCCGGGCTGCAGGTAGATATCAAAGCCATGCGCCTGACCAAAGGCCACCAGGGCGGCACGATCTCGTTCGCTCAACGGCGACATATGGCGGAATACCAAGGCCACGGCGTCATCGCCGGCGGCAAATTCAATCTGAGGGATGTCCTTGGCCGCATCCATGTCGCTCACCAGCTCCGCCAGAAGGCCGATCTTGGGGCCCAGCGCCGGATGCACCACTTCGCAGTGGGTGATGTCGGCGACGAAGCGTGGGTTGCTTTCTTCACGGAAGCCCACCAGCACGCGGCCCTTCTTGGCCACGGCGCGCACCGACAAGCGCCCCTTGCGGCGGTAGCCCCACGGCTGGTCGGTGAGCGGTGGCAGCCAACGCTCAGGCTCCACCTTGCCGATGCGTTCGAAGTTGTCCTTCAGCACGCGCTGCTTTACCTCGATCTGCGCGGTGGCGTCCAGATGTTGCAGCGAGCAACCGCCACACTGGCCGAAATGACGGCAGCGCGGCTCGACGCGATGCGGCGAACGCGTCAGCAACTCCACCACCTCCGCTTCATCGTAATGACGGTGACGCTTGCGGATGCGCAGCTTGACGTCCTCGCCCAGCAGGGCGCCGCTGACGAAGACGGCCTTGCCGTCAATGCGGGTAACGCCTTTGCCGTCGTGGCTGAGGTCGGTAATGGTGGCTTCGAATTCGTTCATGGGGTGGTAACGGCTCCCGGAAACGCGCGCGCCCGGATCATGGGACCCGGGCGCGACAAACGGGTGAAAACGAGGGCGAACGGTTTACTTCTGCTTCCAGGCGCCCGAGGGGTCCTGATAATACCAGCCCGCGCGCGCCCGCTCGATCCAGCCCTTGGCAAACGTGGCGCGGATCTGGCCCTCCCATTCGGGGTGGCTGTTGGCGTTGGCGACTTCGCGGTAGAGCGCGTTGCGGTCGCGATTCTCATCCGCCACCGTGGCGTTCAGGCCAGCGCGCTGGTCCAGCGGCACCTTGCCGGCATCGCGCACGGCAATCAGGCCGTCCTGGGTGAAGCCAATGGCCCCACTGTCGAACAGTGCCGCCAGGCTGCCCTTGAAGCGCGCCTGCATGCGGCTGTGGATCGCCTCGGTGGTCGGCGTCTGGATGCGGATGTTGGGCGCGTCGGCGGCATAGGCGGCCGGCACCAGCAGATCCAGCAGCATGGCGGAGGGCTGACTGCCCTTCTTGGCGGGCGCCGGTTGCGGCTCCTGCTTGGGAGCGGTGGCAGGGGTGCCGTCGATGACGGTGCCAATGAACTGATCGGCCGCCTTCTGCGCTGCCGCCTCGGGGAAATACACGTTGATGGTGACGCACCCCACCAAGGCCACCAGTACGGTGGTCAACAATCCATAGACGAGCTTGCGCATGTTCGACTCCTTCGGGGGTGGGGACTTAACGGGTGTGCATTCAATGGACTTCCGGTCCATTGCCTTCGATGGCGGCCTTGAGGCGACGCACCAGGGTGGGCCAATCCACCTGGGTCTGGTGACCGATCACCTGCAGGCGCGGCAGGCCGCTACCTTCGACAATTGTGTAGCCATCGGCCGTGGTGTCCAAGCCGCCCATATGGCAGACCGAGGCCTGAAGTGCGCAATTGAGGCCAATGCGCTTGTAACCGAAGGTCTTGAACAGTTTCAGCACGGCGCCCTGCAAGCCTGCGGCCATGCCGCCGCCACCGACGGCGGTGAGGTTGTTCACTGCGCGCTGACTGATGCGGCCACCGCTGTTGGCGAGCAGGCTGGCCTTGAAGGCTACCGGATCCCAATTGACCAGGCGCAGATCCTCGATGGAGCCGTCCATGCGACCAGTGATGCTGCCGAAATCGAACACACTGGTCATCGCACCCAGGTCCAACTGGCGCAGCTGCACATCGCCGGTCAGTACCGGACTGGGGCTGAAGGGCCCTTGCAACGTCATGCGGGTGATGTCGACGAAGCCATCGAATACGTTGACCGACAAGCCGCCTTCCAGGTCGAAGCGATCGTCCACCCAGCGCAACGCCGGGATCGCACCGCCCAGCGTGCCTTGGAATTCAGGCCAGCCCATGGCCCGCGAGAACGCCGCCATGTCGATGCCGGTGAAGACCAGCGAGGTCGACAACCGGCGGCCCTTGGCTGCCGCTGGACGCCATTCCAGCTCGCCCAGACGAGCTTTGCCATTGAGTACAGGCAATTCCAATGGACGCTGCAGGCTCAGCGTGCCGCCATGGCTCTGCCAATGCCCTTGGGCCGCGCCATTGGCGATGCGATAGAGCTGAAGACTCTGCCACCCCAGCGTGGTGGCGGGGCGATCGCCCTCGGCACGCCAATCCAGACCACCGCGCAGCCCCTTGATAGCCAGCCGACCTTCGCCGTCGGCAAGGTCCATGCCTTCGGTTTCAAAGGCGAAGCTGCGCAAGCCACTGGCGTCCACATCGAGGCTGCCAGTGAGCTGACCTTCCATGCGTGCGTCGCGGATACCCAAGGTAGCCAACCAGGCTTGACCGTAGCGTTGGTAAGCCGCGGGGAAGCGCGACTGCACTCGATCCAGCTTCAGCTTCTGCAATTCACCCTTGTTGTTGAACGCCATGGCGCCGTCGAACTGCAAGGCATCAGCATCGGCGACGCGCAACCGATTGAAGTCTACCGCGCCATTGCGCGTTCCCGCCGACAGGCTCAACTGCACCGGGTGATCGGGCAAGCGGGCATAGATGGGGCCCAACAGCAGCTCGCCACCACGAAGCCCCGCATCCAGATCGATACGCGATGGGCTCAGGGTGGTGTCGATGTTCAAACGACCATTGCCGTTCACGCCCTGCCCGGCAAGCGTACCGCCAGGGGTGTCGAAACCCGCACCACTCAGCGCGAACTGCCCCGAAGCCTGAATCCCCTTGTCGGCCAGGTCCAGCGCGAGGTCGGCGTCCAGCTTGCCCGCCGTGGCGCGTCCGGACCACACCGTGCTCAACAGACCCTGCAACCACACGACCGGCACGCCTTTTAGGCTGATCTGCGCATGCGTGGGCTGATCGAGCGGGAGGGCCGTGCTGGCCTGGGAGCTGCCTTGATTGATGTCGATCTGCAGCGTATTGGCCGCCTCGTCCACCACCATGCTGACCTTGGCATTGCCAAGCGCCGCACCTGGCGCCCCGGCCAATTGCACATTGCCGTCGAACAGCCAGCGCATGCGTACATCGCGCGCGAGCGTGCCGCGCAAATCCACGCCAATGCGCTTCCAGCCCATGGCTGGCACATCGGCCTTGGCGGCACGCAGGTTAAGGTTGAGGCCACCCTGCCCGTCCTCGCCGAGCCGAGCCTGCATGTCTTGCAGCTTGAGGCCAGGAATGTTGACGACCTTGGCTCCCAAGGCGACGTCCGCCCGCGCGGGCAACGCCAAGCCTGGCCCGAGCAAGAGGCAGAAACTGAGCAATAGATGGCTTGATGTGAGGCGCATGAGGCGTCATTCTGCCAAAATCAGCTGAACGACACGGACTAGTCATGCTTAACCCGCTTTCCAGCGAAGCACCACGCCCCTCTGGTGCGCCCGAAGTACCCCGCGCCCTGGTCGCCGACGACGACCCGAGCAGCCGATTGTTCCTGGTGGAAGCGCTGCGCAGCCTGGGGCTGGAAGCCCAAGCTTGTCACGACGGACTGGCCGCGATTGCGTTGGCCCACGAACAAGCCTTTGACCTGCTATTGCTCGATTGCCGCATGCCCGGCGCAGGCGCCGAGCAGGTGTTGGCGGCACTCCGGCAGGACCCGGGCGCCCGCTCCACGGACTGCACAGCGGTGGCCACCAGCGCCGAAATGGATATGGCCCAGCGCCAGCGGCTACTGAGTGCCGAGTTCAGCGAGGTGCTGCAAAAGCCCTGCAGCCTGGCCGACCTGCGCCGCATCCTTTCCCTCGTGCAGGCCGGTAGCGGCAGCATGCCACTGCTGGATGACGCCCAGGCGATCGCCACCATGGGCGATGCCGAGGTGGTCAAGGCCATGCGCGCGCTGCTGCACGCCGAACTGGTGGGGCTTTATCAGGAACTGGATGGGTTGATGGGGGATTGCGAGGCGTTCGCCGACCGCCTGCACCGATTGCGCTCCTCCTGCGGTTTCTGCGGGGCGGCGGCGCTGGGCTCGCAGGCCACGGTGCTGCAACGCCATCTCAAGCTCGGGCACCCCGGGGCGCTGGCTCCGCTGTCACGCTTTCGCAAAGCCCTGGTGGCGACCATCGACGCCCTTGGCCCTCACGCGCACTGAGCGGCAATTCAGCGCCGCGACATGGCGGCGCCCAGCACATGCCAGGCTTTCAACTCGCCGCCACCCAGGTGGAAGCGGATCACCTCGCGCATCATCACGCGCAAAGACGCCATGCCTGCCGTATCCGGCATACGATCCTCGGCGAGTGCGATGAGATCCCGGCCGAGCAACGCATGAGGTGTGCCCGCCCGGCACGGTGCGGGTCCGGACTCGGCCACGTAGTGGTAGGCCTGCTCCGGGTCGAGCGGCTCCCCGGATTCACCTTCGAACTCCAATTGCAGCGCGTAGCCCACCGCATCGAGCAGGTCGCGCTCGAACCGCCGCAGACTCCAGGCCAAGGGCTCACCGCTGGCCAGTCGCGGCAAGGTTTGCGCGTAGGCATCGAATAACGATGGCAGGGGGTCCTGCCGCCCGGTGAGGCGAACCACCAGTTCATTGAGGTAGAGGCCGGCCAGCCCCGCGTCCCCCAACAAGCGCCAGGGTGTTTCCACGGTGTCGGCGGCCTGCAGTGTCGCCAGCTCACCTCGCGCCAGGAAATCCAGGGCCAGCAACTGGAATGGCTCCAGTTGAGCGCGCTGCACGCGCGCGCGCTCGCGGCGTACGCCCCGGGCCACCACGCCCAATCGACCGTGATCGCGGGTCAGGCATTCGAGCAGCAGCGAGGTTTCGCGATAGGGCCGCGCATGCAGAACATAGGCCGGCTGCTGTTCGATACGCATAACGGGGCGCTATGCCCTCAGTCGGTATAGCCGAGCTTCTTCAGCATGGCTTCGTCGTCCACCCAGCCTTCGCGCACCTTCACCCACAGGCGCAGGAACACCTTGCGCTCGAAGGCGCGCTCCATATGGCGACGCGCGGCACTGCCGATGTCCTTGAGCTGGGCGCCGCCGGCACCGATCACGATGGCCTTCTGGCCGTCGCGCTCCACCCAGATCACCGCGTGGATTTCAGCCACGCCATCCGGGCGATCCTTGAACTGCTCGATCTCCACCGTGGTGGCATAGGGCAGCTCCTGGTCCAGCCGAAGCATAAGCTGCTCGCGCACCATTTCAGCGGCCAGGAAGCGTTCGCTGCGATCGGTGATCTCGTCCTCACCGTAAACCGGCGGCTGCACCGGCAGGCGCTTGAGGATGCCCTGCTCCAGCTCCTTGAGGCCCTTCTGCTTGAGCGCACTGATGTAGTACACGTCATCGAAGCTGTGATGGGCCATCAGCTCCGCCACGAAAGGCAGCATGGTGGACTTTTCCTTGGCCAGGTCCACCTTGTTGATCACCAGCAGACGCGGCACCTTCTGCTCGACCAGGGCGTCGTACAGGGCCTGGTCTTCGTCGGTCCAACGCCCCGCCTCGATCACCTGCACCACCACATCGACCTCGCTGATGGCCGAGCGCGCTGCACGGTTCAGGCTGCGATTCATGGCGCGCTTGGCGCCACGGTGCAGGCCCGGGGTGTCCACGTACATGATCTGGCCGGCTTCGCTGGTCGCGATGCCCAGAATGCGATGACGGGTGGTTTGCGGGCGCGGGCTGACGATAGACAGGCGAAAGCCGATCAGCGCGTTGAGCAGAGTCGACTTGCCCACGTTGGGGCGTCCCGCCAGGGCCACCGTGCCGCAGCGGAAATTGTCATGGGGAAGCTCGGCGGGCGCGCCAAGGTCGAGATCGTCGTTGTCGTTCATGGTCTGGAACCTGTATCGGCCTTCCCGCGCATGCCGCCGAAAGGCGACCCAGGCGGACGGGAACGGGAGAAGTGTAAGTCGTTAGCGTGCTCCGGCGATAACGCCGGAACATCGCGGCTGGCGGGCGCCCCTGCAACGGGGCACATGGCGGGCTTTCAGCCCTGCCACTCCTGCAACTGTTGCAGCACCGTTTCGGCGGCCGCCTGCTCCGCGGCGCGACGGCTACTGCCGCGCCCCTCGGCGCGTATGGCCGTAGGCTCGGCGATGTCACAGGAAACGTCGAAGGTCTTGGCGTGATCTTCGCCGTAACTGTCGATCAATTCATATTGCGGCAACGGCCAGCCGCGCGATTGCAGCAGCTCCTGCAGGCGCGTCTTCGCGTCCTTGGAGGAGCGTGGAATGGCCGCCACCAATGGCTCGAACAAGGCGCGCACCACGGCGCGGCACTCGGCGAACCCGGCGTCAAGGTAGACGGCGGCGATCAGCGCCTCGAACGCATCCGCGAGGATGGATTCCCGCCGGAAGCCGCCGCTTTTCAGCTCGCCCGAGCCCAAGCGCAGCTCGTCGCCCAGTTCCAGCTCGCGTGCGATCACGGCCAGGGCCTGGCCGTTCACGAGCTGGGCGCGCAGACGCGACAGCTCGCCCTCGCTGGCCTGAGGGTGCGCCTCATAAAGCAGCTCGGCCACGATGACGCCGAGCAGCGCGTCGCCGAGAAACTCCAATCGCTCATTATTGGGCTTGCCCACGCTGCGGTGGGTCAAGGCCAGTTGGGCGAGCGACGGGTCGCGAAAACGGTGGGCGAGCTTGGTCAAATCAGGGCCTGTCTTTAACTACCGACGTTGCCCTGCAGATTCACGCTCTTGTCGAAGTGAAGCAGGAAGTCGATGTTGTAGATGAATGGGATGCGCTTCTCGTAGCTCACCGAAAGGACGGCAGCATTGTTGATACGCTTGATGGTGATGTCCTTGGGCTTGATGGTGGCATCGTCCACGTACTGAAAGCCCATCTTGAACATCAAGTCGCGACGCAAGTCATCGAGCGACTTACCCTCGACACCGCTGGAAGCCACCTGGTTCATGGCCTTGCTGACGCCCATGTACTCGGTATACGCCGGCACCAGCTTCATGGCCATGTAGCCAAAGAAGCCCACCACCACCAACACCACCAGGAACCCGATCAGGGTGATACCTGTCTGCTTCGATTTCATAGTCCCCTCGCTACGCCGCCAGGCGGCATCGACCCTGCAGTGAATCGCCGCGTGCCGGCCCACGGCCCGGCAACCCGCACGATAGGCGCATTGTCGCTGCAAGTCACCGCGGCCGTCACGACCGCGGCGTTAACGCCCGTCACGGTTTTCAATGAATGACCGTGCCCATGCGGTGGAAAGCCACGCCCGACCCGGTCCAGCTGAGCCAGATCAGGAAGGCCTTGCCCGCCAGATTCTGCTCGGGCAGGCAACCCCACCAGCGGCTATCCGTGCTGTTGTAGCGGTTGTCGCCCATGACGAGATAGCAGCCATGCGGCACCACCAGCGGCACGCGTGCATTGGGCAACGGCGGCGGGATGGCGTAGTTGGGCATGCGGGCCGTGAGGTGATTGACCACACCGCCCTGTCCATTGGGCAGATGCTCGTTCCACACCGTGGCGCCCATTTCCAGCATGAGGCGCGATTCGTTGCGTTTGGGGTCGCCCTCGTACGGGCCGACCAGATCCGCTGCCACCGGCTCGCCGTTGATCACAAGCTGGTCACCATGCATCTCCACACGGTCGCCGGGCATGCCGATCACGCGCTTGATCCAGTTCTGGCTCGGCACGGGGGCATGCGGATCGGCGCAGCTCTGGTCGCCGCTGCGCACCAGCTTGCCGCCGTCCTCGCAGAGGTAACCGGGGAAGCGGAACACCACCACGTCGCCGCGCTTGGGTTCACCCAGGCTCAGAAACTTGTTGTTGAAGGCCGGCATGCGCAGGCCATAGGTAAACTTGTTCACCAGGATGAAGTCGCCCACATCGAGCGTAGGCATCATCGAACCGGAAGGGATGCGGAAGGGCTCGGCCACGAACGAGCGCAGCAGCAGCACCACCAACACCACCGGGAACAGCGAACGCGCCCAGTCGACCGCCACCGGCTCGCGCACTTCCGTGCCCGCGGCCTCGGCCTTTTCCTTGCGCTGCTTGTAGAAGAACAGGCGATCCAGACCCCACACCACGCCGAACAGCACGGTGAGGCCAAGCAGAATCGCCGAAAAGTCGAAATCCATGCCCTACTCCAAGGTTGCTCGGCGAGGGGGACGCCGATTCCGCAGGTTTGTTATTTGTCCACCTTCAATACGGCAAGGAAGGCCTCTTGGGGAATTTCCACGCGGCCGACCTGCTTCATGCGCTTCTTGCCTTCCTTCTGCTTCTCCAGCAGCTTTTTCTTGCGGCTAACGTCACCGCCATAACACTTCGCCAGTACGTTCTTTCGCAGCGCTTTCACCGTGGAGCGCGCGACGATTTGGGCCCCAATGGCGGCCTGGATCGCCACGTCGAACTGCTGACGGGGGATCAGGTCCTTCATGCGCTCGACCAGGTCGCGGCCACGACGTTCGGCGTGGATGCGATGCACGATCAGGCTGAGCGCGTCCACGCGGTCGCCGTTGATCAGTACGTCCACGCGCACGAACGGGCCGGCTTCGAAGCGCTCGAAGTGATAGTCCATCGAGGCGTAGCCACGCGACACGGACTTCAGGCGATCGAAGAAGTCCAGCACCACTTCGGCCAGCGGCATTTCATAGGTGATCTGCACCTGGGTGGCCAGGTACTGGATCGAGCGCTGCACGCCGCGCTTTTCTTCGCACAGCGTGATGATGTTGCCGATGTAATCGGGCGGCGTGAGGATGTTGGCGACGATGATCGGCTCGCGAATCTCGGCGATCAAATTGGCCGCCGGCAGCTTGGCCGGGTTGTCCAGCATGAGGATGGAGCCGTCACCCTTGACCACCTCGTACACCACCGTGGGTGCGGTGGTGATCAGGTCCAGGTCGTACTCGCGTTCCAGGCGCTCCTGCACGATTTCCATGTGCAGCATGCCGAGGAAGCCGCAGCGGAAACCGAAGCCCATGGCCTCGGAGCTTTCCGGCTCGAAGAACAGCGCAGCGTCGTTCAGGCGCAACTTGTCCAGTGCCTCGCGCAGCGCTGGATAGTCGTCGGCCGACACCGGGAACAGGCCCGCGAACACGCGCGGCTGCATGGTCTGGAAGCCGGCCAGCGGCTTTTCGGCCGGTTTGCCGGCCAGGGTGAGCGTGTCGCCCACGGGGGCGCCATGCACATCCTTGATGGACGCGGTGATCCAGCCCACCTCGCCCGGCGAGAGCTTGTCCAGCTTCTTGCGCTTGGGCGTGAACACACCCACTTCGCTCACTTCGTGAGCGCGGCCGGTAGACATCACCAGCAGCTTGTCGCCGGGGCGAATTTCGCCCTGCATCACACGCACCAGCGACACCACGCCGAGGTAGTTGTCGAACCAGGAGTCGATGATCAGGGCCTGCAGGCGATCGGTGTCGCCCACTTTCGGCGGCGGGATGCGCGCGACGATGGCTTCCAGTACTTCGACCACGTTCTGGCCGGTCTTGGCGCTGACGGCGACGGCGTCCGTGGCATCGATGCCGATGACGGCCTCGATCTCGCCCTTCACCTTTTCGGGATCAGCCGTGGGCAGGTCGATCTTGTTCAGGACCGGCACCACCTCCAGCCCCATTTCAACCGCCGTATAGCAGTTGGCCACCGACTGGGCTTCCACACCCTGCGCGGCGTCCACCACTAGCAGCGCGCCTTCGCAGGCAGCCAGCGAGCGGCTGACTTCGTACGAGAAGTCCACATGGCCCGGAGTGTCGATGAAATTGAGCTGGTAGGTTTTGCCGTCACGCGCCTTGTACGGCAGCGAAACGGACTGGGCTTTGATGGTGATGCCGCGCTCGCGCTCGATCGGATTGTTGTCGAGCACCTGCGCCTCCATCTCGCGCTCGGTCAGTCCACCGCAGATCTGGATGATGCGGTCGGCCAGTGTCGACTTGCCGTGATCGATGTGGGCAATGATGGAGAAATTTCGGATCAGTTCCATGGAGCACGCTAGCTGCGTTCACTGCCGTGCGCGGCGCGCAGGCAGCGCATCACCGGGATGGTGACACGAACCCGGCATTATCGCATGGAACAGGCATGGGCCGAATGGGGGCATTTTGAGCCCTCGAAACATGGCTGGAGGCCATATCCGGTCCGGGAGGGCCCATCAGGCCCACAGGCCGCCCCGCGCCGGAAGGATGGTGACCCAAGCACCCACCTTGCCGGCGCAGTTGGCCGCTGCACTGCCATCGGCAGCGGCCAAGGGGCGTTTACTCGTCCTTGCCGCCGGGCACCGTGAGGCCCACGAAACCGCTCTGGTCGCCATGCCGGACCAGCAGCAACACCGTGTCGCCCGGCTTGGCACCCTTGGTGGCGTCCCGGAACCCGCTGACGCTTCCCACTTTCTTCTGGTTGACCATAAGGATCACGTCACCCGGCTGGAGACCAGCGCGCGCGGCGACCGGGCCGGTAACATTGCTGATGGCCACGCCTTCGCCCGTGCGCAAGCCCAGTTGCTGGCGAGTGTCGCTATCCAGGTCTTCCACGGCCAAGCCGAGCGCACTGGCCGTGGCCGCACCACCGGCCGCCGGGCGATCAGCGTCAGTAGAGGCCAGAGCGGCATTCTTGTCGCGCGGCATCTCGCCCACTGTCACCGGAACATCCAGCTTCTTGCCGTTACGCAGGATCTGCAGGTTGGCCTTGGTGCCTGGTGGCGTCTGACCGACCAAGGGCGGCAGGTCCACGCTGGAGTTGATGCTCTGGCCGTTGAACGACAGGATCACATCGCCCGGCTGCAGGCCCGCCTTCTCGGCGGGGCTCCCCTTGCTGATCTGGGTCACCACGGCACCGCTGCCATTGTCGAGGCCAAAGGCTTTGGCAACGTCATCGCTGACGGCCTGAACCATCACCCCGAGCTGTCCGCGCGAGACATATCCCTTCTCCTTGATCTGCTTGACCACGTTCATGGCCACGTCGATCGGAATGGAGAACGCCACGCCCTGATAGCCGCCAGTGTTGGAGTAGATCTGCGAATTGACGCCGACCACCCGCCCTTGCAGGTCGAACAGCGGACCGCCCGAGTTGCCGCGGTTGATCGGCACGTCGGTCTGGATAAACGAGGTATAGGGCTGATCCTGGCTGCCCAGGTTGCGACCCACGGCACTCACGATGCCCTGGGTCACGGTGTAGTCAAAACCAAACGGTGAACCGATGGCCAACACCCACTGCCCCGCCTTGAGTGCTCGCGAATCCCCAATACTCACCGCCGGCAGGCCGCCCTTGGCGTCCACCTTGAGGAGTGCAATGTCATATTGAGGGTCGCTGCCCACCACCTTGGCGGTGAGCGTACGGCGATCCTGCAGGCGCACGGTGACCGTGTCTGCGCCGTCCACCACATGATTGTTGGTGAGGATGTAGCCATCCGCCGATATGACGAAACCCGAGCCCAGCGATGTGCGCTGCTGATCTTCCGGCGACGGCATCATCGGCATGCCGAAGAAGCGGCGGAACATCTCCATGGACGGGTCGTCGTCGCCCGCGCCAGGCATATCGGGCATGCCGCCGCGCTGGGCGCTACGTCCCTTGCTGGCCTTCTTGCCGGTGTACTTGGCCTCCACGTGCACGACCGCCGGGGCGTTCTTCTGCACGATGCCGGTGAAGTCCGGCAGGCTTGGGGCGGCAGGCGCCGAGGTCTGGGCTTGTACGCCACCCGCCAATGCCAGGCTCATCAGTACGCTGCACGACAGGGTGCGCAGGGCAAGTCGGTTCATCGATTCCTCCATGGGTTGCACGCACGCTTCCACGACAGCCCGAGGCACGGGCTGACGTAGCGCATTTCTTTGGGAAAAGGATCAAGGCGCATAGGCAAGCGCTCGACCACGTGACTTACTGGGCGCTGTCCGGCGCCTGCTCAAGCGGCTGCTGCGCCTGATCGGGGTGGATCAACAGGAGATAACTGCCATCACCATTGCTGACAGGACGACGCCCAAGTCGGTACGGTGACATGCTGTCACGCGAATACAGCAAGTTGCCGCCATCACCTTCCAGGGTGGCCGACGCCTGCTGACTCAACTTGTAGGGCGAGTCGGCATAGGCATTCACCCAGGGCGGTGCCACGGCGGGAGCCTCCGAGCGGGCCACCTGCATGCCACTGCTGGAGCCATTGGCGGCTATGGAGGACGCGGCCACATGGGGCACCGCGCGATCGGCACCGGAGCCTGCGGGCTGGGCGATCATCAAGGCCGCGACGGCCACGCTGGCGGCAATGGCACCGCCGGCAGACCAATGCAGCCAATGCCGACGCTTGCCCTGAGCCGCCACGCCTTCCTGCTCGATGACCAGCATGATCCGAGCGGCGAAATCGCTCGACGCCACCATCGGCAATTGCCGGCGCAATCCGTCGCGGGCCACGTGATAGCGCGACCATGCCTGCTGCAGCGAGTCATCGTGGTCGAGTCGCCGCAGCAGGAAGCGCAGCTCCTCCTTCGACAGCTCGCCGTCCATGCCGGCAGACAGATTTTCGCGTTGGTTATCACTCATGGTTTTTTGTCCTCGCGGTCGGACAATAGTGGCCGCAGTTTCTCATCGATGGCTTCACGTGCCCGAAAGATGCGAGAGCGCACCGTTCCGATCGGACACCCCATGGCTTCGGCGATTTCCTCGTAACTGAGGCCATCCACTTCACGCAGGGTAATTGCTGTCCGTAATTCCTCAGGCAGCGATTGGACAGTGGAAAACACCGTTTGTTCAATTTCCTGTCGCATGAGTTCGCGCTCGGGGGTTGCGCTCTCCTGCATGCGATCGGCACCGGAAGTAAAAACCGCATCATCGATGGCGATATCGTCGGCCGGCGGCCGCCGGCCAAGGGCCACCAGGTGGTTCTTGGCCGTATTCACGGCAATTTTGTACAGCCAAGTATAGAAAGCACTTTCGCCGCGGAATGATCCAATAGCTCGCCAGGCACGGATAAACGCTTCCTGAGCGACATCCTCGGCCTCGGCATGATTCTTCACATAGCGGCCCACCAGGCCGATGACCTTGTGCTGGTACTTGCGCACCAGCAGGTCAAAGGCCCGTGTGTCCCCTCGTTGGATGCGCTCGACCAGCGCGCTGTCCAGTTCGTTTTCGCCCATCCGGGCCCTCTCCTTCGTCGATGCTGCTACGCGCCCTGAGGATGTCGCAGGATGGAAGCGAGTTGCTCAGACAAGAACTACGCGCTCTAGTTCAGCACGCCCTCACGCGATTACCAACCCCGCGGGGGCCCACGCCCAGGGGTGGTCCAGAGGGAACGCAGAACCAGGCCTGCTGGCGGACGTGACCTTTGGGCGAGTCGGCACAGCCAGCCAAAAGGGCGAGCAACCACCTACCACCCGGAGCCTCCATGGTCTGGATATGGGGGCCCGAGGGGCCGGCGCAAGTCAGCTGACGGTGTCACCCACGCCGGCCAGCAGGCTCTGGCGCTCCTGCAGCAGCTTGTCGAAAGCGGGCTGGGGCAAGGGACGGCAGAACAGATAGCCCTGCAACTCATCACAGTGGTTGGCGCGGAGGAACTCCATGTGTTGTTCCAGTTCCACGCCCTCGGCCACCACGCCTCGCTTGAGGCGATGGGCCATTTCGATGGTGGCACGCACGATGGCTTCGTCGTCCGGGTCCACACCGATATTGCGCACGAAGCTCTGGTCGATCTTGATGCGATCGGCGGGCAACTTGCGCAGATAGTCCAGGGAAGCGGCGCCGGTACCGAAGTCGTCGATGGCGATGCGACAACCGAGACGATGCAGGCCCTGCAGGTTAGCTACGAGGTTGGGGGCCGCCTTGATGCTGATGCTCTCGGTGACTTCCATCTCCAGCAACCCCGGCTCAAGCCCGCTCTCGTCCAGGGCGGAGGCCACCATGTCGAGCAGGTTGGGCTGCATCAACTGCACGGCCGAAAGGTTCACGCCCAGACGCAACCCCAGCCCATAGCGACGCTCCCACTCCTGCGCGTGGCGACACGCCGCGCGGAGCACCCACTCGCCAATGGAAACGATCAAGCCTGTTTCCTCCGCCAGCGGGATAAAGAACCCCGGGCCGATAAAGCCCAGCTCCGGGTGCTCCCAGCGCACCAGCGCCTCCATGCCCACGATGTCCTCGGTGACCGCGTCGACCTGTGGCTGGTAGAACACGCGCAGTTCGCCTTTGTGCTCGGCGTGGCGCAAGCCGGACTTGAGCGCCAGGTTCTGCTGCTGGGACTGCTCGGCCCTGCCCTCGAAAATCTGATAGTTGTTGCGGCCCAGGCTCTTGGCCGCGTACATCGCTTCATCGGCGTGCTTGAGCAGGGTTTCGGCATCCGGCGCGTCGTCCGGGAAGAAGCTCACGCCGATGGAGGCCGTCACTTGCAGCTCGGTGCCGTCATCGATGCGCAACGGTGCACTCATCACTTGCACCACCTTTTCGGCGATGCGCAACACGTCCTCGTTCTTGACGATATGGCGCAGGATCACGACGAACTCGTCACCGGCGTAACGCGCCACTGTGTCGGATGCGCGCACCGAACCCCGCAGACGCTGGGTGGTGGTGAGCAATACCTGATCACCCACGGCATGCCCCAGGGTGTCGTTGATGGTCTTGAAGCGATCCAGGTCGACGAACAACAGGGCGAAGGACTCGCCCGTGCGGTTTGCTTCACGGATCACCGTATCCAGGCGATCGTTGAACAACAGGCGATTGGGCAGGCCCGTCAGTGCATCGAGCAGACCCTCGGCACGCCCCTGCTCTCGCGTGTGACGCAGCTCCAGGGCGTGCGCGAAGCGCGAGGCCGCGCATCGCAATACCGGTTGCATGATGGCCAGCGCCGGCAGCGGCTGCCTTGACCCCACCAGCAAGGCGCCCAGTACCGTGCGTCGCTCGTCCTGCAAGGGCCAGCCAGCAAAGCCGGCCAGTCCGAGCTGGCCCAGCAAAGGGTCTACCTGCGCCAACCGCGCCGCATCGGATTGATGCAGCATGGCCTGCCCTGAAAGCACCAGCCGCAGCGAACTTTGCAGATGTGGACCGGGCCACGCGGGCTCTTCGCCACGCCAGTACTGCACCAACTGCACGGGCGCGCCGTCATCCTGGCGAGCCGACCACACCGCGACGTAATCGAGGCCCATCTCCTCGTAAAGCAGCCGGGCTGCCTCGGCAATGCCTTCATCGCCACTGCCAGCACTGAACATGCGGGCGAGCAACGCCAGGGCCATTTCGGCCCGAGCGCCAGCACGCGCGCTGCGAAACACCAGCGCCACCGCATCGCGACCGCCATGGCGCACCGGACGCGCACTGGCCTCCCCACCATCCACGCCTCGCACGGAACGGCGACGACACGCATACCAACGCCGCGCCCCCTCGGCGATGACCTGTTCGGCGCTCACTTCGGCAAAGGCCAACACTTCCTGCAGCGGACGCCCGCGCAATTCGTGGTCCGCCAAGCCGCTGTGACGGGCCAGCGCAGGGCTGTACTCCAAGATGCGCCCCCGCACCGGATCGACGATCAACCATTCATTGTCGAGTTCGTCAAACGCGAAACGGTAGTCGCCCAAGCCAATGTTGCCGCCTTGGCCGTTGGCGCCCGCCTGTTGCACGCGCTGCCAGCGGGCCATGAGTTCATGCTCGATCTGGGAGGCATACAGCCAGTCGGCCACGCCAGCCGGCAGCACAATGGGCTTGAGCATGGCGGCATCGTCGAGCACCGCGATGAGCGGTGCATTCGCGCAGGCCGGAAAGCTTCGCAGCGCATCGATTCCCGCCATGGCCTCGCGCCCGTCGCCATCGAACACCATGACGATCAGGGCCAGTGGCGCACGCCCTTCCAGCAGGATACCGGCGTGGGTGGCGTCACGCGCCGAATGCACGACGAAGTGACCATCGCGCTCGAACGTATCAAATAACGCACGGCGCAACTCGCGCTGCGCGGCCACAACCAGGATGCCTGCAGGTGTCGCCATGTCAGAGCAACCAGCGGCCATCGCGCAGGCGCGGACGCAGCGCTGGTTTGGACTGGCAGCTCAACCGCACCAGCACATCATTGAAGCTGGCCACCAGGGCGGGCTGCGGGTCGAGCAACACGACCTTACGGACGTGCCCGGTGGTGGCGCGCGCCAACTGGCGCAGCAGGGTGGCGTCCCCCATACCCAACGGCAACGGCACACGTTGCAACAGATAGACGCCAAAGTGGTGGCTCTGTTGCACGTAGCGCAGTGCGATGCTGAGCCGCTGGGACCCGGGCAGGCCCGTATGTTCCTCTCGCAGGTTGCCCAAGCCCCCTTCCGGGTTCCACAGGTACACCGCCTGGCCGCTGCGGCGTACCAGCGGTCGCAATTGCGCCACCAGCTCGATCTCCTCAGCGCCCTCCAGGGCGACCAGGTTGCCGCGCGCAGCCAGAATGCGCTCGAGGATCTCGGCGCCGGGCGTACTGACGGTAGTAGGGATAGGTGCACTCATTCGTAGGGTAAGTTACGGGGTCTGGTGGCGTTCGCCTAGGCAGATCGTGAAGCCTCGCCTGATTCTGTGAGCCATTCCATGCGGCAGCGCACACGACGCCGTCTCGTTCCAAACGGGACACCCCTTTCCATACGGTGCCGTCTCGCAATCCTCGCTACGGGAGGGTATGGTGCGAACTTTCCTGGTTACCCCAAATCCCCATGTTCGAAGGACTGCGCTTCAATCACTGGAAGACGAACCTGGATGACAGCGGCATCGTCACCCTGTCGCTGGACTGCGCCGGCAGCAACGTCAACACGTTCTCCCGGGTGGTGTTGGACGAGCTTGGCCAGATCATCGAGCGCCTGGCGATCGAGAAGCCTGCCGGTGTGCTGATCCATTCGGCCAAGCCGTTCGGCTTTGCGGTCGGTGCCAACATCAAGGAATTCGTCACTTACGCCCAGCAAGGCACCATCCTGGAAAGCATCCAGTATGGGCAACGTGTGTTCGAGTCGCTGGCCCGCCTGCCCTGCCCGACCGTGGCGGCGGTGCATGGCGCCTGCATGGGCGGCGGCACCGAGTTGATCCTGGCCTGTCGTCAGCGCATTGCCGCTGACGATGACAAGACGCGCATTGGCCTGCCCGAAGTGATGCTGGGCATCTTCCCGGGCTGGGGTGGCAGTGCGCGCCTGCCTCGCCTCATTGGCGCGCCGGATGCACTGCCTATCATGCTGACCGGCAAGGCCTTGTCCGCCAAGCGCGCGCTTGCCCTGGGCGTGATCGACCGTGTGGCGCCACCGGCGGAACTGCTGGCCGAGGCGCGCGCCCTGCTGCGTCGCCCGCACGTGCGTCCGCTGGCGCAGCGGGCCAAAGCCTGGGCTACCAACACCTGGGTGGCACGCCAGATCCTGGCACCGGTGGTGCTGAAGCAAACCGCCGCCAAGGTGCGCAAGGAACACTACCCGGCCCCATTCGCACTGATCGATACGTGGAAGCGGGGCGGGCCCAATATCCAGCAGCGCCTGAAGCTGGAGGCGCGAGCGGTTGCCAAGCTGGCCGAAACATCCACGGCGCAGAACCTGATCCGCATCTTCTTTCTCCAGCAACGCCTCAAGGGACAAGGCAGCGGCGTCGACCATGGCATCAAGCACGTGCACGTGGTGGGTGCCGGCGTCATGGGGGGCGATATCGCTGCCTGGGCGGCCTTCAAGGGTTTCGACGTGACCTTGCAGGACCGCGAAATGAAGTACATCCAGCCCGCACTGGATCGCGCCCGCCAGCTCTATGAAAAAAAGCTCAAGAATGCCGACAAGGTGGAGGCGACCGTGCGCCGCCTGCGCGCTGACGTCGAAGGTTCAGGCGTAGCCAGTGCCGACCTTGCCATCGAAGCGATCTACGAGAACGCCGAAGCCAAGAAAGCGCTCTACGCGAGTATTGAGCCGCAGTTCCAGTCAAATGAATTGCTCGCCACCAATACCTCCAGCATTCCGCTGGACGAACTGCGCGTGGGCCTCAAGGCGCCGCAGCGCTTTATGGGTCTGCACTTCTTCAATCCAGTAGCGCAGATGCCGCTGGTGGAAGTGGTGCGCCACGATCAGCTCGACCCCGCCGCCGAAAAGCGCGCCCTGGCGTTCTGCAAGGCCATCGGCAAGCTTCCCGTCGCGGTGAAGGGTACGCCGGGCTTCCTGGTCAACCGTATTCTGATGCCCTACTTGCTAGAGGCTATGCGCCTGTACAGCGAGGGCGTGCCCGGCCCCGTGCTGGACAAGGAAGCCAAGAAATTCGGCATGCCCATGGGCCCCATCGAGCTGGCCGATACCGTAGGCCTGGATGTTTGTGCATCGGTGGGTAAAGAGCTAGCGCCCTTCCTCGGCCTGGAACTCCCTCCCGGCCTGGAGGACAAGCTCGCGGCCGGCAAGCGCGGCAAGAAGGACGGCCAAGGCATTTATGTATGGCAGGACGGCAAGCCGCAGAAGTCCGAAGTGGACCCGGACTACGTTGTGCCCGCCGACCTGCAGGACCGCATGATCCTGCCCATGGTCAACGAAGCCGTGGCCTGCCTGGCTGATGGCGTGGTCGACGATGCCGACCTGCTCGATGCAGGCGTGATCTTCGGCACCGGTTTTGCGCCGTTCCGCGGCGGCCCGATTCAGTACTTGCGCAGTGAAGGCGCCACGGTAATCAAGGGCAAGCTCGAACGCCTGGCACAACGCTACGGCGAGCGTTTCGCGCCCAAGAACGGTTGGGATTTGCCTACGCTTGCGCAAACAGGTTTTGTCTTGCCCGAGGTTCCCGAACAGGCGGAGGACGCGACCACTTGATCGGTTGACGCTCTCGCATAAAAAAGCCCGGCATGAGCCGGGCTTTTTTCTATCCGAGCAACGCCGCAAACACGGCGCCGCCTTTCACCACATCAGATCGTCGGGCACGCCATCCTCGCCAACGCCGCCCTCACTGCCAGGAGCCACCAGCAAGGCGATCTGGTGCGCATCGATGGCACGCACCTGCTCCGCGAGCTCGCGCGTCACCAGCAGATAACGCCCCTGCTGTTGCACCACACCCAGCTCGCCCGCATTGAGCGCACTGAGCTGCTCGGCATCCACATGCACGCGACGAATTTTGCCGCCGTACTCAAAGTGGCGAACGTGCTCGACATCGGCCTTGTTGAGCGTCTTGCCCTCCAGCAACTGCTGGATCTTGGCCTTGCGCTCTCGGCGCAGGCGGGCATCTTCGGCGGCCGCCTGCTCTGCACGCTTGCGCTCCTGGGCTTCTGTCTGCGCACGTATGGCGTACGCCTTGGCGAGATCGATCTCGCCTCCGTCACGTGACGGCTTACCCGGCTGTTGCGGCTTGCCACCCTGCTTGTGCTGTGGGGGTCTACCGGCATGCTTATGCGGCTTGCCACCTTGCGGTGCTGCCGGACGCTTTTCTTCGCGGACCTGTTTGACGATGCCGCTCTTGAGGAGCTGATCGCGCAGGGATTCGGCCATGATCAAAACTCGATTGCGTAACGGGGAGAGGGATCAATAGTGCGGCGGGGGCGGCTCGCTGTGCGGATCGTGACCCGACGACACACGCAGTGACGACAACTCGCTGCGCAGGTCTTGGATGATGCGCTCCAGCGTCGCAATGCGCACTGACTGCTCGGCGTCGGCCGTGGCCAACGCACTGACCGTATCGTCAATAAAGGTCAGGCGTACTTCAAGCTCGGTGAGCCGCTCCAACAGTGTTTCATCACTCATGCTTACCGCCTCAGACTACGGCCGCGACCGATGCCGTAATAGGCCAGGCCAGCTTCCTCGACCGCCTCAGGGTCATAAAGGTTGCGACCATCGAAAACGGCGGCCGTTCTCAACATGCTGCGCACCCGCGCGAAATCAGGGCTGCGGAACGCCTTCCACTCGGTCACGATGGCCAGCACATCCGCGCCTTCCAGCGCCTGATAGGCATTGCCACACAAGACGAGGTCGGGCCGTTCACCGTAAATGCGTTGCGTTTCGTGGCGTGCTTCCGGATCGAACGCACGCACCGTTGCACCGGCAGCCCAAAGCGCCTCCATCAGGTTACGGCTGGACGCTTCGCGCATATCGTCCGTGTTGGGCTTGAACGCCAACCCCCAGAGCGCGATGGTCTTGCCGGCAAGCTGCCCGTGGAAGTGACGCGAAATCAGCTCGTACAACTTGGTCTTCTGATCGTGGTTCACGGCCTCGACCGCGCCCAGCAGGCGCGCGTCATAGCCCACGCTGCGCGCGGTGCGCTCCAAAGCCTGCACGTCCTTGGGGAAGCAAGAGCCGCCATAACCCGCACCGGGATAAATAAAGTGATAGCCGATGCGAGGGTCGGAACCGATACCTTGACGCACAAGCTCCACGTCGGCGCCCACCCGCTCCGCGATGTTGGCGATCTCGTTCATGAAGCTGATCTTAGTGGCCAGCATGGCGTTGGCCGCGTACTTCGTCAGCTCGGCCGAGCGTTCATCCATCACCACGGTGCGATCATGGTTGCGATTGAAGGGCGCATAGAGTTTGCGCAACACGTTGATCGCGCGCTCGCTCGAGCTACCGATGACGATGCGGTCCGGTCGGAGGCAATCCTCGACGGCATCACCCTCTTTCAGGAACTCGGGATTGGACACCACATCGAACTCGATCGACGCGTCGCGCTTGGCAAGTTCTTCGGCAATGGTCTGGCGAACACGGTCGGCCGTACCCACCGGCACGGTCGACTTGTTGACCACCACGGTGTACCTATCCATGTACTGACCGATGGTGCGGGCCACGCCAAGAACGTACTTGAGGTCGGCACTGCCATCCTCATCGGGCGGCGTGCCCACGGCGATGAACACCACCTGGCCATGCGCGATCGCCGGCGCAGGATCGGTCGTGAACTCCAACTGGCCGCTGGCGAAATTGCGCTTGACGATGGGCTCCAGACCCGGCTCGTAAATGGGTATTTCACCCTGCCGGAGACGCTCGACCTTGCCTGCATCGATATCCACGCACATCACATGGTTACCCATTTCCGCCAGGCAGGCGCCGGTGACCAGGCCTACGTAACCAGTGCCGAAAATCGTGACCTTCATTGTCGCGGGAAGTCCTGAGTGCAAGACCGCAGATTCTAGCAGGCCATAAGGTGGCAGATGCCTGACGGCACGCCCACGCCGGCCGAAAAACAGCGGGGCGCGACCTTCGTCGCGCCCCGCTGGGTATCACCAGTGAATCGCTAGGCGATTACTTGGCACCACCCTGTTCGCCAGCCGGGGTCGCACCGGTCTTGACCAGGGTCACGTCGAAGATGATCGTGGCGTTCGGCGGGAAGCCGTTCTGCGGCTGCGCACCATAGGCGATGTTCGACGGAATGAAGAACTTGTAGTGACCGCCGACCTGCATCAGCTGCATGCCTTCGCGGAAGCCCGGGATCACGCCAGCCAGCGGGATCGAGGCTGCGCCACCGCCCTCGTGCTTGGCAGAATCATCGAACACTTCGCCATTGACGAAAGTACCGACGTAATTCACCTGCACGGTGTCATTCGGACCCGGACGAGCGCCAGTGCCCTGGCTGATCACCTGGTACTGCAGGCCCGATGCGGTCGTCTTCACGCCGGCAGCGGTCTTGTTCTTGGCCAGGAAGGCGTCGCCTTCGGCCTTGTTCTTGGCGGCGACCTGGGTGTACTCGGCCTTGGCCTTGGCCTGCAGGTTGGCCACAAAGGCGTCACGCACCTGCTTGGCTTCGGCCTCGCTCATGGTCGGCTTCTGGCCCGACAGCGCCGACTGCAGGGCGCGAGCGACGGTGGCGGGGTCGACTTCCTCACGAACCAGCGGCGGGAGCGAGCTGGCCAGGTCCCAACCGACCACATAGCTGGCCTTGGTCTTGTCGACCGCGGCCGGGGCGGCAGCTGCAGGGGCGGCGGACTTCGCAGCCTGTGCGTGCACGCCAGCGGTCATGCCCAGTGCAACAGCCAGCGCGGCCGCCGTCAGCGTGGGACGCAGAAAATGCTTCATGTGGAACTCCCTCGTATTGGATATGCCGGCGCTACCGGACTAAAGCCCCCCCGATGGAGGCAGGCCCCGC
Organism: Frateuria sp. sgz306004; assembly: GCF_057750885.1. Classification (NCBI taxonomy): domain Bacteria; kingdom Pseudomonadati; phylum Pseudomonadota; class Gammaproteobacteria; order Lysobacterales; family Rhodanobacteraceae; genus Frateuria; species Frateuria sp. sgz306004. Next base: position 103,031 of record NZ_JBYLFE010000010.1, read on the forward strand.
ATTGTGAGGCGCTTGTCGAGTCTTGGCAACGATGTGGGGCATACGACCGTCATCCGTGATTAAAAGTTCACGGAACCGGCATTTTGACGTGGATTTTTACGATTTCTGCACGATCCCGGGGGTACCGCCACCCTCCTATACCGCCGGCGGCGTGTTACTAGCCATGCCCATCACCGGAACGACCCGATTTTTCCAGGGTGTCGCGAAGTGTCGCCTGCAGTCTTGCGTGCACCTGAACCAGTCCTCGCCACAGTAGCCAGGCCAGCAACAGCAACACGAGGATCAGCACCACCACAACCTCCCGTGGCGGCAAGATCGTTGACGCTAACGCCGCCACCAGCAGGCCCAGCACCCACATCGTCGCCACGGGAATGAAACGTGCCAACACCGCGCGGATACGCATGTTGTACGTGCCCCCGATGCGCTCGGGAATACTCAGCTCCGCCAGCAGCATGCCCAGCGCCGTCGCCTTGCGGTAGGCAGCCACGATCATCGGCAACGAGACCAGCGCCGCGATGGACCAGGCCACCGTACGCTTGACCAACGGGCGATCCGCCAGGAACTCCCAGTGGAACAAGCCGCGTCGATATAGGTACGACATGATCAGAAATACTGCCACCACCAGCATCATGTTGATGATGACGTGCCACACCAGGCGCCGAATCATCTTGGCCACCATGACGCCCTGCCCGCCCAGACTTAACTGACTCATCCAGCCTGTATACGCACGCAGTACTCCGGTAAGCCCCTTCGGCAGAAACCTACCAAGCTGATCTGCCAGCGGGTCGGAAGCCCTAATCAGGTAGGGAGTAAGGAAGGTGGTGATGGCCGACACCGCCACTGCAACTGGATAGAGAAAGCTGCTGGTGACCTTGAGCGTGAGACCCAACGAGGCGATCACGAAGGAGAACTCACCGATCTGCGCCAACCCCATGCCCACGCGGAGCGACGTGCGCCCGCCATTACCCGCGACGAACGTGCCGAAGCTGCACGTCAACACCTTGCCCAGCACTACCACCACCGTCACGACCAGGATGGGCAGCCAATATTCCCGCAACATCGCCGGGTCGATGAGCATGCCGATCGCCACGAAGAAGATGGCGCTGAAGACGTCCCGCACCGGCATGATGATGTGCTCGATGCGCTCAACGCTCTGCGACTCACCCACGATCGCACCGATCATGAAAGCGCCCAGTGCGATGCTGTAGCCCATCTGGGTCACCAAAAGGCAAAAGCCGAAACACAGGCCTAGCACAGCAACCAGGAGCACGTCGTCACGACTGACGCGTGCGATGTAGTCCACTACGGGCGGCACCAGTAACAAGCCCACGACCAGCGACACCGCCATGAACAGCGTGAGCCGCCCGATGGCGCCCATCGCCTCTCCGGCCTCAAGGCCGCCTGTACTGGCGATGCCGGTGAGCAGCGCCATCAGCACAATGGCGAGCACGTCCTCGATGATGAGGATGCCGAACATGAGCTGGGCGAAGCGCTCGCGCTTGAGGTTCAGGTCTTCGAGCGCCTTCATGATGATGGTGGTGGAAGACATCGACAGCATGGCGCCGAGGAACAGCGCATCCATCCAGCTCCACCCAAAGAAGCGGCCTATCTCATAGCCCAGCCACAGCATCAGGATGATTTCGCATAGCGCCGCTACCAACGCGGCGCCGCCAACTTCGCGCAGCTTCTTTAGGCTGAACTCCAGCCCTAGCGCGAACAGCAGCAGGATCATGCCCAGCTCGGACAACGTGCGAATCGTCTGCTCGTCGTGGATGAACACCACGGGGAACGTATAAGGCCCCACCAGCACGCCGGCGATGATGTATCCCAGCACCACCGGCTGACGCAGCAGCTGGAAAATAACCGTCGTGAGGCCCGCGATCAACATGACGGTCGCGAGGTCCTGGATGAAGTGCAGATCGTGCATCGATGAAATCCGAGGGGACGTCACCCAAGACTAGCAATCGATCGCGACATGCACAGCTTTTTGCGATGCACGCGACGCCATCGATATCGCCTGATGAGGCGACTTGCTCAAAAATGCGACACCTCAAGCGAAAAACTGCAAAACAAGAAATCACGTAACTTGTTGTCGTGATTGGTTCGTGAAAAAAAATTGAAAAATTATCGACGGGAACGCTTGACGAAATGGCGATCCCTATCTATTCTTTCGGGCTTCCAGAGGCACACGGGGCCATAGCTCAGCTGGGAGAGCGCCTGCATGGCATGCAGGAGGTCGGCGGTTCGATCCCGCCTGGCTCCACCAAATTTAGACAACGTCCCCATCGTCTAGAGGCCTAGGACATCACCCTTTCACGGTGGCGACCGGGGTTCGAATCCCCGTGGGGACGCCATTCTAAAGACCTTCCAGGCAACTGGTTCGGTCCAAGGAATGGGGTCTAGAGTAGTGGATCTGGAAGAAGTTTGAGTGTGGAGCGGTAGTTCAGTCGGTTAGAATGCTGGCCTGTCACGCCGGAGGTCGCGGGTTCGAGTCCCGTCCGCTCCGCCACTTGAATCACACAGAAGCCCGCCATTGGCGGGTTTTTTGTTGCCTGCGCGAAAGCCCTTCCTGGCCCTGGCTGCCGGTATTGGCAGCCACCCGCACTCACTGCCCAAAGACCACTTACCGCCCCAACGACTCGTCCGGTGAGCGGTGATCCTCCAGTCGCTCCAACGTCCCCTTCGAATGCCCTTGCTCGGCCAGGTATTCCAGCCAGCGCGAGAGGAACCCGTTCATGCGCAGCCGGTGCTGAAGCACCGTATGGGCAGGCGGGAACGGCCCAAGCACCTGCCACAGATGCCGACCCGGATGGCAATGCAGCGCCTCGGCCACATGGGCGTCGGTGTACATGCGCAACTGCGCCGATGGCGACGGCTGCCCGGTGTGGGCATCCACGAAGTTATAGGTGAGCTCCAACTCCAGCGTGTATGGGTGGCGCTCCTGAATCTGCAGCCGCACATCCAAGCCATCGTCCACGCTGGACACATAGAACCCCGCTGGCAGTTCCTGGGGCGCAAACAGCCGGACCAATCGGTGGTAGTTCTCCGCATACAGGCCCATCAGGAAGCCGAAGCGACCCGGTAACAGAGCATTGCGACTGTCCAGTACGGCACTCATGGGCGGCGGTGACTCCTCTTAGAACATGGTTCGTTCGATACCGAAGCGGTCGAAGATCTTGCTGGCGATCTCCTCGATGGAAACGTGGGTCGTGTTGAGATTGGGAATGCCCTCGCGACGCATCAACTTGTCTGCCTGCGCCAACTCCCAACGACACTGCTCCAACGTGGCATAACGGCTGCCGGCGCGTCGCTGCTCGCGAATCTGCGCCAATCGCTGCGCATCGATGGTGAGGCCGAACAGACGATCCCGATAGGGACGCAGGCGAGCCGGCAGCTCCAGTTTGTCCAGATCATCGTCGGTCAGCGGGTAATTGGCGGCGCTTACCCCGTAATGCAAGGCCATGTAGAGGCAGGTGGGCGTTTTACCCGAGCGGGAGACTCCCACCAAGATCAGGTCGGCCTGGGCGTAATCCACGTCAATGCCGTCATCGTGCGACAACGCATAGTTGGTCGCATTGATGCGCGCCTCGTACTTGTCGAAGTCCACCAGACCATGCGAGCGGTTCACTGCGCCGGAACGCTTGGCGCCGAGCTCTTCTTCCAGCGGCCCGATGAATGGAGCGAACACATCAAGCATCAGCGCCCCGCTTTCGGCCACGATCTCGCACAGATCACGCGAGGCCATGGTGTTCACCACGATCGGGCGCTGCCCGGTCTGGGCATAACGGGTCTTGATGCGTAGTGCGGCGGCCTCGGCCTTGTGGGGGTCATCCACGAACGGCAGGCGGTGCTTTTCGAACTGCACCCCCTCGAACTGGGCCAAAATGCTGTTCCCGATTGTCTCGGCGGTAATACCAGTGGAATCGGAGATGAAAAAAACCGTTCGCTGCATGGGTAATCCAAAGTCCCTGAGGGTTCCTGGCACACACCTTAGCTCAACGTGAAAAGCCTGTCTTTGCTTGACTCACGGCTGACTGGTATGCAGTTGGCGCCGGTTTTGCCCCGAATGGTCTTCTTGTGCTGCGCACCATCCGCAGCGGACAATACCAGTTCTTTGTTGCCTGGTTTTCGGATAAGCCGGGCCAAACCTGCTTCAAAACCTACGAGCTCTTGAGGAGACTCCCTTGAACGACCTGGTGCTTTGGCTCGACACGCTGCGCATGACCGACCTGGGCAAGGTCGGCGGCAAGAATGCGTCGCTCGGCGAGATGATCGGTAATCTCGCCAAACTTGGCGTGTCCGTGCCCGGTGGCTTCGCCACCACCGCCGACGCGTTCCAGCAGTATCTCGACAAGAGTGGCGTGGCCAAGCGCATCCAGGCGCGCCTGGCCTCGCTGGACGTGGATGACGTTGAAGCGCTCACCGTCGCCGGTAAGGAAATCCGCGAATGGGTCACCGAGACGCCGCTGCCGTCCGACCTCGACCAGGCCATCCGCGACGCCTACATCAAGCTCTGCAAGGACGCTGGCGCCGACAACATCGCCGTTGCCGTGCGCTCCTCCGCCACCGCCGAAGACCTGCCCGACGCCTCGTTCGCCGGCCAGCAGGAAACCTTCCTCAACGTGGTGGGCATCGAGGACGTGCTGCACAAGGTGAAGGAAGTCTTTGCCTCGCTGTACAACGACCGCGCCATCGCGTATCGCGTGCACCAGGGCTTCAAGCACGAAGACGTGTTCCTCTCCGCCGGCGTGCAGCTGATGGTGCGCTCGGACTTAGGCGCCTCTGGCGTGCTGTTCACCCTCGACACCGAATCGGGCTTCCGTGATGTGGTGTTCGTCACTGGCTCCTATGGCCTGGGCGAGATGGTGGTTCAGGGCGCGGTGAACCCCGACGAGTTCTACGTGTTCAAGCCCACCCTCAAGCAGGGTAAGCCCGCCGTGCTTCGTCGCGCACTGGGCGCCAAGCAGCAGCGCATGGTCTATTCGGACAAGCCGGGCGAGCGCGTCAAGATCGAGGAAACCCCCGCCGAGCTGCGCAACCGCTTCTGCATCAACGATGCCGATGTCGAGGAACTGTCCAGGCAGGCACTGATCATCGAACAGCACTACGGCCGACCGATGGACGTGGAATGGGCGAAGGACGGCAACACCGGCAAGCTGTACATCGTGCAAGCCCGCCCGGAGACGGTGAAGTCGCGCGCCCAGGCGACCCAGCTCGAGCGCTTCCACCTCAATGAAAAGGGTGAGGTGCTGGCCGAAGGTCGCGCCATTGGTCAGAAGATCGGTAGCGGCAAGGCTCGCGTGATCCGTTCGCTGGCCGACATGAACAAGGTGCAGCCGGGCGACGTGCTGGTGGCCGACATGACCGACCCCGACTGGGAGCCGGTGATGAAGCGCGCCGCCGCCATCGTGACAAATCGCGGCGGCCGCACCTGCCACGCGGCCATCATCGCCCGCGAGCTGGGCGTGCCGGCCGTGGTCGGCACCGGCAACGGCCTGGAAGCCATTCCCGATGGCGCCGAAGTCACCGTGTCCTGCGCCGAAGGCGATACCGGCCTCATCTATAAGGGCCAGCTCAAGTTCGACCGCGTCACCGCCGACCTGGGCGACATGCCCGAGGCGCCGCTGAAGATTATGATGAACGTGGCCAACCCCGAGCGCGCCTTCGATTTCGGCATGCTGCCGAACGCCGGCATCGGCCTTGCCCGCCTGGAAATGATCATCGCCAGCCACATCGGCGTGCATCCCAAGGCGCTGCTGGAATACGCCAAGCAGGATGCCGAAACCAAGCGCAAGATCGACGAGCGCATGGCCGGCTATGCCGACCCGGTGTCGTTCTACGTGGACCGCCTTGCCGAAGGCATCGCCACCATTGCCGCCTCGGTGTTCCCCAAGCCGGTGATCGTGCGCCTGTCCGACTTCAAGTCCAACGAATACGCCGGCCTGATCGGCGGTTCGCGCTACGAGCCGCATGAAGAGAACCCGATGATCGGCTACCGCGGCGCCAGCCGTTACGTCGACCCGGGCTTCGCCGAGTCGTTCGGCCTGGAGTGCAAGGCCGTCAAGCGCGTGCGCGAGGTGATGGGCCTGGACAACGTGTGGGTGATGATCCCGTTCGTGCGCACCCTCGACGAAGGCCGCAAGGTCATCGACGTACTCGCCAAGAACGGACTCAAGCAAGGCGAACACGGCCTCAAGGTCATCATGATGTGCGAGGTGCCCTCCAATGCCCTGCTGGCAGCGGAATTCCTCGAGATCTTCGATGGCTTCTCGATCGGCTCCAACGACCTGACCCAGCTCACCCTGGGCCTGGATCGTGACTCGAGCATCGTGGCCAACCTGTTCGATGAGCGCGACCCGGCCGTGAAGAAGTTGCTGGCCATGGCCATCCAGACCGCTCGCGAAAAGGGTAAGTACGTGGGCATTTGCGGCCAGGGCCCGTCCGATCACCCGGATCTGGCCGAGTGGCTGATGGATCAGGGCATCGAATCGGTGTCGCTCAATCCCGACACGGTGGTGGACACCTGGCTGCGCCTGGCCAAGCACAAGGCAGGCTGATCGTTCCGACGGCAGTACTCAGGGGCGGTGGCGACACCGCCCCTTCTTTTTGCCCACAAGACCATGGGCGCCAGCCGCTGAAACTTTTCACCCGCGGGCCAGTCAGTTCCCTCACCTGGGACATCATGGAGGGACTGACATGCGCGCCTTCATCGGCTTGATCTCGCGCAACCGCGGACTCATCGCCTTCACGCTATGCATGCTGGTGTTTCGCAGTGCCATTGCGGATTGGAACGTTGTGCCTACGGGCTCCATGCAACCCACCATCCGCATTGGCGACCGCATCATGGTCGACAAAGCCGCCTACGACTTGCGCCTGCCCTTCACCCATCTCTCCCTTCTCCATCGCGCAGACCCGCAACGCGGTGACATCGTGGTGCTCGACTCCAGCGCCGCAGGCGAACGCTTGGTCAAGCGGGTGATCGGCATCCCGGGCGATCAGATCGACCTGGTGCACAACCGCCTCACCGTCAACGGCAAGGCCGCGCTCTACGAGACCGCGACCGTCAGCGGGATACGGGACGATCGAGAGGACCCTGCCCTCTATGCCGTCGAGCAAGTGGGCACCCAACGACACCTGGTGCGCTGGTCGCAAGCCCAACAAGGCCACACTGTCGATTTCGGGCCGGTCACCGTGCCACCCGGCGAATATCTGCTGCTGGGTGACAACCGGGACAACAGTGCCGATTCCCGCTACTTCGGATTCTTCCCGCGCGGGGAGATCACCGGCCGCGCCACCCGGGTCGCACTCTCCCTGGACCCGGGCAACCACTACCTGCCTCGCGGGGACCGCTGGGGCGCCGCCCTGCGCTGAGCGTTCCGACGAAATCACCCAAACCAGTTGTCAGCCGCCGTCACACCGCGTAAGATTGCCGGCTCGCGTGGACCACACGCACCGCTTCGGAGAGGTGGCAGAGTGGTCGAATGTACCTGACTCGAAATCAGGCGTACGTGTAAGCGTACCGTGGGTTCGAATCCCACCCTCTCCGCCAGTAGCAAGCAAAGCGCCCCCTCGTGGGGCGTTTTGTTTTATACGGTGTCCGGATGCCTCGCGATCACGCCGATCAGGAGTGATGAGCGCCTTTATCGACGCATCGCCACGCTGACTCGGCACCACGCCAAACGCCCACAACGTCTTTGCGCATTCGCGCCTCTTCCGTCATGCTCGCAACGAAAGGCCACACCAGGCACCCCATGATCGAGTTCGGACACGGAACGCACGTCGGCCTGCGTCGCACGCGCAACGAAGACACCTACTATGCCGACGCATCGCTGGGCCTGTTCCTGGTGGCCGACGGCATGGGTGGTCATCAGCATGGCGAAGTCGCTGCGGCCATCGTGCGCGATGCGGTCGCCGACCTGGTGACACGTGGCCATACACTGGTCGAGGCGGTGCGCGCGGCGGACGCGCGACTGATCCAGCATGGCAAGGGCTTTCGCGATACACGCCCCATGGGCACCACGATTGCCGCGCTACGCCTGCACGCGGAAAGCTATGAGGTGGTCTGGGTGGGCGACAGTCGCGTGTACCTTTGGCAGAAGCAACTGCGCCAGGTGAGCCACGACCATTCGCTCGTGCAGGAACTGGTGGCGGCGGGAACGCTCGATGCCTCGCAGGCGGCACGGCACCCGCAACGCAATGTCATCACCCAGGCACTCGGTATCACCGCTGCCGAGCAATTGCATATCGGTATGGCGCGTGGTCGCCTGCAGCCGGGCATGAGCTTTCTGCTATGCACGGACGGGTTAACCGAGGAAGTGGGCGATAACGCCATCGCCGCCGTCGTGTCTCGTCAGGATCTGTCGGCCCAGGAAAGCGTGGAGCACCTGCTGCTCGCCGCCCTGGATGGCGGCGGCAGCGACAACGTTACTGCGATATTGGCGCGCGTGAATTGATCAGTTGATAGCGGGCGGCGCATCCGCACGTCGCCACACGCAACTGCCACCAGCGCTCTTGTCTAGCGCGTCGAGGCGCTTTTCGTGCAGCTCCAGCTCCTCGCCCGTGGCGCGCAGCACGCGGGGGCGACGATCGAGAACGATGGGCGCCAGGGCCACGGAAGCACCCTGCTCTTGCGCACCCTCAAAGCCGAGGTCGAGCACGACCTGGCCGGAGGTCATGGCAAGGTATACCTCTGCCAGCAGCTGTGCGTCGATCAAGCCGCCGTGCAGGTCGCGTGCGGAGTTGTCTACGCCAAGACGCTTACACAGCGCATCAAGACTGTTGCGCTGCCCGGGGTAGCGCTCGCGCGCCATCAACAGCGTATCGATCACCGGGCATCGGTCGCCTATGCGCCCATAAGCGCCGCCGAGTCGGGCCAGTTCTGCATCGAGAAAGCCCACGTCGAACGTAGCGTTATGGATGATCAGTTCCGCGCCGTCGATGAAGGCGAGAAAGTCCTCCACAACGTCGGCAAAGCGCGGCTTGTCGAGCAGAAACTCGTCCTCGATGCCTGTGACCTGCCGTGCGCCTTCATCGATCGCGCGATCAGGGTTGAGATAAGTTTGATAATGGCGCCCGGTGGGGCGTCGCTCCACCATCTCCACGCAGGCGATTTCGATCAGGCGATGACCCTGACGAACCTCCAGGCCGGTGGTCTCGGTATCAAGCACGATCTGTCTCATGCCTTGTCCTTGTACTGCTCGGCCTGCTCGCGCGCGGCGACATCCACTCGTTCGTTCTCCGCATGGCCGTTGTGTCCCTTGACCCAATGCCAGCGCACCTGATGCGACTGCGTGGCTGCCGACAGGCGCTGCCACAGATCCTGGTTCTTGACCGGCTTTTTGTCAGCCGTGAGCCAACCATTATTGCGCCACTTGGGCACCCACTCCTCGATGCCCTGCATCACATAGCGCGAATCAGTCGTAAGCGCGACCTTGCAGGGCCGCGTCAACGCCTCCAGCGCCGCAATCGCCGCCATGAGTTCCATGCGATTGTTGGTGGTGTCGGGCTCGCCACCCGATAGCAGGCGTTCGGTGCCCTTGGCGCGCAACAGGGCAGCCCATCCGCCCGGCCCAGGGTTGCCCAGGCACGCACCATCCGTAAAAGCTTCCACGTCGGTCATCGTCACTCGTCAATCAATCCCATCATTTTTCAAGAAGCCACATTCCGCCGAGCACCCGGTGCCAATCCCACGTTCACCGGCGCAGGCACCGGCTTTGGTTTGAGACGAATGGGCGTCGCCACGCGACGACGTTTGCGTGCGATCAGCACGTAACCGCCACCGAAAGCGTGGGACGCATCCAGGCCGACACTACCACCGGGCCAGAGCGCACCCACGCGCTCGACCCGTTCGATGTCCAACTCAAAGCGACGCACCCAGCGCTCCAACTGGATGGGCGAGTGCACCGCCAACCTTCGGCCACGTGCGCGCCACAACATCCATGGCATCCACGCACTGAAGGGGTGCAGCCCCGTCAATGCAAGCACGCCGCCAGGTGCGAGGACGCGCGAGGCCTCCTCCAGCAGCTCCTGTGGCGTGCCCGACACTTCCAACGCGTGACGCAACAAAACCAAGTCGAACGCATCGTCCAGAAACGGCAGCGGCTCGTCACTACGGGCACGCACGTCGCCCTCATAACCATCGACCCCGATGCGCAGTTTCGCCCAGTTACCCAGCAGCGGAAGCATGGGCGGGGAATCATCCGAAGTCGCACTAAGCAACAACGCATGGGTTCCCGCGCAACGCTGCAACCCAGGCACTAGCGCCACCGCCTCTTGCGCCAGAAGGCTGCGCAAGGGGGCACTGGCATAGATGTCTTGGTCGCGCTGAGACATGCCCGTGGCGGCTCGCTTGTATCGATGCCGACAGTGTAACGGCAGGCCACCGTTTGCGTGCCCTGGTTCACGCATAAGAACTCGACCGTCCCACAAGCCTGAACAGCGATTCCGGCGTTAACGTCTCACTAACGAGTGACCCTGCCTCGCCCTTTATAGTCAACGGCTTCGCGCAAGCCAGGGAGGGGCCTGCGTCAGTCGATACGAATCCGTCGAGGGGCTTCTCTTTGCACGTCGTACCGTTACCGGCGCTCGCCGACAACTACATTTGGCTGCTGCACGACGAGCTTGGTCAGGCCCTGGTGGTCGACCCGGGTGATGCTGCGCCCGTCGAGGCCGCCTTGAAGGCACGCAACCTGAGTCTCGGGGCCATTCTCCTCACTCATCATCATGCCGACCACATCGGTGGCGTGGACGCCCTGCTGGCCCGGCACGATGTGCCGGTCTATGCGCCGCATGACGAACGCATCCCCACGGCCAACCACCGGGTCGGGGGTGGCGACGTCGTTTCGCTCACCCAGCCGAGCGCCCGCTTCCATGTGATCGCCGTGCCTGGACACACCACCAGCCATATCGCTTATGCGGGCTGCGGCGTCCTTTTGTGTGGCGATACCCTTTTCAGCCTTGGTTGCGGCCGCCTTTTTGAGGGCACGCCGGAGCAGATGCTCGCTTCGCTGGATCGTCTTGCCGCACTGCCTGACCAAACATTGGTGTGTTGTGCCCACGAATACACCGCGTCGAATGCGCGCTTTGCGCAAACAGTAGAACCAACGAATGCGGCGCTGGCGGCACGCCAGCGCGAAGTCGCGCAGCTTCGCGCGAACGATCTACCCAGCCTTCCCGTCATGCTGGGCACTGAGCGTGCCACCAACCCCTTCTTGCGCACCGACAGCGAAGAGGTCATCGCCTGGAGCCAGGCTCACGGCATCCACGGAGACCGTGTTGCGCGCTTCGCGGCACTGCGCGCCCAAAAGGACGTGTTCAGCTGATGAACGCCCATCGCCTTCGCCCCCTGCCCGCACTGCTCTCGGTCTTGTTGACCGCGTGCGCCACCACGTCGCTGCCTACCGCCACGCACGCGCCCAAGATCGAGGCGCCCAAACCGCAACCGGTCGAGCATATTTCCCATCCCGTAGCCGTGCCGGTGGCGACTTCCGACCACACGACCATGTGGGACCAACTACGCGGCAGTTTTGCCATGGCCGATTGCGATGCCGACCCTGGCATCCAGTCCTGGGCGCGGCGCTACACGCAAAATCCAGATCGTTTCGAAAGCCAACTTGCCGCCGCGGCGCCTCGCCTCGCTTACGTGCAGCAGATCGCAGCCCGCCACGACGTGCCTGGCGAGTTCGCGCTGCTGCCATGGGTTGAAAGCCAATATCGCCCCGTAGCGGGCGGCAAGAATATGCCTGCCGGCATGTGGCAGATCATGCCCGTGACGGCGAGCGCGCTGGGCATACGCGTTAACAAGGGTTACGACGGCCGCATGGATGTACCTGCCGCCACCGACGCCATCATGGCGCTGCTCAGTCGCTACCATGACGATCTTGGCGACTGGCGACTGGTCGACTACGCGTTCAACACCGGTGAGTTCGGTCTCCGCAAAATGATCGACAAGCACGGCGTGCCGCCGGAGGATCCGGTGATTCCACGCATGCCGGTCAAGCCCGTGACGCGTGAACACCTGGTCAAGTTGCTGGCCATCGCCTGCGTCATCCGGGAGCCGGACCGCTTCAACGTCAGCTTGCCCACGCTGCCGTCGGAGGAGCAACTGGTCAAGGTCAGCATCAACAACTCCATGCCGATCGCACACGCCGCCAGCCACGCCGGCATGAGCACCGACGAACTCAAGGATCTCAACGCCGGCTTCCGCAACGGCGTGGTCGATTCCAGCGCTTCGCCCTATTTGTTGCTGCCGCGCAAGCGTGTTCAGCAGTTCCAGAACTCTCTGCTCACCGACAACGATGGCTCCGCGCAGACCATGGCGGGCACCTCGACACTACCGCCGCTCAGCCCAGCGCTGGATGCCGCTTCCGACCAAGACACGCCTCGCAACACAACCGGGCGCACCCACACCGTAAAGAGCGGCGAAAGTTTGTGGAGCATCGCCAAGCGCTACTCCGTGGGCATCAAGCAACTTGAGCGCTGGAACAACCTGCAGACCGCCAGCGTCAAGCCAGGACAGGTGCTCAAGATCAGCGGACCCGGCTGAATACGCTGCTAGACTGCCCCGAGCGCCTCGACAGGAGAGCGCCTCGCCGGGAGATCGCATCATGGGATTCCTGCACGGCAAACGCGCCTTGATCGTAGGCCCGGCCAATCAGCGCTCCATCACCTGGGGCCTCGCCCTCGCGATGCATCGCGAGGGCGCGCAACTGGCTTTTACCTATGCGAGCGAACGGCTCAAGGATTGCACGGAAGAGGCCGCCAACGCCTTCGGCGCCAACCTGGTGTTTCCCTGTGATGTGGCCGAGGATGCGCAGATCGAAACGCTGGCGAAGTTGCTGGACGCGCACTGGAAAGGCTTGGCGGTCTCTAACATCAAGTGCAACACCCCAATGGAGGTGATGCATGGGTCAGCACTACAGTCATCTGAGCGCCGAAGAGCGAGGCGCCATCATGGTGGGCAAGGCG
>NZ_JBYLFE010000011.1:0-91550 GCF_057750885.1 Frateuria sp. sgz306004
CTGCGGCACGCAGCCGATCTTCGGGGCAATTGATTCGACCGCGGCCCACAGCGACGGGTAGTCCCCGCGGTGTTCCTGCACCATGCGTACGGCGCGCTCGCGGACCTGAGCCTATGTCATGACCAATGACGGTGGCCTTCTCATACCCGAGTGACTTCACGAGTTCGGCGATGTCTCGCGCCATGGTCTTCTTGTCGTAACCAGACGTGGGCCTTTCGGATGTGCCCATGCCGCGCAAGTCAACGGCCACTACACGGTGGTCTTTTGCCAGTTGCGGCATGAGTTTGTGCCATTCCCACCATGTCTCGGGCCAGCCGGGAAGGAGTACGACAAGACTTCCTTTGCCGCCATCGACATAGTGGAGCTTGATGCCGTTTGCCGTTGCGAAAGCGTTGTGGAAGCCTGGTAGCTTCCTGACCAATGAGGCATCTGAATAGTCCGTGGTGCCACTGGCGAAAATGGGCATGGCGACGCCGGCGGTTGAAGCCATCAGTGCCGCGGCGAGCAGTGTTCTGAAGCGCATGAGATACCTCACGGGGATGAAGTTGGTTTTGGAGTGCTATCTGTCGGTCGTTCAAGCGGTTGCTCGTGCACTCGCATTTCGGCGCCAGGCACCCGGGCTTACGCCAATCGCTCGGCTGAATATCCGCGTGAAGTGCGCTTGATCACCGAAGCCGGATGAAAGAGCAATGTCCGCCAGGGAAGCTGAAGAGGTCTGCATCATTTCCATGGCTCGTTCGACGCGCCGCATGACCAACCATTTGTGCGGCGACGTGCCCATCGACTGCGTGAAGCCGCGCACAAACGCGCTGCCGGATAGACAGCACTCCTTGGCCACTGCTTGAATGCTTATTCGGCCTGCCAGATGTGCGAGCAACACATCCTGGGCACGCCGTTGCTGCCAAGGTGTCAAGCCCATGCGGCGGCGCCTGCTGCGGACGACCGTCGATCCGTACTTGGCCATCAAGTGTGCGCGAAGAAGGCCAAGCGCATGATTGACCAATGGGTGCGCGGGCGGAGGCTCGTCCTCGCCAGAACGAATCAAGCACTGCGCGATAGCGGATATGACTTGGTCTTCGGCATAGAACGAAGATGGCCACGCGATGCCCCCGATGGGCCCGCCATGGCCGTCTTGGCCGATGTCCTGGAGGGCCGCGAACGGAATGTAGAAAAGCAACGTATGAAATGGCGAGCTGTAGTGAGCAACAGGGCTGCGCCGTAGGTCGAGGACGCTGCAAGCGCCACGACGAACCGGACCCTCGTATACGCTCTTGCCACCCAGCCAGATTTCGTGATGCGGCAAGTCCTTGAGCTCAACGGCCACGAGGTAGGCGTCTTCAGTCTCCAAGGGGCCCGTAAATCCAAACCCGGAACGAGGGCAAGAGACCTCAGTAACGGCGAGCGAATGCCCGGAAGCACTTTTGCTGTAGATCACGGCCGGGCTGCTCACCCGGAACGCACGACCCAGATTGGGTCCGTATGATCCCGCCTGCATAAAAAGACTCCCGACATGAAGGCTGCTGCATCGCGGCATGAACTAGCGTCTGGGCAAGTCTATGCACCGCTTGTGTGCCTATTCCTCACACAATCGGGTGAATCTCATCCTGGGTATGTGCCCATCGGGCACTGATGGGGCGCGACGGCTACGTCAAAGCCCATAGTCAACAGGGAGCTTGGGTACGTTTTCACTCGATCGGATGAATGTGACGCCGCCCTCAGCGCCTAGGCCCCTGGATGCTTCGGCTTGCAGTCAAAAGGGCAGCGATGGGTCGATAAGATCCCAAATTTCGTCGGCTTGCCCATTGACCACCCATGTCAATGCTGATTGGCGCCCCAGGGCGCGTTGGCGTGTACATAACCAGCGTGCTGCTCTTTGACGTGTTCCCAATCGAAGAATGAGCATGTCGGCGAGCGCTTTATCGCATCTCTCAATCTGATCAAGGGCTTCTGAGGAAAGGCGGTGACGACTTGCGCCAAGTCGATCCATCTCGGAATCAATGTGGTGAAGTTCCAGCAGCAGTTGCTGAATTTGGCCTGCTCTCGATACGCGCCGCGCCTTGCTGCTCACGAGCGCACGCCTGACTCAATGGAGTCGAGGAAGTCGACAACATCCTGCACGCGACCGATAGCGACGAGCTGCTCCGCCGTATAGTCCCCGAGCTCTTCTATGAGAACGCCGGTGTACCAGTGATACACGTTGTTGGTATCGGGATCGATGCGGGCAGCCAATTTCAGCACTGACACAATATCCAGCGGCCGGGTTGAGGCGCTGCCCGGCACGCCAAACGCTTGGGTCGGCAACAGATCATCAAGATCGTTCGACCGCATGGCGATATCGATCAGCGACGGGAGATACCGGCGGTCCCTGAGTGAAGCGACACTGACGGATGCCATAACGTTGCTCTCGTTTGAAAGCATTAACGTACTTGGCTATCAAGGAGTACTCTTGTCGAATCTGCGCTGGCTAAGGCGCCAGTGCTTCAGGGGTCGATGTAACCGCGCTCGATACCCACTTTGACCGCATGTGCTCTATCGTGAGCTTCAAGTTTGTCCAGAATACGGCGCATTCGTGATTTCACCGTATCCTCCGATATAAATAGTTCTTCGGCGATCACGCGGTTGCTTCGTCCGCGTGCAACAAGTTGAAGAACACGCAACTCCCGAGGCGTGAGCTGGCCAAGCATCGCATAGTGAGCCATGTCCTTGGCGACCTGCTGTGTCAGCATCCGTCGGCCTAGCCGGGCGTTGCGGATAGCTCTAACAATCTCTTCTAGCGTGGAGCTCTTAAGAAGGTACGATATCGCCCCCAACGAAAGGGCACGCGCCACGCGCCCGTCACCTTCAAATGTCGTAAGCACCACGATGGCGGCGTCACGTTGCCGCTCGCGTATTTTGGTGATCGCATGAAGGCCGTCGTAGCCCGGCATCTGGAGGTCAAGCAGGGTCACATCCGGGCTGAGGCTCGCATGCCTTTCCACGCAAGCTTCGCCATCGCCTGCTTCGCCGATAACTTCCATGTCGAGCTCGCGATCGATGGCCAAGCGAAGACCTTCGCGCGTTGCGGGGTGATCGTCCGCAATGAGCACACGAATAGGTCCGATTTCCTCAGTCACGCCCTGGCCCCCAAACTTGATGCGGCACGCATGGAATTGCGTGTGAAGATTCTGACACCTTACCGAGCGCTTCGCCTAGCCGTTTGAAACGTCGGCTGAAGTGTTGTGAGCCCAAGTCTGCCGGGGCCGTGCCCTTTGCGCACTGGAGCAATCCAGGACAGACCAAGCCCGGAGCTGGCGCGTCACGCACCGCCCGATAAGTCGACCGTTGATCTGCCGTTTTAAAAGCAAATTGCGCAGAAACAGACAATAGATGCTCTTGGGCGACGTCTAGTATCCGGGAGGGCACGGGGTGAGGACGACTTGTTCACCCTTGGTGGACTGTGTTTTCCAGACATCACGGCCTTTGGTTGGGAAACGGGCGCTGCCTGCATATCTTGATATGCGGACAGGCTTTGGGCCATTGAGTCAGACCACGGATGTTAGGTAGCCATGTCGAAACCGGAGCGGGCCGATTTGCTGTTCTCAGGGCATTGCCTTTGCGGAGCGATCCGCTTTGAGTTCGCATGCCCCCCTGTCGTCACAGGGCTATGCCATTGCCTAAGCTGCCAGCGTGAATCAGGGAGTGCCTTTGCCCTTCACGTGGTCGTGCCCGAGCGTGCGGTCCGCATGGATGGCGTGCTTCACGTTACTCATCAGCAAGGGGCGAGCGGCTTCCAGGTCTGTAGGAAGTTCTGCCCGACCTGCGGATCCTCCGTGGCTTTGGAGTCAGGCGCTTCGCCGGCCTACCTTCTTCTCAGGGGAGGCTTGCTCGATGACTCATCGACGCTTTGCCCTCAATTCGAGATGTTTGCCAGCCAACGCTTGCACTGGCTGGGGGCACTTCCTGGGTTGGCGCAGTACCCGTTCAACCCCGACTTCCTGTTTTCACACTGAGGTAACCCGTACTGCCCAGGCTTGAGTTGGCGTAGTACGAGCAAGATGCGGTTCTACCGCTGAGCGATCACGGCTGCCACATTCGCCTTATGCGGTCCCACCATCCTTGGTACGCGCGATTGGCAGGCACGAATACTTCAGCACGGAAACCTGACGCCGGTAGGTTACGGAACTCCATCTTGCCGCCGGCACGTGCTGCGCGCTCGCGCATGCCTGGCAGCCCCCAGTGACCTTGGCTGCCACCCGCGGCAAGGATGGCTTGGTCCACCCCTTGGCCATCGTCCGAGACGCGAGCAAGAAGGCCGCGCTTGTCGAAACGGATGAGCAAGTGAACAGTGATGGCGCCACTGTGGGGCTTGCGAGCGTCGGTTGCTCATGTGGTTCGCGGATAGGAGTTTGCGAACGCTACTCCATCGCGATGCTTGCATGCGCCGACATGGACGCCATGAGCCTTATCGCAGGTGCAGCGACGCCCTTTCCTCAATGAAACTGGAGAACTCTATGAAACGCCTAAGCAGCCTTATGGCTTGCGCTGCCTTTGCCCTGACGTGCGGACAGAGTTTCGCGGCTTCGCTTGAACCAACGACGCAGCAATTTATCGATGCTTTGGCGGCAAAGGGAGGCACGCCGATCTATAAGCTGCCCGTGGCAGATGCCCGCAAGGTCCTTGAAGACGCTCAATCGGGTCCCGTGCAGAAGCCAGACGTCGACTCTCGAGATGTAACCTTCAAGGATGCGAAGGCTGGCCCCGTGTCGGTCACGATCATTCGACCCAAGGGTGCTTCCGGGGAGCTCCCGGTGGTGCTCTACATCCACGGCGCTGGCTGGGTGCTGGGTAGCGAGAACACCCATGACCGTCTGGTGCGCGAACTTGCCGTGGGATCTCGCGCGGCGATCGTCTTCGTGAACTATTCACGCGCCCCGGAAGCCAAGTTCCCGGTGCAGGACGAGCAGTCGTACGCGGCGGCCAAGTGGATCGCCGAGCACGGAAAGGAGAACGGTCTAGATCCGGCCCGGGTGGCCATTGCCGGCGATAGCGTGGGTGGCAATATGACGGCTGCCGTCACTTTGATGGCCAAGGAGCGTGGTGGTCCGAAGTTCGTCTATCAGGTTCTGTTTTACCCAGTGACCGATGCGAACTTCGAAAACGGATCGTATCGCGAGTTTTCCAACGGTCCTTGGCTGACCACGGCCGCCATGAAATGGTTCTGGAATGCCTACGTTCCGGATGTGGCCGCTCGCAAGAATCCGTTGGTGACCCCGCTGAACGCGTCTCTTGAGCAGCTGAAGGGCCTGCCGCCTGCCTTGGTGATCACCGACGAGAACGATGTTCTGCGCGACGAAGGCGAGGCGTATGCCCACAAGCTGCAGGACGCGGGCGTTTCCGTCACGGCCGTTCGTTACCTCGGTACGATTCATGACTTCGTGATGCTCAATGCACTGGCGCAGACGCCTGCAGCTCGCGGTGCAATTGAACAGGCCAACGAAAAGCTCCGCAAAGCGCTGCAGACCGATCGCTGACGGTTCTACGCCTTGTCAGGCTTTGAATGCCATTGCAGTCCGGACAGCCTCTCGAAGAGAAAGTCACTCAATGCTTCGATCTTGGCCGGTCTCGAACGGGCAGTCGGTGTAACCAAGTACAAGCCACCTTGCGCTTGACGCCAATTAGGTAGCAAAGCCTCAAGCCGGCCGTCGTGGAGATACTCACCCGCAATGAATTCGGGTAGCTCCGCGACGGCCGCGCCGGAAAGGACGAGCGGTACCAAAGCCTCAACGTTCGTTGCACGTAGTGCACCCTGAGGTCGGATGGACTCTTCTTGCCCCTGCTCGTCGTAGAACTTCCAGGCGTCGCTGTGCGCGCGGTATGCGTAAGCGAGGCAGTGTCGGCGATTCAGTTGATTTGGATGATCAGGCCTGCCGTATCTGTCGATATAGCTGGGCGCAGCCACGATGTAGCGCGACATGACGCAGATGCGTCGCGCCACCAACGAGGAGTCGGGGAGAGCCGCGATGCGGAGCGCAGCGTCAAAACCCTCACCTACCAAATCAACGGATGCATCGGAGAGATGTAGATCGACCGAGACGTCGGGGTATCGGTCCAAAAATTCAGGCATCAACGGAGCGAGCCATCGCAATCCAAATGCCATCGGGACCGCCAACCGGATGAGCCCTCTGGGTTGAGTCGATTGTTCCCTGGCCTCGGCCTCCAAGTCCTCTGCTTCGCGTGAAAGCCGGCTGGCCCTTTCAAGGAGCTGGGCGCCGAACTCCGTAAGCGCCAGTTGCCTGGATGTTCGATTGAAAAGGCGCGCCCCGAAGCGCTCCTCCAGTCGTGAAACGCCGCGGGAGACAGTGGCCACTGAAAGCTCTAAATCCCGCGCGGCGCCGGCAAAGGACCGTTCCTCGGCCACCTTGGCAAACAGCGCCAAGCCTTCGAAATCTGGCAGTCGTGTCATTTCATTTCTGCAACGATGATTTGCAATTGATTCTATTTTGTTGTTTGCCCTACGTCGATAGCCTAATCACCAAGCAGTTCCACTTACCCCAAACGAGGATCTCACCATGAATCGCAAGCTCGAAAACAAGGTCGCAGTCGTCACTGGCGGTACCAGCGGCATCGGTCTGGCTACGGCCAAACGCTTCGCCGCCGAGGGTGCCCATGTCTACATCACGGGTCGCCGCAAGCCTGAGCTTGAAGCGGCCGTCGCCGCCGTGGGCAACGCCACGGGCGTTCAGGTGGATTCGTCGGATCTCGCCCAGCTGGACCAGCTGTTCCAGCAGGTTCAGTCGGAGAAAGGGCACATTGACGTGCTGTTCGCCAATGCGGGCGGTGGCTCAATGCTTCCCCTGGGCGCTATCACCGAAGAACAGTTTGATGACACGTTTGGCCGCAACGTAAAGGGCGTGCTTTTCACCGTGCAGAAGGCGCTGCCGCTACTGGCGCAGAATGCGTCCGTCATCCTGACGGGTTCGACGGCCGCCAGTACGGGTACCCCGGCCTTCAGCGTTTACGGTGCCTCCAAAGCCGCGGTGCGCGCTTTCGTTCGTAACTGGGTTCTTGACGTCAAGGAGCGTGGCATTCGCTTCAACGTGCTGAGCCCTGGCGCGACGAAGACGCCGGGGTTGGTGGACCTTGCAGGTCCGGACAACGCTCAGCAACAAGGGCTTCTGGATTACCTCGCCTCCCTCATTCCGATGGGGCGCGTGGGCGAAGCTGACGAAATTGCCAAAGCCGCGGTGTTTCTTGCCTCCGATGACTCGAGCTTCGTCAATGGAGCCGAACTCTTCGTGGACGGCGGCCAAGCGCAGGTCTGAGAAACGCTGAAGCGAGAGGCTACCGTCATGATTCTCGCACGCCCCTTCGATACCCTCGGCAGCAACGACCAGACTTGGCTAAGGGCTCGATTGCACTTTGCCGTCGCTGGCCTCGGTAAGCCGCAGCACCGTTCGTTGGGCGCCTTGCGTGTCTGGAATCATGACGAGATAGCCCCGAGCACCGGCTTCCCTCTTCACTCGCACAAAAACGTGGAAATCGTTACGTACGTGTGGGAGGGGGCCATCACTCATCGAGACAGCCTGGGCCATACCGGGCGTATTGAAACCGGCCAATTGCAGGCAATGAGCGCGGGAACAGGCATCCGTCATGCGGAGTTCAATGCGGAGGCCGTTACGACAAAGATGTTCCAGATATGGTTCGAGCCGCGATCCCTCGGCGGGGAACCACGATGGCAGACATGGAAGGCCACGAGCGTCGGCGTCGAAAGGCAGTTTCGTGTCCTTGCAAGTGGTATGGACGCCAACGCAGATGTGCTTCGGATCAACGCGGATGCGCGCGTCCTGGGTGTCTCGCTCGATCCTGGTGAGAGGGTGGTTCATGACCTCCGCCGAGCCAAATACGCCTATCTCGTGCCCATCGGCGGGCGTGTCCGCATCAACGGCCAGACTTTTGATGCCTTTGGCGGTGTCGGCGCCATCGACGAAAGCGACCTAGTGATAGAGGCGCTGGATAGAATTGAGCTGGTCATGGTTGAGGCGTACGAGTAGATCCTCAGGGCCAACGTGCCCTTTGGAGACCCCTGTCGGCCTTAAGAGGAATACAATCGCTATCCGCTTAGTCCCAGAGCCGACATGGCCCCAGCGTCGATCGCGGGCGCCCGATGGCGGGCTTGAAGCCCGGTGGCAATGCTAGGTCGCCGTCAATCATGGTGTGCACCTTCATGGGCCATGGCGTCCAGGTCGTCGTGCTGAAGGCGTCGTGGCAATCACGCCCTCCAGCGCGTGACTACGACCATCGCGCGTACCCCATGAATCAACCGATGCATCCGCCCGTTGATGACACGCTCCAGCATCGCCCCAAACCTCCCTCTCCATGCCGGAGAAGAAACTGAGCAGCGCGAGCGAGCAAGAGTTAGCCGTCGGGCTGAAGCGCCAGGGATTGCGGGACCCCCTTCGCAAGGGCGATATATGTGGCTCCGGCTAATGCAGCCGCGGCGGCGAGAATGAAAGCTCCCGACGCACCCACAGCGTTCAGTGCTAGGCCACCCGCAAGAGATCCCGTGGCCAGGGCGATCTGAAAGCATGTCACCACCAGGGAAGACGCGCTCTCAAACTGAGTGGGTGCGGCGTAATAGATCCACAGTTGGACGCAAACAGGGACCGCGCCGAACGCTGCACCCCAAAGAAGTAGAGCAACCACCACCACGGATGGCGTCGTTACGAAGAGAAGTGCGATCAGGATGGAGGTGGCTATGCCAACACAGGACGTTACGAAGGCCCAGCGAAGTGATCGAGCAGCCAATCGCTCAGCGGCAAATGTGCCCGCAACGCCGCTCGCGCCGTACGCCATCAAGACCTCACTCAGTCCCCGAGGCGAGAATCCAGCCGAGCGGATGAGGAAAGGCTCCACGTAGGTATAGGCGCTGAAGTGGGCGGCCGCCGCCAAAGCTGCAGCGATCAGGCCAGAGCTGACCCAGCTTTGCTTGATGATCGCGATCAAACCGCCGAAACCCACCGGATCATCACCAGGAACCCGTGGAAGCGCTCGGAGTTGCCAGTACCACGCCAAGGTAGAGAGCCCGGTGACGATGGCGAACGCCCCTCGCCAACTGGTGGCCAAGCCAAGCGCCGTGCCAAGTGGCATCCCAATAACGGATCCCAGGGAGATGCCAGCGAGAATGATGGCCGTGGCGCGCCCACCATCACTGGGGTGAACAAGTTTTCGGCTGGTTGCGGCCGAGAACGTCCAGAATCCGCCGACGCCAACGCCGAGCACCATTCGGCCAATCAGTGCCACCCAGAATGTCGTCGCTAGGGCGACGATGATGTTCGAAAGAACAACCATGGCGGCGAGCCGCCTGAGAAGGACATCCCGATCCAGGTCGCGTCTCACCAGGGCAAGCATGGGGGCGGTCACTGCGGCGACAATGCCAGGCGTCGTCACCATGAGGCCTGCCGTTCCGCTGGGGACGGAGAACGAAACCGCCATAGGGCCAAGTAACCCTATGGCGAGGAATTCGCTCGTCACCATGACGAAAGCGGCAAACGCAACCGAGCCGACGGCTATCCAGTTGGAGCGCCTGCTTGGTGACTCGAATGATCTATTCGTCACGGTGTCTGGTTGTCCTGAGCGAAGAAGGCTATCCCTCAAAGGTTGATGACGAAAGGCCATCGCCATCAAGAGTCACCAGATCAAAGATCACTGGATTGTCGAAAATGGTTCTATCCGATAAGAGTGTCGAAGTCGCTTTGGGCAAGACCAGAACGGCCACATGTGTCGATCGACCCTTCGATGGCAAGGCTCCTTCTGTAATCAAAAGGTAGAGCCATACCAATAGTTGAGCATAAGCAGACAAGAATTCTCTAATGCGTTTAGCCAGCATGTACTCATCAGCGACGTTGCTAATGGCTGGGTATCACGATTCGCGATGGCGCAGGCGGGAGGTTCTATGTGGCTCAAAAACGCATTAGCAAGCGCCGCTGTCGTGGCCTGCATCATGGCACTGCTTGCTATCACCGCCTTGCCGCTCCACGAATCGATAGTTGGTCGCTTACATCGTGACCAGCGCATAACTTCGCCGTCGCCAGCGAACTGTCGATCCACCCTCGACGGGTTGCCTCCATCGTGTGGATCACATAACGACTTCTGGTGGTTGGGGCCGCTACTGTTGTCCAATCTTGCTTTCTTAATTGTGATGGCGCGGAGGGCGGATAAGCATCGTTCTCTCGTCGAATCGCATGTGGAAAAGGCGCGCGATGAAGAGCGGATCTCCATGGCGCGCGACCTGCACGACACGCTTTTGCAAAGTGCCCAGGCGGTCTTGTTGCAGGTCAATGGCATCGCCACGGATACCACCGATCCCTTGATGAAGCGCAGAATTCAAGTGCTTGAAACCCTGGCGCGACATGCCGTTATGGAGGGCAAATCACGCATTCTACGCCTCAGGGATGGCTCGGCTGACGCATCTTTGATTGAGCGACTGAGCCGGCGCGGTCGTATCCTGGAGGATGTCTATGGTGGCTCGTTTTCGATTCACCAGAGTGGTGGCGACAGAGCGCTTTCAGCGCAGACGTCGGACGAGCTCGTCCTCATCGCAAGTGAGCTGATGACGAACGCATTTCGGCACGCCCGTGCGAACAACGTTCGGGTTCGCGTAACGTTTGGCTTGCGACAGATCATCATCGTGGTTAGGGACGATGGTCTCGGTATTCCACCCCTCAGTTCGGAAGGGGATGGCTCCGGGCATTGGGGCTTGATTGGCGTTCGAGAGCGCTCACGCTTGATCGGAGCCACCATGCTTATGCGCTCAAGAATCGGCTTTGGAACCACGTTTCGTATAGCCATGACATATGGGGAGCATTGCTTGGCCAATACTCAGCATGCCTTCGATGCAAGCTGGGGAGCGAGTCGTTGAGCAAGCGCTTACGCGTTGGAAAGGCTCGAACCTGACAAGCTCTCGAACCATCCGCCTCATTTTGGCGCAGAGCTAGGCAAGACATTCCCTTTGATGAAGCCAGGATGCCCATCATGCATATCGCCAATCCGGTGGCCATCGAATCACGACGCGAAAGAGGCGTCCGCGCATTGCAGCACGAGGTTATCCTTCTGGCGGCCGCCATCGAAGGCTGCGTTGTGTCCTCGCGCAGATGGTATCTACAGCAGCCGATCAACGAGTTGGGCGAGCTAACGGCAGCGCAGCTTGTCCATCAGGGGCGAGGTCGCGATGTCATTAGGTTCCTGATGGACATCATCAACGGCCTGCGAGGATGAAGCTCCAAAGAACCTATCGCAGACTCCTATTCTGGCGATCATAGGGCGCGAACACGTCGACCGCCCATTCAATGAAGGAACGCAGGCGAACGCTCTCGTGCTTTGATCGTTGAAAGACAATATGGATGTGATGTAAAGCTCTGGTCCACTCGGTGAGGACAGGTATCAGGGTTCCGTCTTCCAGGTATTGCTTGGCCATAAAACCGAAGGTTTGACCCACACCAAGGCCTTGAACAAGCGCGTTCAAATGACCAGTGCTCTCGTTGAGTAGCAATCCTCTCGAGCTCCTCGGATCTATCTCAATCTGTTCGTTTTCGCGCTGAAACATGAGGGGAAAAGGGCGTCCGCTTAATGATGAAAAGTATCCGACGGTTTCATGTGCGTCCCTCAATTCATCAGGGTGCGATGGCATGCCGTGCTTCTGGACATACGTGGCGCTTGCACACGTTATGTAGTCAAAACTGGCGATTCGCCGGGCGACCAGCGACGTATCGGTGAGTTCTCCGCCACGGATCACGCAATCGACCGCATCACCGACGAGGTCGACGTGACGATCGCTGACACCCAACTCAAGGCGTACGTGAGGAAACAACTCGCGGAAATCGATCAGCTTCGGAATGAGGATGATGTTCGCAAGCGATGATCCGATGTCGACACGAAGTCGCCCGCGTGGCCCATGCTTGGATTCGGAGAACAGAACATCCATTTCGTCCAAGTCCGTGAGCAACTGCAAGGCACGCTGGTAGTACGCACGCCCCTCTTCAGTGACAGACACTTTCCTGGTGGTCCTCTGGAAGAGTTTGACGCCTAGGTGTTGCTCCAGATCCTGCACAAGCTTGGTCACCGTGGCTCTAGGGATGTCCAGCGCATCGGAGGCCTTTCCGAAGCCGCCGGTCTCAGCAATTCTCATAAAGACTTTGAGGGCAGCAAGCTGATCCATAAGGGCTCCAGGCTACGGATTGGTTGGCACTGATTATCCATGTCCATGAATAGTCATTTCCATCCTCCCATCTTAATCCGCAGCCAGCGCAGGCATATCGTCTCCCTATCGACATCACCTCAAATAGGAGTACGACATGACGAATCGACTGAAGGGCAAGGTGGCACTGGTTACTGGCGGCACCAGCGGTATTGGTTTTGCGTCTGCACTGGATCTGGCCAATGAAGGAGCCAAGGTTTACATCACGGGCCGCCGACAGGCTGAACTGGACGCGGCGGTCACCGCCATCGGCCAGGGTGTCGTGGGCGTCCGCGGCGACGTCACCCAGCAGGGTGATCTCGATGCACTCAAGCGGCTTATCCACGATCAAGAGGGCCGGCTCGACTTCCTTTTCGCCAATGCCGGTGGTGGAAGCATGTCGCCGCTGGGAGAAATCACGGAGCAGCACTTCGACGAGACATTCGATCGAAACGTGAAAGCATTGGTGTTCTCGGTGCAGACCATGCTCCCGTTGATGCCGGCCGGATCATCCATCGTCCTGATGGGCTCCATCGCGGGCATCACTGGTACCGCAGCCTTCAGCATCTACAGCGCTTCCAAGGCAGCCGTCCGCAGCCTTGCTCGTAGCTGGGTTCTGGACCTGAAGGAGCGTGGTATCCGGGTCAACGTAATTAGCCCAGGTTCGACCAAAACGGTTGGTCTTGCCGAACTGGCCGGCGACAACAAGGAAGCTCAGGAAGGTCTTCTGTCTTACCTGGCATCGCTTGTGCCGATGGGGCGCCTCGCCGATCCAGCAGAGATCGCCAAGGCAGTGACGTTCCTGGCCTCCAATGATTCGAGCTTCATCAACGGAGCGGAACTCTTTGCCGACGGTGGCCAGGCACAGGTGTAAGCAGCGCCTTTGAGTTCAGGCTCGATGGACGTCCACGTGGGGCGAAGCAATATGCCCCACTCTTCCTCAAAGACCCGAACACAAAACGACAAGACGGGTTGATGCGTAGCCGTCAAAGATCGCGGAGTCGCAAGCGTCCGGCTCAACCCGGCTGAACTAACTCAATCGATACCTGACGTTGGTGGGCCCTCGCTCGCCGACGCAGGTGGACTCATGACTTTATGGAGCAATGGTTTATGCGTCTCAACTATCTACTTGGTGGCCTGGTCGCGGTTGCCGCCATGGCTACACATGCCACCGATGCCATGCAATCGGCGAGCCAGCCTGTTGTGCACGTGCGGGGCATTGACCATGTCGGATTGAACGTGCCCGATATGGCTTCAGCGGTGAACTTCTTTTCCAAGACCTTTGGGTTTACGGTGGTCACGGAAATGAAAGATCCGCCGGTTGATGCCGCGTGGAAGGAGCGGTACCACATGCATCCCGACACGAAGGTGCGCAGCATTGTGATGATGCGCGCCGGGAACGGCGCAAATATCGAACTGTTCCAGTACGAGTCACGGCAGGCACCGACCGCACAGCCGTATTACGACGATCCCGGCACCGGGCATGTGGCGTTCTACACGGACAACATGGCATCCAGTGTTGCCGCACTCCGCGCTGCGGGCGTGAAACTGTTGAATGACCCGATCGACATGAAGGCAGGCCCCACGGCGGGCGAATCGTGGGTTTACTTTCTGTCACCTTGGGGCCAGAAGCTTGAGCTGGTGAGTTACGCGCACCAGGCGTACGAGAGCGAACATCCGAGCGTCCGCCTGTGGAAGCCGGCGTCCGCTTCGAACTCCATCAACGAAGGATCTGAGACCATGCTTACCGTGTCATTTGTTGAAAACTTCGCGGACCGCTACCTGCAGGCATTCAATGAGGATGACGCCACGAAGCGTGCGTCGCGGATCGCCGAGTTCTTCACCCAGGACACCCAGTTCACCGATCCCGAGGCGGTAGTCACCGGCATTGACGGGCTCAACGAACTGATGGGTCATCTGCACCAGCGCTTCCCGGGCTGGAAGCTGTCGCGCGAAGGTGACGTCAAGGTCGTCGGGCATTACGCACGCGTCCCCTGGAAGATGGGTCCAGCAGACGGTACAGCCATGGTTCGCGGCGAGGACGTCATCGAGATTCGTGACGGAAAGGTCGCCTCGACCGTGGTCTTCGTCCTCTGGATGAAGTGAGCCCGCTAGCCCGGCGAGTGGGTGGGGCCGGCCTTCACGAATGCACCGTATTTACGCCTTTTGATTCAGGAAGTCGCTGAGAAGCCAGCGCGCGGCTCTATTAGGGAGCCCGATCTGGTTCGCCAACTGCGCTATGTACGCCATCTCTAGCGACGGCGCCTGAAACCATAGTTTGCGAAGGACATTCTCGCCATTCCTTATCTCCTCCAGCGCCGGCCGCCCCGGAGGCTATAGCTGGTTTTGGCTAGGTGCGGGGTGCGATACGCCAAGGCAGGAGAGATGGGATCACTATCGGATATATGCCTCAGTCAACCACAAGTGGGTGACTTGCCTATCCGGAACTGGCCACTCTGCGAACAGCTCGCCAGAACTTCGTATGTTTCGATCAATTGAGTTCCTCGAAAATCAATCCGAGAGGAGAGATGAAGCGGCGGAACGTCGCATCGCATTTGAGCGGGAGCTATCTCGAATACGCGACGCGAACCCGACCCACCCCCCTTCCGATACCGAGGCCAAGCCCGGCAACAGCACGGGCACTCGACGCTTAACTCTGCCTCCTCCGCCCGTACCGGAACCGGAACCGGCATCTTCTTCAACAGGTAAACGTAAAGGGCTGCCGCCGCCAGGAACCGACGCTCCAAGACCAACCCCCTTTCTAACGCACGAGGGGAACCTCGATGGACGTTCAATCAATCGCAAATAAGCTCCGTAGCACGGTCGTTCCACATCCACATTTCGTTCTAACGCACAGCCGCCTGTTCAACCTTAGCGCGATTGCCCAGCCGGGCAGCGTGATCACGGTGGTAGGCCCCACAAGGGTTGGTAAGACATACTTATCCCACGAGCTAATCAAGAACCTTGTCGACCCCACCAAGCAGAACAAATCGTCTTACGTCCCTATAGCCCGGATAGAAGCATCGGCGACCGACAATGGCTTCATATCAACGCGATACCTACTGCTTCAGATCTTGAGATCCATAAAGCACCCGTTCTACGTCGACGGAGGCCCGATCTTCCGAATGCGCGACACTGAATCGACTCTACGTAGACAGGCGGTGGCCGGTCTACGCGCTCGTGGCACTCAGTACATCATTGTAGATGAAGCACATCATCTTCTTCGCACAAAAAATAACCGATCCGCCGAAGGCGTCTTGGACTCTGTGAAATGCCTCGGAAACGAAACGGGATGCGTGACGATCTTTATCGGCGGCTACGATCTTCTCCGACACCTATTTTACTCCGCCCACCTCAATGGACGGATGACAGTCCTTGAGTTCTCCAACTACGGCGTCGATGCAGACGATCTGCGGGAATTCGATCGGCTGCTGGTCACCCTCGACGAATGGCTTCCATGGGCGCGGGGATTCTCTCTCTATCAATTTCGGGAACAGATCTACGAAGGTAGTCATGGCTGCTATGGCCAACTGGTTCACTGGAGCCTTTCTGCCCTAGCCGAGATGCAAAGCCTCAATTGTCAGCGCATAAAGTTCCGTCACTTCTTGGCGACGAGGAGGCTGGAACAGGTCCGAACCATCAAAAATGACATTGAGCTCGGCAAGTCGCTTCTGGCCGATTTCACCTTTAGGGAGCACAAACACGATCAGATTGCCGTTCCGGTTCAATCGCCGATAAGACGCGGCAAGCCTTTCCATCGAAGGCCCACACGGGATCCAGTAGGTGCCAGAGAACAGACCCATGGCTAGTTCATTTTACTTCCAGCTAGAGCCCCAGGGATTAGGCACCTTTGAAGTGGAATCCCTTGGCTCTTACTTGCGGCGCTTAGCCGCCCATCACGGGGCAACCCTGTTTCAACTCCTCACCCACCTTGATGCATGGTCCCGCTTACAAGGTGAGCGACCTACGATGCATCTATCTAAGCGCTGTCAGGACGGACAGTACGGCGGATACGCTACGGATGTCAGCCACATTGTTCGGATCACTGAGGCCGCGACGGGGGCGCGCTCCCTCCGAGGCACCACTCTACTCGCCCTAAATCAAGTCTGTGCGCGCAATGGTATTGGCGTGATGAGGCGCTATCGTGCTTGGTGCCCCGCATGCTACCGAGAAGCCGAGGCGACCGGCCTGCCACCCTATGACCGACTTCTTTGGCAAATTCAAGGCATCCATAGATGTCCTATCCACAACGTTCGCCTCGCGCAACGATGTTGGCAATGCGGCGGCATTCAGAAAGGCAATGCCTCAACGACGACGCTTGATCGCTGCGCATTGTGCGATGCGTCGCTAGCCAATCAATCTACGGATCGCTGCACGCCACGAGACGACATATTCAGCATGAATCACGTTGAATCGCTTCTCGAATTTACGTCTTCCGTCCCCGATGTTGAGTTCAAACGACGTCATCTCACAACGTTTTGGGGACTCATGATGAAACGCCATGACGGACGGACGTTAGAGAGTCATCTAGGAGGCGCCTTCCACACTGGCTGGCGACATAGTTCACCCACGCTAGCAACGTTGCTGTCTATCTCCTCGTACTTCGACGCACCGGTCCATTGGATCTTGACGGATCCTGTCCTAACAGCGGCCCAAACTGGGCTCGGCTTCGATCCCATCGTACGTAGCCGTCCGACTCGACGCTACGGAGATCCGGTAAAAGCGGCAACTGTGCTGCGGGTTTTAGGTGAAGCGATCAATGGAAAGCCTCCCTACCCAAGTATACCGGCTGTCGCGTCACTCGCCGGTACGAGTAGTGGTTACTTAAGAGCAAAGTACGGTGACAAAGTGGCAGAGCTGGTGGCGCTGAGAAGAAGGACAAACTCGGCCTCTAAGCACATAAAGACGAGGAGGGCTGCCAAGATGCTCACGAGCTTCAAGTGGCCTGCAGACGTGACTACCGAGAAAGAGAGAATCAGGTGTGTCGCTCAAGAGGTATCAACCTCGATCAGCCATGTACGCCAGATCAGAAAGGCAATGATGGATAGCCACGGCGCGCCGACCCTATTTTCAACCTAGAACCTTCGAGCATCGCCTGTTCCATCGATCCAGTTACCAACGGTCTTCGAGCAACTATGTCTCCTTGGTAGCGAAGGAGTATCTATGAGGCATGCTGACTTCCATATCGGCCTGGAGTTTGTCGCAGCTGCCGGTTTGAGATGGCGTTGTACTGACATCGGCACCCGAACGATCTCGGCCGTGCAACTCAATAAGCCGGATCCCATCTGGTATCAAGGGCCGCCATATATCGTCAGCGAGACTGTCTTCGATGAGTACGACATAAAACGCTGCTACTCGAGTGATGCCGAAGCGCTAGCTGCTTCGATTCAGGAACACAAGACAGCCGCGCACCCTGGATATTCCGCGGTTGCGGTTTTGCGCATGATGGAGGCTGAGCTAGATTCGACTTACCCGAACAATGGTGTATTGCGCTTTGATCGATGCCGATCGGATGGCGAAATCCTTCACCCCTACTCAGGCCGCCTTGCTGGCGATGTCTGGCTCGTCGAACTCTACCTTCCATTTACAGAAGGATTTGAGGTCATGCCAGAGATCGGTTTCATCGCCCTCCCCAGAGCATCAGATTCCGATATCCGTAAAAGAGCGACGAAAGGAGACTGACCTGAGGTATCCCATCACGCTCAAGCGACTGCAGGTATGGGCCGATGCGTTCAAGTGGCCGTCCGTTGGACAGTTCTACTGCCCAGTACGCCATCAAAAAACTGCGCGATGCAATCCAAGAGGTTTCTATGCTCGGCTGGTGGATTGTCGTTACTCGAGAAGGTGAAGAAGCCGGACCTCAGATCGCTGCCTGGGAGGCAAGCATTGGTGGACTTGCCTGGCTCGACAAGCTCGTCGCGGCTGGAAAGGCCGAACAGACAAGCTGGAACGGCTACCCGAATCTCTTCCATGCCAATGCCGGCGATGTATTCTCTTTGATCAAGAACGGTCCGCCGAGACACACGGCACCGCTCGTCATTGGCGATGACTACGTATCGAAGGGTGGATTGTCGGGTAAGTTTCGATTGGACCTCACTCTCGCCAGTGCTTGCTTGCCTGAAGACCGATTAAGTATTCAGGCCTGGGACCAGAGTTAGTTCGTCCAAACAGAGTCCGATCACAACAAGTAGAAGAACCACGATGTTGCCTCCTTGGTGAGCGTCCGCTGTCGGAAGCGGACCTTACCGTTTAGCCTTCCACATTGACCAATTGATCTCGCACCCAGGCTCTAAAGGTGCCCTCGTCAACGCGGCTCGGAGAATGATCCCATTCATTCCAGCGTCGATCGATCATGGCTACCCAGTCCTGGGTAGCCCGAACCAATGCCGGGTGACCATGCCAGAACTTGGACGCGTCAAGACACTGGGTGTCCAATCCATTCAACTCTTGGATCGAGCAAGCGCCATCAAGGTAGCGTCGCGCGCCATCGAGCAACCGGCGAAATTCGGTGATCTGGACCGACACAAACTCCCCCTTTCAATGCTCTTGGCTTGGGTCCGCCACGGGCCGGTAGCGGACGCCTTGCCTACTGGCTAATTGACTCGCCTTCGCCCATGGCCCTGCCACCCAAGCTCAGGTTGTCCGTCTCGTCAGGCTGTTGAATCTGAAACGTGATCCGACCGATTCCGCCCGTGCCAACAAAATTGCTTGTGGCATGGAAGTGCTGATCTGAGTCGGCCTTGATCATTTGCAGCAAGGCAATCAGGCGATCAATGTCAGCGGCAGACAGGCTTACCTCGACCTCGGCCCAACCATTGTTCCAGTCTTCTAATGACGCGCGCATGGCCCGGCCCCTTGTGGTCGATCTGCAACTTACCGGTGCCCGCTGCGGGTCGCCTCACCACTAGGTCTGTTTCTCCAAGCGGGTAGGCGGCCAGCCCCTCAGCGCCTATCTGAGCCCTCTGGCCACTTTATGCTTTATTTCAACCATAAAATGTCCAAAACGGCCAACTTATGCTTTAACGAACAATTTTGCGCGATCTCACATAGTTTGGCCACGCCCGTCTCGCATAGTTTGGCCGCGCAAGTCGATCAGGCCAATTCATTGAAATTTCTTCATTTTTAGCCTGGAAGCCGAGGACTTCACCATCTACGCCGCCCTCTCGGGCTACTGATCGTGGCCGGTATGGTCGAAAAAACGGTCACGTAGAGCTGGCAATCTCTTCCTTGTCAGCAACCTTCCAGCACTGGACTGCAGACTGTTTTAGCGCAGCTAGTTCATCCTGATTTGGAAAGTCGTCAACCAGAACTAGCTCTGGATAGAACGATGCCTCGGCCGCTAGACGAGGGAAAGCAATTACGGCCATGGATACTGACGTGGCACGCTCTTCGGCTCATAACCGTGCATAAGCACGACCAAGCTGCCCTTCCAACTCTTGGGTCTGTCGATCCGGTATAGAACCCGGAAGGATCCATGTTGCGCCAGAGCGGTCGTAACCCACCCAACCCATCGGCTGGGCAATGCTCGCTCTCCGGAGAAACGGCGGATCCGCCGTAAGATCGTCGGAGCAAGACCCTGCTAGGCATCCCGTCGTCTTTCTCTGATATTCAGGGTCACGCGGGCATTGGTGCGCCATTGATCACTGTTGTAAGTGAAGTCAGCGGCGGGGCGTGTAGTCGGTTGGACCGTCATCGTAAAAAGCCACGATGCGCGAAATGAACGACTTTGCGGAAGCGACAAACGTAGTAGGAAAGGTGGAGGTGGCTTGCCTCGGTGCCGCAATGCACTGACCCGTGGCAATCATTAGAAGCCCTGCTGCGATCGCATGTTTAAAGCTCATAAGTACCTCTGCTTGGCCTAAAGATGAATGTGCTACACATTGCCCTCGTGGACCTTATCTCTAACGTCAGCTATCGCTATCCCACTTTTGGGGGAAGTCCTTTTTGCGCATTTGCCACAGCGTTTCGTACTCGCTCCGATTTCAAACACAGGAATACCAATAGTTGACATCAGATGATGCGACTTCACCGTATGTGCGGAGCTGAAGTCAGTGTAGCAATTACCGACCTATTGTCACGCCGCCAATGTGACGAAGAAAACGAACGACAAGCTCACCATGACCCGAAGCCACCAGTTCCTCTGCAGTCCGTCCGCCGAGGCTATTGATAGGGTCTTCCATATACCAGCGAAGAAGATCCATCGCGTCGGGTTCAATTCTGGCCGCTTCCTTGATGACTGCGATGAGGACGCGACTGACGTCTGTAGACTTAGCGTGGGTGTGGTCAGCAATAGAAGGGTCATGCCCAGGCGGATTCGCGTCCGTGTTCACTATTGACCCTCTCTTGCGGCGTCACCGCCTAAGAAGCGAACGCTTCAAAGAACTCTTACTCCATGCCTACGTACGCTCCACACCGACGTTGAGCCCGAAGTCCCTCTAGAAAGCTAAACTCGTCGTCAAGTCGTTCAATGGCCCTTCAACATTGGGACATGCCGACGCGATCGCGAACAGCCCCCTATTGGGGGCGTCCAGCCGTATCTGGCAGAGAGAGACTGCGCTCAGTGCGAATCCCGAGCTTCCCCCAAAAAGGGGGGATTGGTCACTATCAAAAAGGAGCGACACTTGTGGGGGATTAAAGGTCATCGCCAGCGAGAGCCTTCGGCGTAGTCGCGGCGATGCTGGCCAGGTCCACATGAGGATACCGATCGTGAAAAACACAGAACAACGCGCGTGGGCAGAGGTGTATGACGGAGGCAGCCTCGAAGCCGAACGAGAAGTCTTTCATCAGCTTGCACAGGCAATGCTGGATATCCAAGAAATGAACCGAAAGTCCGCAGGCGCTTCACATGCGATGCGGACGCTCCATTCAAAGATCTTGGTCGGTGTGACTAACGCTGAGCTGCACATGGACTTGGCTCTTCCGAGAATATTTCATGTCGGACACTTCATGCCAGGCGCAGTTCTTCGCGCTTCCGTCCGGTTTTCTAACGCAAGCGGCGTACCCAAGCGGGATGATGTGGCGGACATGCGTGGGATAGCGATCAAGCTCACCCTTCCGGATGGCGAGGTACACGATCTACTGATGACGAACTATCCAGTCTCGCACGCGCGTAACGCCAAACAGTTCGTGGAATTTGCAACGATAGCGATGGGAGATCAGACAACATTCAAAGAACGACTAGTTGCGCACTTCGGCGCCGACGAGGCCATGCGAATGATCACAACGGTGATGAATGGCATGCGTCCCAGTGCGGGACTGCAAACTGAAGCCTTTTGGGGTCGCGGCGCCCAACTTTGGGGCGCATCTCCGGTACGCCTGATGCTTCGCCCTTCTCCTGACTCAGGTATAGAACAAAACGAAGCACCTCCGGCGACCGCAGACGGGTTACGCGAGGGCTTTGCAAAAGTGCTGCGTAGTCGGCCCGTAGCGTATCGGCTCGCCATCCAATCCTACGTCGATGAAGAACACACGCCGATCGAGGACGCTGCCGTCGAATGGTTCGAGAGCGTGGCGACTCCAATCGAGGTGGGCACCCTCGTGATTCCATCGCAGAATATCTTGAGTGAAGACGGCCTGCGTGACTTGGCTCACGTGGATGAGCTCGCATTCAATCCATGGAATGCCCCAAGCCTCTTTCGGCCATTGGGAAATATTAATAGGGCGCGCGGCGAAGTGTACGGAGCAAGTGCGAAAAATTGGAGCGCCGCCCCTCGCTGCTGACCGCTATCTCCGCTCAGCTCCATTCGGGTCCTGGTCTGAAAAACAGGACCTTTTTTTTCGATGGAAGGGACGAGCACCACTGTGATTCTACGCGTCAATCGTGGCGCGATGTCTCTTCAAGCAATAGCGCATCTTCTCTCCCGCGAAGCAGGCCAGGGCCGCCAGAAGTCCGGTTAGGGTGTAGCCGATGTTCGCTTACGCCCAATGCTTAGGGATTGCGTATCCGAGCCGTTTTCCCCGATCACGGGCGGATCGGACAGATCGCCACGATGGCTTTGGGGCGGACCTGCGGCCTTGTTGCGCTTGAGAGATCATCGAATCGAGACTGGGCAGGTTGGCCGACAGTCTGCATAGAGCCTGAGCTCCCCTATCCCCCTGACGGGGGCTTATCAGCGAAGCCTGGTTGAGATGTGATCGCGGCTTCCAATGAGAGGGGCCGTGGGCAGATGTAACGCGGTCTATGACTCCTGTAGAGAGAGCGCTGGGGAGCTCCCAGAGCGACTGGCCGTCGCGGTCAATTCAATACCGAAGAAACACATCAGCCGAGGTGGCAATGAATATCTGGGTTGTTTTGGTGACAACGGTGCATGTGGCGCTATGCCTAGTAGCGCTGCTGCTGGGTGCCCGTGCGGTCTATCGTTATGCGCTTGTAGGGCGCAAGCCGTCAAAAGAGTCGGCGTTCCTTTACACAGACCTGACTGCGACGCTGACCGGCTTTGGGTTACCGTTTCACGGTGTCACGCCAGCCATCCTCATCGGGCTGATTTCCATCGCCGTGTTGATCGCAACATTGCTAGCCCGTACGCAGATAAGCAGCGGAAAACAAACGCTGGTAGCGATATTCGTCACGGGCTTGATGACCAGCGAATACTTACTAGTATTCGTCACAATTGCGCAGGCGTTCACGAAGGTCAAGGCTCTGCATGCACTTTCGCCGACGCTCAAGGAAGCACCATTTTTGCTGATACAAGGGCTAGCTCTGGCCCTGTTTGTGCAACTGACTGCGTTATCGATTCGACGTTTGACCGTCCATCGTATCGCCGAAGGGCCGTAACCGGCGCTTGTCGCACTGCTTACGTCAACCACGTCTTTTGTGGACTAGGGCGTTTACGGCCACGAGCATTGGTTCGCGGACATCCTCGCGCTTGCGCCAGAGAAGACGTTGGAACCACCAGTGGCAGAGGCACGACTAGCATTTATCGCTCTGTAGGTCGTATCAGGTAACCTGCGAGTCGATAGCAAATGCCTATGGCTCTGCCGCACATACCCACCTGCGCCTGTTACCTCGGCATTCCGAGTAAAAACGACGCCCGACACTTTTGAGTCGGGCGCCGCCCTCTTTGTGGCCACTAACGATACCCCTTAGAAGGCATCGCCCGCGCTGCCTAAGGCGTACGTTAGCTTCGCAATTAGTTCGCTGTGACGTGGGTCGATAAAGAGTTAGAACAAGCCACACCACAGACTCATCTGCTGTGCTATGCAAGCTTTCGAGGTGACTCATGAATGGGTGCGTCCGTTTGGATGACATCAGCTATCAGCGGCCACTTGCGGTTGTGAAAGCGCCATGCTTTGTCGATCTTCATTCCGGCGTAGAAAGTGTTACGCATACGCGCGAGCTTCTTGATGCAGCTTGGCTAGCGGCCGAACGTTTTGAGCGTGATGAACTGATGAGGCATCTTACCGTCGTCAGATCGCTGATTCAGCGCCAGGATCTGATCGAACAACGATGGACCAGTCGTGACGAACTGGAGGCGCTTCTAGCGATCGGTTTCATTTGGCAGGACGATGCCGAGCGCGCTCTGGAGTTGGCGCGATCCGTGGTATCACGATCGGCGACAACGTGCTTTCGTTTGCTCTTGTTAACGGTCATACGCTACGCCTGTTGGAAGACCCGAAGGCTCGACCTGTTCTACGAACTTTCAATGCCTCGGCACTACTGTGGGCGCCTGAATATGCGGGCGCTCAAAATCATCAATCTCTCGATTGAGGCTGCGGCTGAAGCCGAGCAGCTTCGACTGAAGTTGGCGGAACGCAACGCTCGCCGGGCTTTGGAATTGGGGGATCTCGCGTTCGGTATCGATGCCAACGCTTCGCTGCCATCGCGCTGCGTGCTCGCGACCATCGCCTATGAAATGGGTGAGCAGGACGAGGCCCTCACGCTAATCCGCGGCAGGGATGCAGCCATTGATCAATATGGATCTGTCGATACCGCACTATGGGGCATGACGGTGGCCATCCGGGTGGCGATTGCGAACGGGCATGCTAAACACGCGCTGGCTCTGATTCGCAGAGGCCAAGTGGCAAGCAGGCAACGCGGCTGGAAGACGCTGGCGGCACATCTTGCGGAGCATGAGGTCACCCTGCTCATCAAGGAGGGAAATTTGTCGTTGGCAACCCAGGTGCTTTCCCACGCATTGCAGCGCGATCCGCTTGGTTCCCAATTGGATGTGCCGATAGACAGATCGGCGTGGCCTTTGGAGGCTGCCCGTCTGCGACTAATGTTTGCCACCGGCGATCGCACCGAAGCGGCAGACGGGTTCACGCGCCTAAGTTGTTGGCTGAACGAGCGCAACCAAGGGACCTTCGCCGTACGGTACGCAGCGTTGGCGGCAGCCAGTTTATTTCATAGAGAACACTCAGACGAGGCTTGTGCAGGTTTACTTAGAGCCCTCGAGAAGGGTGCTTCAGCAGGTCTTTTTCGCACCTTCGTCGATGAGCTTGAATACATAGCACCTTGTCTGCGCAGGATTCGCGCAGCGAAGAAGCACCAGTTGGGTCATCTCAATGCATATATCAATGCGATCCTTGCCACCCGTAGCGCCCTGACCGCAATTCCCGAGGATAACCTCAATCAAAACCAGGCTCGAATACTTAGCCGGCGCGAAGTAGCGGTGCTTCATCTAATCAGCAAAGGGTATTCCAACAAAACGATCGCGCGGGATTTGTACATCACACCAGAGACCGTTAAGAGTCACATTAAGCGTATTGCGCTTAAACTATCTACCAAGACGCGCGCGGAGGCT
Source organism: Frateuria sp. sgz306004 (assembly GCF_057750885.1). NCBI lineage: Bacteria > Pseudomonadati > Pseudomonadota > Gammaproteobacteria > Lysobacterales > Rhodanobacteraceae > Frateuria > Frateuria sp. sgz306004. The sequence continues at coordinate 24,955 of NZ_JBYLFE010000011.1, forward strand.
GTCGCTTTAGGAAAGTCACTTGGCATTATCTGACCAAACGGCAGTTGGACCGGGTGAGCCAAGTCCCGCTCCTAGCGACTCAGTGGGCTCTGACGACAAATGACGAGCAGCAGCTAGAGCTACTCCACTGCGTCGATGAAGCCGCGACCGATAGCGATCATCACCGCGTGGGTTCGATCGTCGGCGTTGAGCTTGCGCATAATGCTCTTCATGCGCGCCTTGACCGTGTCTTCGGAGATGAAGAGCGTATTGGCGATATTGCGATTGCTGCGGCCTTGGGCGACCAGCTTAAGGATGCTCGTCTCTCGCTCCGTCAGCGGCTCCTCACCAATGTGGCGGGCAACCTGTTGTGCCACGTCTGGAGCGATAGTGTGCCGACCGGCGAGCGCACTACGGATGGCACGGACGATCTCCTGGCCGCGGGCTGTCTTGAGGAGATATGACGTTGCGCCCAGCGCGAATGCCCTCGCGACTCGGGCATCCCCAAGGAAGCTCGTGAGAACAATGATAGTGGCGTCCGCGAATTCTCCGCGGATGATAGATATGGCCTGCAAACCGTCTATTTCAGGCATCTGTAGATCGATGAGCAACAGATCCGGCCTCAGGTCGCGAAAGCCCTGAATGGCTTCCTTACCATCTCCGGCTTCACCGACGACAACCATGTCATCTTCTGCAGAGAGCATAGACCGAAGGCCATCCCGAATCATGGGATGGTCGTCGGCAATAAGGATGCGGAACCGCTGTGCCTCTTCGTTCAAGGTCTCATCCAAACACGTGATAGATGCCGATGATTAGAGGAGATGGCGCGATCGAATTTACGTTTGGGATCGTTTAAATATGCACAACTAGGCGCGATATATCAACGCTCGAAAGGGTATTTAATATGCTTCACGCACCAGCTTTTTCCGTTTGATGTCTTCTCGGCCATTGCTGCTTCCACCGTTGGATTCGGCTCGCGCTCCCACGGGAAGGAGAGAGGTAGGCTCCACGTCTAGGGACGGTCAAGCGGATGGTGGTACCTGGTGCCGACACATCTATCTTAAGGCGCGCGTTGATCTTCTCCGCACGCTCCTGCATACCCGAAATGCCCCAATGGCCCGCACGCTGTCTGGCCTCCATAAGCTCTCTGTCGATACCCACCCCATCGTCGCTAACAACAATCTGAAGCGTATTCGCTTCATAGATGATCGTCACAACGACATTGTCTGCATCAGCGTGATGGTAGGCGTTAAGGATGGCCTCACGAGTGATGGCGAAGATCTCAACACCAGCTTCCTGACGAATAGGCAAAGGCTCCCCTTCCACACGCAAGGAGAAGAGGGCTGGGGAAGTTGCAGACGCGGCTTGGCCGACAGTGAGCAATTCCGAGACAAGATCCAAATCGCGCCTGTCTTCTTGCCGGAGGAGGCGAATTTTGTCGCGGCCCTCAATCAGAACGTCGCGCATCTTTTCCTCGATCGCGGTGGCCGCATCGCGTTGATGCGGGGCAAGGTCGGTTCTACGGGCCCAGAACTCTATTTGCATTAGCAGACCCTGCATGCCTTGCAACAGCGTATCGTGAAGCTCGCGGGCGATGCTTTCGCGCTCTTTGTGTTTGGCCTCGAGGCTGAGACGCAGGCGCCGAGAGAGATGGCGAAGCCGCAGAGCTATTGCTAGCCATAGGGCGACCAAGATAGCCAACACGCAGATACCCCTAAACCACTGGGTCTGGTAGAAGGCGGGTTTGATGTAGAAGACCAAGTGCGCGTCCTCTTGGTTTCTGACTCCATCGTTGTTGGAAGCTGCGATATCGAATTGGTGCATTCCTGGTGCCAGATTTGAATAACTGACTTCCCGACGTGTTCCAACTTCCTTCCAGTCATGGTCGACGCCAAGCAGACGCACTTTGACGTCGGTGCGCTCCGGTATGGAGAGGCTGAGTACCGAGAATTCGATATCAAGGTTACGCGTCAGCGCCGGAAATACCAGTTTGTCATGTGGACCGTAAGCGATGTCGTTGGCGGCTACTCTCGTAATGGCAATCGATGGCGGAACGGGATTGCTTACAAGCTGGCTTGGATCCAGCCAAACCACGCCATTGATGGTGGCAAACCACAATCGTCCGTCTGTGCTTTTGGCGATGGTTGGATGACCGTAGTGGATATCCGGGGGACCGGGCAATCCATCTAAACCATCAAATTTCGTGAGAGTTAGAGCATGTGAGGCATCGCTCTCGGCTTGGACAACATCCCTTGATGGCACGCGGTAAACGCCTGACATTGTGTGTATCCACATGTCACCGTTAGAAGCGAAGACGATGCCGGTGATCGTTCCCAACGACGACGGTTGAGACAGCCGAACGACCTGCATGCGCATCCCATCCATAAAACCCAGACCTTCACTTCCACCCACCCAAAGGCGTCGACCGTTACTCATAAAGGCGCCTATACTGCCGATGGTTACTCCTTGATCTGCACCGAGCAAAGAGACCTTACCGCCATCGATAACTCCGATGAGATCAATGTTCGAACGACCTCGCAAATAGCCGTACCAAACGCGTCCGCTGTCATCCGCATACAGTGCAGATGGAGGACGATTTACTTTGGGGATTGCGAACGGCACCCAGTGGTCTCCATTGAGATTGAACAAGCTATAGCTACCGCTCGTCGAATTCTCCGATAAACCCCAAAGGACATCACGACTGTCCTTGACGATCGCCGTCATGTAGTGCAACGGCGACGTCGAGTGCGCGAGCAGCTTAGTGCCTGCGCGGTTACTTACCCAGATATCAAACGAATTGCCTGAATATTCGCGCGAAAAATATGTATTACCGTCGCGATCGGCATAGATTGCATCCACTGATCCTGGGATCGATGTACTGAGATGCCCATCCTTCAGTTTCTGGGTATCCTGTAACTGCATTCCAGCCCAGACCGAGCCATCCTTCCCGGCCGTGAGCGCGTACATGCTGCCGTTTTGGGGAAACGGCGATCGGGCAAAGTTACTCCGACTGAAGCGATCAATGCCGTGGCTCGTTCCCACCCATAGATTGTCTTCTCGATCGACCAAGAGCGTCCAAGTAGCGTCCGAGCTGAGGCCGTTTGAACTATCGAACTTGCCGATAGCCAATGCGCCCTCTGCGGCCCCTGGCTGATCGTTTAGATATGCTGCTGGGATTTGCTCAATGCCGCTTTTCTGGGTCCTTAGCCAAGCATTTCCCTGTTCATCGAATGCCAGGTTGCGTGCGACCAATGCGGTCAGCGCGCCGGCGTTGGATCTGATTGGTGTAGGCGCACGAGTGTCCCACCGCTCGATGTTGCTTTCGGTGTAGCAAACCCAGACGCTTCCGTCCTTACCTTGCACAATGTCTGAGACGAAACCTTTCTTGTTTGATGTCTCCAATGTCGTGAACCGCGTTGCATGCGCCGGCCGATAGAGAAGTTTGTCTAGCGTGCCCGTCCACACGTTTCCGTTGCGATCGACTAGTACGCGGGTAACAAATTCTTTTTGAGCCAAGATTTCTTGGAAGCCTTCGTCTGGAACTTTCCATCGCTTCCCATCAAAGGTCATGACATTGGGCGCAACCGAAGCCCAGATACCACCGCCCGGACCATCGACGAACTGACTATTAATGGTGCTGACCGGTCCATGTTCCTCGGAGCTCGCATGCGTAATGGTGTCGCCTTTGATTTCGTAGATAGGCCCGTGCGAGTAGCCCAGCCAAAGGCCGCCATCCGCCCCGGAGAAAACGGTCATGAGCGGAAGTTTTGGCAGAGCAACGGAACCGATTTTTTCGACGTGTTGGAAGCGAAGGCCATCGAAGCGGAACAAGCCTTCAGACGATCCAATCCAGATAAATCCGTCTTTCGTCTGCGCTAGGCTGGTAACGCCTACAGGCGCGCCGTCGCGTGTTGTCCATGCCGAGTGCTGGTAACGATCCAGTGTCCATGGGCGGGAATCGGCGCGCGCCAAACTCGGCGCCGCCAGCGGAGTGGCCAATACTAGCCACAACACCAGGATCAGACGGTCAATCTTGTTGAACCCGATAGCCACCGCGGTACGCCCTATGTCGGTACGTAGATTTTTCCGCCAGGACCGCGTCAGCCCCGGTCGTTTAAGAATAACCCATGCCCTCGCTTACGGATCGGGATGGCCGGGCGCCAGTTTTGTACAACCGCCCCACTAGTCACAGCCATGACACATGCGCTCGACAGGCGTTCGAGCTTGGGTCCGGGCTGACTGGAAACAGGAAATGCCCCCTTTCGGGGGGCCGCTTTGCAGCAGCGCATCGGGGATCCTAGACGTAGGAGAGTGGGCCCAACCGAGTACGTCGGCAGTGAGGGTCAAAGCATCCCATCGAAATGACAAACATGCCTTTTCCAGCGAATCGACAGCGCAGGCTAGATGCATCGTCTTTCGATTGCAGGCCCTGCTAGTTGCGATGCCGAGCCGATCAACATAATCGCTAGCCCCATCACTCCTGGCTGCCCGGTGACATCTGCGAAGGTTAACGCGCTTACCGTCACGCTACTAACCCGCATATAGCCGGCTCAGCCCCTTTTGATCGCGAGCCCGCCACGCGCCCCGAGGACCCAATATGTTTGGCTTGACGTCGCTCGAATTGTCGAGAATGCAGTTTGCCTTCACGGTGTCGGTCCACATCATCTTCCCGGCCATTACCATCGGCCTGGCCAGCTTTCTGGTGGTGCTTGAAGCCTTATGGCTATGGAAGAAAGAGCGCGTTTACCAAGACCTCTATCAGTTCTGGATGCACGTCTTTGCCGTCAATTTTGGGATGGGGGTCGTTTCAGGCCTAGTGATGGCCTACGAGTTCGGCACCAACTGGAGCCAGTTCTCTTCAATGGCTGGCGGTATTACGGGACCACTGCTTGCTTACGAGGTGCTGACAGCATTTTTTCTTGAGGCCGGCTTCCTCGGCGTCATGCTGTTTGGTCGCGACAAGGTGGGGCCTGGCCTGCACTTCTTCGCCACGGTCATGGTAGCCGTCGGCACCTTGATATCCACCACCTGGATCCTGGCGTCCAATAGCTGGATGCAGACTCCGCAAGGCTTTGCCATCGTCAATGGCCGCGCGATCCCGGTTGACTGGCTGAAAGTGATTTTCAACCCCTCTTTCCCGTTCCGCCTGGCTCATATGACGGTGGCGGCATATCTATCGACTTCGCTATTCGTCGGCGCTTCAGGCGCGTGGCATCTCCTGAAGGGACACAGCAACGAGGCAGTGCGCACGATGCTGTCGATGGCCATGTGGATGATCGTCATCGTTGCGCCCATCCAAATTTTTCTGGGTGACGCGCATGGCCTGAACACGCTCAAATACCAACCCGCAAAAATTGCTGCCATCGAAGGGCACTGGGAAAGCAAGGGAGACAGCAGCCCGTTGGTTCTAATTGGGTTCCCCGACATGGAAGCTGAAGTAACCCACGCTGCCGTGGAAGTGCCGCGTCTGGGCAGCATCTTGCTTACGCATAGTCTTCATGGGCAAATCCCGCCATTGAAATCCTTTCCCAAGGCCGATCGACCCAATTCGAGCATCGTGTTCTGGACCTTCCGCCTGATGGCGGGGCTCGGCTTCTTGATGTTTCTCCTCGGTCTGTGGGGTGCCGTGCTGCGCGCACGCAAACGCCTCTATACCTCGCACCTCTTCCTACGATTTGCAACGCTCATGGGCCCCAGCGGCTTGATCGCCCTGTTGGCCGGTTGGATGACCACTGAAATTGGCCGCCAGCCGTGGGTGGTTTATGGGCTGCTCCGAACGGAAAACGCGGTTTCGAACCATTCGGCCGCAGCCGTATCCACCACACTGGCCATCTTCGTGGTCGTGTACGTCTTCGTGTTCGGCACCGGCGTGAGCTACATGTTGAAGCTTGTAGCCAAGGGGCCGCACGGCGTCCGCGGCGCGCACCGACTGGAGCAAAACCAAGTCAGGCGTCCGGTGCGACCGCTTTCCGCAACGCCGGACAACATCGATCCTGCGATCACCAAATGAACTGGCTAGGGGTGAACTGATGGGCATTGATCTGCCACTTATTTGGATGGTCATCATCGGCTTCGGGCTGATGATGTACGTCATCATGGACGGCTTCGATCTGGGTATCGGCATGCTTCTGCCGCTGATACGCAATCGGGAGGACCGCGACCGGATGGTTAACACGGTGGCGCCCGTGTGGGACGGCAATGAAACGTGGCTTGTCATGGGGGGAGCGGGACTGCTCGCAGCGTTTCCTACGGCCTACTCCATTTTGCTTAGCGCGCTGTATTTTCCGCTCATCTTCATGTTGATCGGGCTGATCTTGCGCGGCGTCGCTTTCGAATTTCGTTTCAAGGCGGACGAAGCGCACAAGCCGTTCTGGGACAAAGCCTTCACGTGGGGATCATTCATCGCCACCCTCTCGCAGGGTATCGCTTTGGGTGCCATCATCAACGGCTTTAGCGTGGACAACCTGGTCTTCACCGGAGGCGCGCTCGATTTCCTCTCGCCCTTCAGTGTATTCACAGGCCTCTGTCTCGTTGTCGCCTATGCCCTCCTGGGCACGACATGGCTAGTCATGAAGACCGATGGCTTCATCCAGGGTCTCATGCGCAGGGCGGCACAGCTGCTGCTCACGATCTTGCTGGTTGCTATAGCGATAGTGAGCGTGTGGACGCCTCTGACTCATCCCGGTATCGCACAGCGATGGTTCGTGTTGCCGAATATCGCGTTCTTCTGCCCCGTGCCGATCTTGGTTCTCTTTACATCCTTGGCCATCGTGAGGTCGTTGCGACGCGACGGTCAGGCAAAGCCGTTTGTCTTGACGCTGTTTCTTCTGTTCCTGGGCTATACAGGGCTGATTATCAGCATATGGCCCCATATCGTCCCGCCATCCATCTCGTTCCGCGACGCAGCCGGGCCGGAGCAGAGCATGGGCTTCGCCCTTGTGGGCGCCCTACTGATCATCCCGTTTATCCTTGCCTACAGCGCCTGGTCCTACTTTGTGTTTCGCGGCAAGATCGGAACGACCGAGGGCTATCACTGATGATGGGCGCAGCAACGCCGGTCAGTCTCTGGATTCGCCGTTTCGGCTGGCTTATCGCCATATGGCTAGCAGGCGTCTGCTTCTTGGCCGTCGCGGCGTCACTGCTACGCTTGATCATGAAGCTATGTGGTATGCAAGGCTAACCCGTTGTAGATGCCTACGCTGGCGCGGCGCCCTGCGTTGGAGCAGCGCAAATCCTTGAAGTCCCATTCTTCGACGCATCGGGAACGCAGGCCAACGCGCCATCGCGATTCGACTTCGTCAGATGGCCCCATAAGATCGGCAGGACGGTGGGATCAGGCCACAAAGCCTGCGAACGGGCGCGAGAGACACTAGGCTAAGGCCCCATGGTGCGCTGACCAGTTGCCAGCGCTAACGCGGCTTGCGCGATCATGACGTCTGCATTGGCATCTTCCTGACTGGCTTCAGCCTGAGCGAGCGCTGCCTCGTCATTGGTTAGATCGGTGACGCTGGCCATGCCGTGCCTGTACGAGTCAAGAGAGGCCTGATACGCGATCTCGGCCGCCTGGGTGTATTCGACCGCCTGCTTGCGATTGTCCACACTGGTTTTGAGGTCGTTATAGCTTTGCACGACTTGCTGAACGGCGAGATTCTTGGTCTCGGCCAATGCGTCTTCCGCTTGTGCTCTCTCCGAACTGGCCAGGGATAATTTGGTTGCGCGCGCTCCACCGTCAAATAGCGGGAGCTCGAACGCTACGAAAATACTGTTGCCAGTGAGATTGATACTGGAGAACGGACTGTTGTCGCTGCTGGTCTTGCCGATGTTCTGGTAGACCTGGGCTTCGATGCTGATGGTAGGGTGGTAGTCGGCCTTGGTGACCGCAACCTTTGCGGCTGCAGCTGCCACCTTGCTTTGCGCGGCGAGAATGTCCGGCCGATTGCCCATGGCGGTATCGATCAGCGCCGCAAGAGTGGGTCTCTGGACGGCGTCCAGGCTTACGCCTGAAGGTGACGACAGTTGAAACTGCGATTCCGCGGGCAGCCCCACCGTGGCCACTAGCATCGCAAATGCTGTCTGCGCACCGCCCGAGGCTCTCGTGAGGGTAACTTGCGCAGCCGCTGTCTGCCTATGGGCTTCGGCCACCTGAACTACCGTGGCGCGTCCATGCTGCTTCTGATCGTTGACGGCTTCTTCCATGAGCTGGGCCGCGTGCAAGCCTTTCTCTGCCGCACGCACCTTTCCCTGTGCAGACGTCACGTCGAAGTAGGCGTGTGAAACGTCAAACACGAGCTTCTCTTGCGCTCCCAATAGGCCAGACTCAGCGGCCAGAGCCAGCTGCGTGGCTTCCTCCACCTGGCCCTTCTTGCGGCCAAAATCAAATAGCAGCCACTTCAATTGAAGAGAAGGAATAATCTCGCGAGAAGTCGATACGATGTAGCCACGAGGCGAGACGTTGCGCGTAATCGGTAGAGGCGTGTGCTCGTTGCCAGCCAGGGCTTTGATGTTGACTTGCGGGGCGTACTGAGCCCTCACCAGGGACGTTTCGAGATGAGCGTGAAGTGCCTGCTGCTCTGCCTCAAGGTACGAGGGATTGCTCTCCAGCGCCACGCCAATCAGATCTTGCAGTGAATAAACCTTTTGCTCACCGATGAGCTTCGTCGTTGATACCGTTGAACGGGAGTCGTCAAACTGTGCATATACTTGCCCCGCTCCACCATAGAGCGCTAGAGCAACAGCCAGCATCCGACGCCGAAGTGTTCGGTGCTCAGCCGGGACGCGCGACATGGCCAAGATCCTCTTCAAGTTGAGCTCGGGCTTGATGTAGCAATGAAGATGTCGTTTCTGGTAGGTCTGACATTCTTGGCGGGGCTTGGCCGGGATCGAGCAGCGCATCGATCTGTAAAGCGAGCTGAGTATCCGCCTCTGTCATCGCAGTGCCATGCGCTTCTGCGTCACGCACACGTAGAAGGATGAGCGCATGCGTCGCGATGCGCTCGGCGGCGTCGAGTGACGGTTCTTGCTTGTTTTTGCTGATGTTTCGCCATTCGAAGGCGGCGCGTGCCTGCATCGTGTCGGCGCGCGACAAGTCCTGCTGGATCTGAAAAAAGCCTTGGTGCGATCTTCCATGCGAGCTTCGCAGCATGGCGCTGATCTTTTTCAAGGCAGCTGCACGAAAGGCGCGCGCTTGTTGGTCAGCACTTACAGGCCATAGGGATGCGAAGACCAGCGTCACCCATAGGTTGCCTATCAGGATGCCGACGGTGCGATCGCGCAAAACCGTGAGATCCGTGTTCGGTCCGTAGTCTTGCAGTACGCCCAAGAAGAAGGCGAAGGCCAGTTGCATGCCGCCATAGCTGATCGCTTGACTTCCCGTGGATATCCAGGCGGCGAAAGCCGATACCGCAGCGATCAACAGGCAGAGTTGCCCGATATCCGTTAGCAGCGGTATGACAAAGACGATGCACAGACCGGCCATCAGACCGCCGATAAGAGCGCCAGAAGCACGCAGCATGAACTTATGCATGCTCTCGCCGAACGTCGACAGCGACACGAAGAAGCAGGTGGTAACGGCCGTGCGGATGCCCGGCCAGTCAAGCAGCGTATAAGTTGCGTACGAGGCGAGCACCGCCAGCATGACTTTGATGGCGAAGCGCGCGTGTCCACGGTTCAGAAGAGCATCGGGCACCAGGAAGCCATGCGTGCCCGTCGGAGCCGGCTCGACTTGGGCAGCGACAGCAGACCCATCCCGGGCGCAGTCGAGGAGCTCACGAACGGCTAATTGCAGTGAGCGTCCAGTCGCCTGCGTCGATGGCTTCACGGGGTCAAGTGAGGAAGGATGCTCAGGGTCGGCACGCGAATGGCGTCTCCGGACGAATGCTGTTCCGGCGGCGCGTATGGCCGCGGATGCGTTGCGCCGGGTGTCCAGGCCGTCGTCTGACAGCTGCGAGGAAATCGCCAGGATCTCAAGTAGCAAGGCAATCAGGGTGTCGTCCTCCTGGGCAAACACCCTTAGCTTCTTGTCCCATTGAAGCGCCTTGCTCTTGAGTTGGCTAAGCGCGATCAGTTCATCGCGCACTCTGCTTGCCGGCTCAGTGGAAGGATCTTCGACATGGCGAGCCAGGCGTTCGAACAGATTTGCCGCGCGCTTTTGTGACAAGGCCACGGGGCTTTCGCCAAACAAAAGTTGCATGGTGGCGGTGACCGTGATCGGTGCCGCCACCACTACCCACAGCCAGAGTAATTGATGGGTCAGCGGATCGGTGAGAGGGATTTCATCCGCCAGCGTTTGGGTCAGTACCAGTATGTAGCCGGACAAAAACGCAATCGGCCCCAACGAACTGGTACGGGTAAAGAACGCACCAGCAAAGGTGCTGAGTGCGAGAAGCGGGATGCGCAGCGCTGGCTCACCGGCATCGAAGATGTAGAACAGCAGCGAAATCGCTACCGCGATGGTGGCCGCGACGACGCCGCCCAGTGAGGTCTTCAGGGTGGACGCGGCGTCTTCCTGGCTGGCGATAAAGACAAGATAGGCAGCGTAAGCAGGTAGCGGAACCTTGAATGTCATGGTGATGGCTACCATGACGGCACAGCCAAGCGCGATGCGTGCGATGGAACGTCGACGCTCGGGCGTGAGCGCCAGCTCTCGACCTATGAATGACGAGATTCGATCCGTCGCGGTTTCAGCTTGCGTGATCATGTGTCACCCGCACCGAAGCCGTTGCACCAATGCGCAGGAAAGACGCGTCGCTGCGTCGCAAATGTATCCATACGGGAAAACGCTGCGCCACCACCACCCAGTTGAGATTGCGGTCTACTTGCGGCAAACCCGGTCCCACGGAACCGGTGGGCTGCACGCCGGGACCCAGGCTTTCGACCGATCCGGCAAGCGGCTGGTCGTCATGGCCCATAATCCATACCGTGGCCACGTCCCCCGCGTGTAGATGCGCAAGGTCTGTTTCGCGGAAGTTGGCGACGGCGTACCAATTGTCGTCATCGATCACGGTCAGCAGCGGGTGCCCCGCCGTGGCGAAGGAGCCCAGCGCCAGGTTGAAACCGACAACGCGCCCATTGACAGGGGCGGTGATCGTCGTTTCTCTCAGTTCACGCTCGGCCAGCTGCTGTGCCGCAATGGCTCCCAGCAACTGCGCTTTCAGGCTTTCCACATCGCCGATGGCTTCCTTCGCTTGCGATGCCTGTTGAATGGACGCAGCCAATTGTGCTTCCGCGCTACGCTCATCAGTCTGCGCCTGATCCAGCTGCTGTGCGGTGGCGAAGCCCCGGGCAGCGAGTGGCTCGAGACGCTTTCGCGTGTCCCGCGCAAGGGAGACTTGCTGGCGTGCACGATCCACCTGCCGCGCGGCAGCCTCGGCCCCGGAACCTTGGGAAGCCACTTGTCGGCCGGTAAGGTCGATCTGCGCCCTCAGTGCAGTTACCTGTGCTTTTGCCTGTTCCAACTTGTATTGAAAGGGCTCGGGATCGATGCGCAAAAGCACATCGCCCTTATGCACGACTTGATCATTGCGGATTTGGATCGCAACGATGCGACCGCTTACCTCGGGCGTGAGCAAGGCGCTATAGGCGTAGACATAGCCGTCATGCGTGCGTGGCCGCTGGTCCACAACGATCACACACACGACGATGAGTACCAGCGCCAGAGCGAAGGAAAGGAAGGCGATCACGCGTGCGGCAAGACGCTTTGTAGACATGTGCGTCTCTCCTCAGCCCAACCAGAAAAACCAGACCGCCAGGGTGATGGCGATCCAGAGACTTAGATATACGAGCACGGGAACGGGAAGATCTTTGTCGATATCGGACTTGACCAACACAGCACGCAAAACAAAGGTGCCAACGATGCCGACCAAAGCGCAAAGCATCCATGTCGGGAAGTAAGACCCCAAAATGTTTCGCGATGGCGATTGGCTGCATGCGCAGAGCGACACAACGGCGACTATCAGCGTCACCGTGCGCGTTGCCCAATGGAAAGTTTGCCTGTGAGAGATGTGCATCCGACAACCCCCTGTGCGAGTCGGGCTGGCCAAGGTCGTGTGTCGACCAAGGTGATGAGGCAACGGGGCGTGTCCGACGGCATCTTGTCGTGGGCCCGGCACTGCCCGCTTTAGGACGATTTGCTACAACCGTGTGCAAAATGGCTGCGTCAATCGCGGGAACGCTCTGGAAAAAAGCCACCCCGAAGGGTGGCTCCGGAAAGGCCTGTGAACGCGGCTGCGTGCGGCCCAGAAACCTCAGATATTTTCGCGAATCATTTCCAGCACATCTGCGCCACGTCCGTGCAGAATGGCGCGCGCGGAATACAAGGCCATGCCTACCACCGGCTTCAACTCAATCATGGGTGGCTTCACCAGCTCCAACTGATTGACGATGACGTTGAGCAAACCAGGGCCCGGCTGGGCCAGCAACTCTTGGATCGCGCCATCGAGATCGGCAGCTTTATTGACCGTTTTCCCCCACAGCCCGATGGCCTCAGCCACCTTGCCGAAGTCCGGATTCTTGAGCTTGGTGAAGGTGTCCAGGATACCTTCGGCCTTCTGCTCGATTTCCACAAAACCCAGCTTGCCGTTGTCGAACACGATGATTTTGACCGGTATATTTTCTTGAATGGTCGTGATCAGTTCACCAAAGAGCATGGTGAGGCCACCATCGCCGCAACAGGCGATGACCTGGCGGTCAGGGGCGGCTTTTTGCAAACCAAACGAGCTGGACAGGGCGGAGGCCATGGTTCCGTGGAGCAGACTGCCGAAGATGCGTCGCTTGCCGTTGGCGTCGAAATGGCGAGTGGCCCAAACAATGGGTGATCCGTCGTCAGCGACCAACACGGAGTCGTCGGCCGCATACTTATTGATGCGCGACATCAGGTATGAGGCGGGGATGGTGTCGTCGTGACCCGGCTTGAGGTGCTTCTGGGTTTCCTCGATAACCTTCTTGTAGCGATCGACAAATTCCCCAAGGAACGACTCGTCCGGATTTTCTTCCAGATGCGGAAGAAGCGCCTGCAGTGTTGCCTTGACGTCGCCCACCGCCCCGAGCGACACGTGATGGCGTCGGCCCAGGTGCGTCGGCTTGATGTCGATCTGCACAATCTTGGCGTGGTCTGGGTAGAACTGGCGCCAGGCAAAGTCGGCGCCCAGCATGAGTAGCGTGTCGCACTCCAGGATGGCGTTGTATCCGGCTTCGTTACCTAAGATGCCGGTCATGCCGACGTTGTACGGGTTATCGTAGGCCAGTGCATCTTTAGCACGAGACGTATGGGCGACTGGCGCCTTGAGCCTCTCAGCCACCGCCTTGATCTCGTCGAGCGCACCTTCGCAACCGGACCCCGCATAGATGGCGATCTTCTGACCCTCGTTGAGGATCCTCGCGATGTCGCTGATTTCCTGGTCGTTCGGTCGAATAAGCGGCTGCGCGTTATGCACGCGATACGGGAAGTCCTCTTTCACCTCGCCATGCGAGATATCGACTGGCACGATGAGAACCGCGACGCCCTTCAAGGCGATCGCCGCTTGACACGCCGCCACGACTTTTCGGCGTGCTTGTTCAGGCGTATAGATCTGTTCGCAGTAGACCGAACACTCTTTGAATAGCGACTTGAAATCCACTTCCTGGATAAATTCAAAGCCAAGCTCGCTACTCATGACCTGGCTCGCGATCAGGACCACCGGCGAACGATTGCGATTGGCCTCGTACAGGCCGTTGATGAAGTGCAGGCTACCGGGACCACACGAGCCGGCGCATGCGGTTAGTCCGCCAGTGAACTGAGCTTCGGCCCCAGCTGCAAATGCACCGGCTTCTTCGTGGCGCACATGGACCCACTCGATGGAACTCCTGTCCAAACTTTCCGCAAACAGATTGAGGGTGTCGCCAACGATGCCGTAGCAGCGTTCAACACCCGCCTGTTCCAGGACCTCAACGAGAATTTCAGCGACTTTCTTGCCCATGGACGTACTCCGGGAAACAGATAAAAGCAGGGTTACTACCCGGCACACGCCAGGCAGCTCTCGGGTGTCAACCTGTCACGCTTGCTCGTTCATCAACGTGTGACGGCGCGTTGTGATGCGCGGAGTGTGCCCCTGGGATAAGCAGTGCCCTATCCCCCTGATGGGGGTTTTGCATCATCGACACGTCGTCTTTTGAGCCATGCCCGACCGGGGCGGTGACCCCGTTACGTCGCGAAGCGCGCGGCAACGCCTTGGCGGCCATCCAAGGATTTCTCAACCCTAGCAAGCGGCGCGGTGCTCGCTGCGTGTCCGCGGCACTGGCGAGCTCTCATTTCATGCCACCGACCTGGCGGACGCCTACGAGAGATCGCTATCCCGATAGGTGAGTCAGCTTGCGAAATGGATTTAGAGAATGCCCATCGCCGACGCACGGGCCACTGCTTCCGCACGCTTGTGAGTCGACAACTTGAAGAAGATTTTCTTGGCGTAACACTTCACCGTTTCCGGAGCGACGTGCAATTCGCGCGCAATGCTCTTGTTGCTATGTCCTCTACCCATTAGCCGAAGGACTGCGGTCTCTTTGGTGCTCAGCATGCCAGAGAGCGGAGACGCATGTGGCGAATCGGAACAGGGGCCTTCCCTGTTGCCGTTGGCGGCGGACGCCTTTAGTTGGCCGAACAGGAGAAGAAGATGGAGCAACGACCGAAATCCCGCGGGCGCCGGATGGCAGAGCATGTCACACGCCAGGGAGACCGCACTGTCTACATCCCCCTGCCAGAGGTAGCCGATGGCGAGAAGCTTACGGGTGTCCCGGCGGCGAGATGCCGGCGCTTTACCGGTTTGCTCCAGCAGGTTGACGATGATGGATTCGCCCTCCCGCCCGGCAGCCGCGCGGCTCAATAGGTGTAACAATGCTGAGACATCGGAAGCATTCGGCCATGACGCGCGATGGGCCAGGTCGACTCCAGAGGCGGTATCCAGAGCGGTGGGCCAGATTGAGGTCGGGCGCGGGTTCATAGGCACTCTCACCATGAATTTGCCGAGGTACGGTTGCCGTTGTCGAGCGCTCTCCATACAGTCTTGTTGCGGATGCTCTATGGCACATACAAGGTTCGCCATTTGCCCCGCACAATCAATCCGGTAAACGTGGAAACACTTTCGGCGTTTCGGCGAAAATCATGCGCATAGACGACATACAGGTATTTGTCGAAACTGCGGATGCAGGAAGCTTTTCCGCCGCCGCCAAGCGACTGGATATGACGCCCGCGTTGGCGAGCAGCTCGGTTCAGCGGCTGGAAGATGCCTTAGGCGTAAGGCTATTTGTGCGTTCCACTCGCAGCTTGCGTTTGTCCGAAGATGGCGAACGGTACCTTCCTCATGCACGCGCGGCTCTGGCGGCAATCGCGGATGGGGAGCAGGCGCTGGCTCTTGGGCAACAGGAGATTCGAGGTTTACTGCGCCTTTCGGCGCCATCGGATCTTGGTCGCAATATCTTGCTGCCATGGCTGGAAGGGTTTCAGGACCAGCACCCACGTCTGCATCTGCAATTGCATATCAGCGATCGCGTGGCCGATTTGTACCGCCTGCCGCTAGATGCAGCGATTCGGTATGGACCGCTCGTGGAGTCCGGACTCGTCGCGCAAGCGTTGAACGAGGACAATCGGCGAGCGCTTTGCGCCTCGCCTGCGTACGTGAGTGCGAATGGCCAGCCGCACACGCCTGAGGATCTGCAGGATCACAACTGTCTTTGCTTCGTGTGGGGCGATCAAATTTACGATCGGTGGCGTTTCAATTTGCCCAACGGCGTAAGGACCGTGGCTGTGACTGGCGATCTCGTCAGTGACGATGCCGACGTGGTACGTCGTTGGGCCGTGGCCGGGCGCGGGGTTGTGTACAAGTCGCGTATCGACCTCCTGCCGGACATAAGGGCGGGACGCCTGATGGAGCTATTTCCCGCCGCCTATGGTGAATCCGTTCCCCTGAACTTGATCTGCGCTCACCGATCTCTAGTGACACCGGCAATCCAGCTCCTGCGCGATTACTTGCGAGTTCGCTGCAGCGATTTGATTGAAGGCACCTGAAGCTTTCTTCGACTCCAGCTCGTCGTTTACTTCGCGAGGAAGGTATCGAATTCTTCGTCACCCATCTCTCCCCTAAATCGGTCCACCCTTGGCCGTCAGTCTAATGCCCGTGACCCACCCCCGTTTTCTAGGCCAACGGTCGGTAGAGAATCCGACCTGTTGACCCACCCCCGTTTTCTTGGCCAACCGTCGGTAGAGAATCCGACCGTTTACGGCGCCTGTGAATTCGCTTGGGACCCGTATTCTCGGGCGAATTCGGCAGGTGTTTTCCATGCCAGTGCAGAGTGGGGTCGTTCCTCGTTATAGAAGCACCGTCACGCTGCGATTTTGCTCCGTGCGTCCTCCAGCGACAAGAACCAGTGTTCGTTCAAGCACTCCTGCCGAAGCCGTCCATTGAAGCTTTCCACCAACGCGTTGTCAGTCGGCGTGCCGCGTCGAGAGAAGTCCAGCTCCACGCCATTCTCATAGTCCCAGCGATCCATCACCTTCCCGGCGAACTCGCTTCCGTTGTCCACTTTGATCGCCGCGGGCTTGCCACGTTGTTCCACCAGCCTGGCCATGCTCGCCGCGCAGTGACTGATCTACCACGATGTCCAGGCACTCGTGGGTGAAGTGATCCACCACCGTCAATGAGCGGAACCGACGTCCATCGAACAACGCGTCACTGACAAAGTCCATGCCCCACAGTTCGTTCGGAGTCGTGGCGACCATCTTGGGTTGACGCCGACGCGCGCTGCGACTGCGACGCGGACGGCAATGCCGAAGCGATAAGCGGGCGCGTAGCAAACGCCCAAGACTACCTCGCCACCCAAGGGAGATCTGTCTCGATTCTCAGAAGAAGATCGTCTGACGGGAATTCTCTACTAGGCAAGCTTCTTTGGTTTTTTCGGCAAAATGAAGTAGCCGGAATCATCAATGACGTAATCGGCCTCTTTGCCACGACGTTTTGGAGACCTGGCCACATCTTTGGATTGAACTAACTGAGTCCTAGAAAGAAATTGTCTCTTGCTGGCCTGACTTTTCTTCATGTCAGTTCTCCCGAAGAAATTTCTTTGTCCTCTGCCGGCTCAACGACTCAACGCAGTACTCAGCAATGCGACGCTCCAGACCACCGACACGCCCCTTCTTTGCAACAGAAGATCCGTTTAGCGCTACGTGGAGCGTAGTGGTCATATCGTCTATCCGCTTAGCCCAGGTCGCCCCGCCAGGATCCTTAGCGTATTGCCAATCCAAGAGCTTTCCCTCAATGCCCGCAAGTCCGTTGACGACATCGATACACGACTTGTAACGATCATCCACGCCTTCGAGGCACTTCCGAATTACCCTGATCAACGTATCCGGAATGTGTTCTGGAAACACGTCGCTTTCAGTATTGGGAAACTGGTTGTTGATTACAGCGTGCCTGAATAGCAACCGATCAAATTGCCCACCAGGCATGTAGGTCCTGAACTGTTCATAGAAAAGGGCGTCCCCAACACTCATTCTGAAGAGCGTTAGTCCGACCTGATAGATATCGTATCGATGATCGTATTCCTCCTGCGTGAAGAACTCAGGAGGAACCATCTTTCCATAGTGCCTGTCTTGCTCAACTAAGCCATCAAGACCTCGCGCACGAGCCAATCCGAAATCGGCGATCAGCGCCTCTTCGCGATCTGATAAGAGAATGTTGTCTGGCTTCACGTCGAAGTGGACGAATCCCTTGGTATGAATGTTATGGAGACCGCTTAGGAACTGCGTTGCCAACGTAACAATCTCTCGCACGGTGAGGAACCGTTGGCTCATCAGCTGCTTGAGTGATCCCCTGGCATAGTGAGGCATAGCCAGATAGATGGATTCATCGTCTTGGCAGGCATAATGGATCGGCACTACGTTTGAATGTGAACTTGCGTAGATGCATGCTGATTCATCGAAATAGCCATCAACATCTAGATTCGCCTTGCTGATCCTCTTTATGACAAGCTCCGCATCCAGCTGGGGATCGTGAGCAACGAAGACGCTCGAGTTGCGCCCCTCTGCGCCGATTTCTCGCCTCAATTCGAAGGTCACATCAGCCACGTTGTACGGCTTAAGCATGTTCGGCCCCCATGGCAACAAGCACGGCTTCGCGTTCCTCTTGGTTAAGATCCCCCCACCCAGGCACCTGATCGAAGGCCACCTGGTTAGTGACAAATGGCTTGAATTGAGTTCTCGCAAAGCCAAGCCGACGTGAAATGCTAGCGATCTGACCGGCGTAGTAGCCTCGGAGGAAACTACTTGCGAAAGCTTCCTGAATTACGCCTTCGATCTCGATGCGCTCTAAGCTCAAAGTTTGCGCGCTGCTCTCAGTCACCCGAATTCCCGCCCTATCGATGTCGTACTCGCGAATGATATCGAGCACGTTATTTCGCACGTACTTCAATCCATCCGGTGTTGCCAAGGCCTTGGGGATCTTGATTACCTCAACGTTCAAGAGTGATCGGTCTTCGGTGTCGAAGACTGCAAATACAACCTCCCTAGGTTTTGCTCGTATTCCAAGAGTCCTCATTGTCTTCTCCGTAACATCTGACAATTTTCGCGAAAACCGAAGGTCGAACGCAGGCCGAACACAAAACGCTGTGTTCAAATCCGACTATTCATTACTGAGTTCCACTAAGAAGCTTCTGCACAATCACCGCGCTCTCGGTCGCCATGTGAGTTCACCCGTTAGCTCCGGAAGCAACTCATCCTCTCCTTGGGTGAATCGCGCGCTATCCGAAGGGCGCTCGGACTCCATCGGTTCAAATGTGAGGAAAGAATACGTTTGTTGCTTTGGCGCATAGAAGGATGCCTCCTCGTAGACGCTGAAGCGCCCAGCAGCATCCGAATGACTCCAATCCGTACCCTCCGACTCTGCGGTACGGACAGCGCCATCTTCCGCGCTCATGGCGACCTCTGCTGCGCAACCTCGCAGCACCCTTGTCCCGCGCAAAAGGCGGACACCTGCAGCGCGTAATGCAGTTGATGGAAAGGCCAACTTGATCCGACCCTCCTCCGCCAAGACGAAGGCCACGCAGTCCGTAGATGCCTTGATGAACTGCGAGGCGATGCAGTGCTGGGAAGCCCCGAAAGACCGCGCCAATTCAGCGACGATCTGCACGCCGAAAGGTTTTCCTTCGATCAGTGGCTTGATGACAGCCAACGGCACCAGACACTCGGAGGCGAACGCATCACACGCCTTCTCCTCCGGCGGCCGCGCCGGCGCGGACGTCAGCGCCGATTCGCTCGGCCCACTGGCCTGCCCATGCACTGACGGCAGGTTTAGGACGTGGTGAGCAATCTCATGGAGGATGGTGAAACGCTGCCTCATCAGCGGGTCATTCTTGTTCACCAAGATGTACCGCTGGCCACGGCGCACCCCGGTACTACCGGCCTCGCCCTCGAGGAGCTCCACGAATTTCACTTGAAAGCCCGTGGCCTGGGCTAGCGCCATGACATCCACCGGCGCCGAGGTGACACCGTGAACCTGCAGAAAGTGTCGTGCGCGGAGAACTGCCGTGTTCTCGTCCATGAGGGGAGTGCCTTAAAGTTCTTGAATCATGCGGATGCGTTTCATCCATGCTTCTTCAGTCGTCGGCCGTTCACCTCGGAAACTTAAGCGCGCAACGTCGCGCAAATCGTCCCAAGGGATAGTGCGATCCGACATCATGATCCCGTAAAGGGCGTCATCAACCGACTGCTCAGACAGCAGCTCCAAAACCTGCTGCTCGCGCTCATCCAAACGCAGCGCCGTGCCCAATCTCTGCCGCACCTCCGGGGAGGGCGACCCTCGGTCCCCCTTCTCCAACCTATATATGTAGGTGTGGTCCAGCTCCTCTGCCCTGTCCTTGAGCTCTCGCAGGCTCAGTTCTTCCCGGCTACGCATTGCCGCGAGGAAACCAGAAAGTTCCATAAACACCTCATGTTGATTTCTTACGACACCCCAGATAAGCTGTTGCCTAACTAGTCAACACCCAAGATCTTGTGCAACCGACCTAGTCGGTTTTTTAAAAATCCAAGTGTTGCCTGGAAAAGCAACGGCCGGAGGGCCGTTTTTTAAGTACCCCAGTGTTGCCTGATTCGGCAACAGGAGCAAGTGACGAGCACGAAGTCGTCGTTCAGCCCCGGCCCTTACCGCCTGGTCGTTGCCACCCGACACAAACCAAAGCCGCTCTAGGCCCCTTCCCCCGATCGAGGACTACCCCGATGAATCAGCGTTTCGAAGACCACGTAGAAGATATTGCACAGGCCTCCCGCGAAGGCCGGCCTCCCCGCGATCACGGTCCTTATGGCCTGTTGGTCGGCGACGGCGATTTGCACTTCCGCCCCGTCGTAGTGGCTGATCCGGTTCCGACCGGCGAACAGATCTTGGTGGTGGCGGAACTGCGGCCCACTCGCGAGCATCTGCTGTTTCAGGTGATGACGAACGGAACGATCCGGGAGGTGCGGCCTGAGGACCTCGTCGACCTACGGGCTCCCGGCCTGGAAAAGTTCCTGGCCTTTTACGGCGACCGCATCTACCGCTTGACCTTGGATGATCGCTCCGTCGACTGGGGCAGTCAGTGGATCACGGGGCGGGTGCTGAAGATCCTCGCCGGGGTCAATCCCGATGACATGGACGTCGTCCTCCTTCACCCGCAAGGCCAGAACCGCGTAGTGGGCGACGATGATCGCGTGGACCTTTCCGAACCTGGCGTGGAGCGGTTCGAGACGGTGCGGATCAATATCGAAATCTTCGTCAACACCGTCTCGCACACGGTCCATCAGCGGGTCATGGACTACTGGGGCATCGTCCGCCTCGAGTACCCGCAGGCCAACCCCTGCAATGAGCTGGAGTCCTACACCGTTACCTACGCCAAGGGACCGAAACAGAACCCGAGCGGCACCTTGGTCAAGGGCCAGTCCGTCCAACTCAAACAGGGCATGGAATTCGATGTCTTCCTCACTGATCGCTCGTAGTCCTGATCTGCTGCGCCTGCGAAATGAGGGCTTTCATCTCGTGCCGCAGGGAGGCTACCTGCTCGTCCACGATGTGCCGTACGTCAACACGGAGCGCGGTGTGGAGCGCGGAACGCTTGCCTTCCGCCTGGACTTGACCGGCGACATCGCGGTCAAGCCGCAGGAGCACACGGCCTATTTCATCGGCAAATGTCCCTGCGATTCGCAGGGACAACCCTTGTCCGCCATCATCAACAACAGCACGACCATGGTGGTAAACGACATCACCGTGAACCACTACCTCTCCGCAAAACCTCGGACGGCTGACCACCTCTATCAGTCCTACTACGAGAAGGTCACCAAGTACGTTGCGCAGCTCGAAGGGCATGCCCAGCACCTCTCGCCAGGCATCAGTGCGCGTACGTTTCCGCTCGTCGTGGCCGACGGCAATGAATCCGTGTTCGCATACGAAGACACCGCTTCGACGCGAGCCCACATTGGCGTACCCACCGACCGCCTTAAATCGCAGCGCATCGCGATTGTTGGCCTGGGGGGCACCGGTGCCTATGTGCTCGACCTCGTGGCGAAAACGCCCGTCGCCAAGATCGATCTTTGGGACGGCGATGTCCTCCAGCAGCACAACGCGTTTCGCTATCCAGGTGCGGTACCACTCGAGACCCTTCGAGCGGCGCCGACCAAGGTCGGGTATCTGGCCGGCATCTACCAGGCCGTGCACCGGCACATCGTCCCGCACCCGGAGATGATCACTGCGGACAACGCTCATCTGCTTCGCGACTTCGACTACGTGTTCGCCTGCGTCGACCGAGCCGACGCCCGACGCCTTATCCTCAGCGCGATCGAGGGATCGTCGGCCACGCTCATCGATGTCGGCATGGGTGTCCGCATGAACGCCGCGCAGGCGCTTCTCGGGCAGTGCCGTGTCACCGTCGTCGATCCAGGGCGCGATCCCGAGGCCATGGCCACACTGCCGTTGGCTGGCCATGACGACGACAATCTCTACGCCACGAATATCCAGGTCGCCGACCTCAACGCCCTGAACGCCGTCATGGCGGTAGAAACGTGGAAAAAGCGATCTGGGTTCTACGCGTCTCGATCCTCCAGCTCGCTAACCGTGTATGCGACCTCCAACAGCACCATGGCTGCCAGCGAGGCCACCCCATGTCCCGTCTGAGTCGCGTTGAACACCGATTCGTGGAAAGCTTCCCAACACCCCTGGAAAGGGGTGTTCTCTATGTCTCGCTCCGATTCCGCACGGCCGCCCATTTATGTGCCTGCGGATGCGGCAACAAGGTGGTCACGCCTCTTTCGCCGGCGGGTTGGTCGATGCGGTTCGATGGCGATGCCGTCACGCTCGATCCATCCATTGGTAGTAGCCGCCTCTCCTGTCGGTCTCACTACTTCATCCGAGGCAACCGGATTGTTTGGTGCCGCGCAATGACCGATGAGCTGACTGCCAAGGCTCGGAAGAGCGACGCAATCGCCCGCGCGCGGTATTACCAAACGGAACCAAATGCCGCCTTGGCGCAGCACCCGACCACTGCGCCGAGACCGCCCGCTTCGGTACCGCAACCAACAACTGAATCCATATGGGAGCGACTGCGAAACTGGTTGCGACAGCTCTAGAGCAAGCGCTCTTCAATCTCAGCGAATGATGTGAGCTTGGAAGGCTAAGGAATTTGGGGTGGGCCTTTTACAAGACGATCGACTTCTCAAAAGGCCACCGAACGCTAATCAACCAGGGGAACCTCATGACCAAGTTAGAACCACAAATTGCCGTCGATCCGTCGGCCACACTGGCTACGGATAAGCCATCCGCTCGACTACAAACAGGGACGCAGATCCTCACCTTACTTTCATTGCTCTTCGTGGTGATGACACCTGTAACGTATTTCAACGGTCGCGCTTATCACGACGGTTGGTATGACTACCTTCATCTCGACCAACAGATGTTCCCGCTAGACACTCCTGGAATGTTGACCGAGGGAGCGGTTGCTTGGGGCAACGCACTGGCAGAATTGATAGCCGCAACTCTTGAGTCGATCGCCACCCATTGGTTCGTCCTTCTGCTGACGATTTTTTCCATCGCGCTAATTTGGTCCGTCTTCGCATGGATCAACCGTAGGATGGACAAAGGCGGAAGGAAGACAGAGCGCCCTTTCAAAGTAAAGAACCGCCTGGTCGCACTTGCTTCTCCCGTCTTTTCGCGCGCCGTGATTGTTGCACTCGCCCTATTCCTAGCCATCGAGCTTATTTCCTTGATGACGCTTGGATTTGCAGCGTTGAGCCTTCCGTTCTACAAATTGGGCCGCTACGAAGCGAAGAAGGCGGTGGCTATCAACTTCGAGAAAGAGCCTCTGGTGTCGGTAAAGTCGGCCAAAGGCGACATCGTGGAGTTGCGGGAGCTTGGCTGCGGCCCACAGTTTTGTGCGCTCTGGGGAAATGGCCACGCCAGCACTGCACCTTTATCGGCTGTCGTGTGGGCCGACTCACCACCGCCCGATAAGTGATGGCAAATTCGTCCCTGGCTTTAACTCGTCCGGAGTGCTGAGCGACGAGCGGCTGCGGTGAGGGCCGCTCGACAGCACAGGCAGCACCCACTCCACTTCACCAGGGTTCAGAGTAATCGCCTCTGCTTAGGACGGTCTAGCGACGAACGCGGAATGCATACGCTTGCCGAGCGAACTGCGTGATCGCACTTCGTTGTAGTCGCGTCGCCAACCCGAGAGCAGGTCAGATGGTCAGATGATTCGCACTTGTCAGGAAGAGTGTTTCCGCAGAATCTCCTCCAGATCCTGTAACACTTCTTCGGTAGTTGCGTACTTTCCCGTCGCTAGCGCGTCATCTCGCGACGCCAATGCCCGGCGCGTGAATGAGCTACGAGCCTCGCGATTCGCTAAGGCGACACTCAACGCGGCCTCAACAAACTGGACCAGCGTCTCTTCGGTCTTGAGCGCTCCCTCAATCGACTTCAGAAGCTCAGGTCTTATCGTGACGGCAAATTTCTCTTCGTTGCTCATGTGCGACCTCGCCCTCAAGCTCCTAAGTTTCCGCCAAGATTCAGGAAACCTACGGCGCCCTGGCCCTATTAGAGATCGGCCAAAGTGATGTGCCAAGAACAACGGCTCCGAACCTAATATTGGCAAGATTGCCATGATCCTGAACACGAGCAGATTTGACTTTGAGCTCGTGTTAGGAGCGATCAGCTAACCGCATTACCTGGCACCCTCAGCTCCCGGCGCTAACTCCCTCACGTTTTCCGTAGTATGTACGTTCGGCGTAAAGAAAATATCTTTATTTTCATGTGTTTACTTGACTTCTGCAGCGCCATCATGCCAGCCTTTCCTCAACGGTAAGCGGTTCTGGGTTCGGTTGGTGTCATCAATACCCAGCCCCCTCTGTCCCGGTTAGTCCGGACCAAACCGTACGTAGAGGCGCCAACATGCGCGTCAGCGATCGATCGCCGATAGACCTGGATCTATATCTTCCTCGGACTCCGGTTCTGACCGGCGCGGAGACGGCACGCCTTATGGGCTTTCCGACAACCGAAGCGCTCTACAAAGCGAGACAAGCCGGTCGCCTCCCTATCGAAATGTTCCGACTTCCGGGAAGACGTGGCTGGTTTGCAGCCACTTCAATTGTGAAATCGTGGCTCGAAGCTTCGCTAATGCCGCGCACAACTACCCAACGCTCGACGGAGGAGGACGCCCCAGTGGATAGCTAACCCACGAGGGCTCGTCGATAAAGAGAAAGCCCCGTTCTGCTGACGGGGCTTCTCTTGGAGCATGCGGAACGAGAACCCCGCGCCCCTTATCCTCCGAGCCTCGATATCCCCTGTCAAGAAGCCGCACATTCTCACATCACGCGAGAAGGTTGTTTGACGCTCTTGGTAGCTCACATTCTTAGTGCTCTCGACGCACCTGCCCCTGAGCACGAAGGAGGGTGCCGTGATTCGCGAGTCTCGATCGCCGACGTATTCACTTCGTCCGACTGCAAAGCCACCCACAGCAGACGACATACGCACGGCATTGCGAAGGATGTCGCTTCCCACAAAAGGGGAGGAATACGTACTAGACGTCGCAACATCCCCGCCAAGCCGTCTAGTAGGTGAACAC
The DNA here is from genome assembly GCF_057750885.1 of Frateuria sp. sgz306004. Lineage (NCBI taxonomy): Bacteria > Pseudomonadati > Pseudomonadota > Gammaproteobacteria > Lysobacterales > Rhodanobacteraceae > Frateuria > Frateuria sp. sgz306004. The sequence goes on from NZ_JBYLFE010000011.1 coordinate 50,032, forward strand.
CGAAATCGAAACCTCATCTTTGATGTACCGATACCGCGACTTGGACTTGTCCTTCAAGCGGAGTCTGGCTCCGGAGAATATTTCTTCCTTCTCGAACGATCTCGTGATGAGGACATTGTTGCGATCTTTGATCAGCCAAATGCGGTGCATTTGATGATCACCAACAAGCGTGGCGTACGAACTCCAATCTCCTACACACCTGACTTCCTCATCATCCACAACGATTGTGTTGTTGCCTATGAGGTCAAAGAAGATTCAAAGCTGGAAAATCTATGCAGAGAGCGTCCATTCGACTGGGTGCGCACGGATGACGGGTTCCGCTACGAGACCGCCTACCGACACTTCGAGAAGCTCGGCATAACCCATACAACCATCCGCAACAGTACGACTTCGTCGATAAGGGCCGAGAATCTCCGCCTGCTAGCAGCAGTGCGCGGCATTCTTGACAGCGCTTATCTCGAAGGAGTCAGAAAACGAGCGCTAAGGATCATATGCAAAGAAAGAATCATCAGACTTTCAGATCTCTTGAACGACCTCGGATTAGCTGATACCACCGCAATCTTCCAACTCGTCGACGCAAGAATCGTACATGCCGATCTAGACACAACGCTACTAACATCGATCAGAGACACATGGATCTGCGCTTCAAACGAGGAGGCAGATGCCCTTACCAGATCACGCGCGAAAGCCCTTTCATGCCTTCAGGCTGGCGAGGCAATCACAACAGATACAATTGCTCATCCGAGACATCTAGTAGAGCTAACAAAGAGGCTGGAAACTTGCGAAGGGCCCCTCGGAGGGAACAAATCTGACCCAGAAGCGAGATCGGCACGGTCAGCACGACGATACAGGGAGGCTCTTCGAAGATCGGGAGGAGATATACGCTCACTCTTTCCAAAGTGGGAAAAGTGCGGGAATCACACTCTACGAAAATCACAACAACATTATGATTTTCTCCACCAGGTGATTCACGATTCGCAAGCAAACAAGGATCACGCAAACCCTGCACATGCACGCAGAGTGTATCTTGCACTACTAAAGACTCACCCAGTCCTCCATTCAGAATCTCCACTGGCAAGGTCAACCATCTATCGACACTGGAGATACGTACACAGGATCGCGGAAAGCGCAGGCCACCAAGGTGGACGGCGACTGCGCAATTTGAAGGAAAGGCCTATCGATCCTTCCAAGCGCGCACTAGTTCCAACGCGCGCGTTCTCAATTGCCCATGTAGACCACTGGCAAGCTGACATCGAACTGATCGTCTGCACTACAGAAAGCAAAACCGTGACACAGCGCCCATGGGTCACTGGAATAGTCGACTCCTACTCTGGCGAAGTACTTGCTCTTTGGGTGTCCTTCCGCACTCCATGCCGCGAAAGCTGTGCAATGGCAATCCGCTGCTGTGTCCTTCGCCACGGCAGAGTACCCGAAGTGCTTATCATGGATGGCGGCCCTGACTTTGAGAGCGTGCATTACACAGTAATGCTCGCCTCCCTTCAGATCACACGATCAAATCGACCACCCGTGGATCCGAGATTTGGCAAGGAAGTTGAAAGGGTCTTTGGCTCATTCAAAGAGCTGTTCTTGCGTGGAATGCCCGGCTTCATTCCTGGAATCAAGTACACAAGGAGAATTTCAGGAAGCCATGCACCAAAACGTCGAGCAAAGCTTGATCTGAGTGACTTTGTCGAAAGCATTGAACACTACGCATATGGTTGTTACAACCATGCGCCGAAGCCGGAGCAGTTAGAAAGCCGCCATCAACTTCGATGCTTGTCTGACTCAAATTTCCCCTTCTCCGGCAGACCGGTTGCCTGGAACAAGGCCTTCCTCATACTGACCTCGATTGAAGCTCCAGACGAAACATATACGTTTTACCCAAACCAAGGGGTTCGAGTACTCGGCAGGTGGTACGCCAATGAGGCCATCCTGGACTATCGAGGTTTCAAAAAGGACGTGGACCTCCGCGTTGATCCTTTTGACAGCTCAATCGTCTATGTATGCCTTGAGAGCAAATGGCATGTCTGCCGAAGTAGCGAATCCATCGTCAATAACTCAATCTCTGACCTAGAAGTTGTATCGAAAAGCACAAAGTACTATCAGCTTCGGGCAATTCGGAACATGGCTTCAGATGAAGCTTCTGTCCGCGCATATACGGCAAAGCTCGAGTTGCTCAGCCGTAAATGCTTAGGATCCACGAAGAGCATCACCAGGACGAAACAAGTCAATCAACCGCAGGCGAACAGTAACAATCAGCCGTCGCTAGATCAAATTGATGACCTGATGTTCGACGGGCCTTCGCCATGAAGTCGCCCTTCTTTAGCTCAGCGCTCCTACACAGAAATTTCGTGTCCGCTCGCGACACCGTCACCACCCTTCTCAAGAATTCACCTGGAGGAAAGGTCGTCGCCTTGCTGGGTCCGACACAAACGGGAAAATCCAAGATTTTTCGCCATGTAGTTGCAGAGCTTGGAAAATGTTTGGTTTCGGGCAACCCCGCGGCAATGCCAGTTGTGTCTCTGACAATTGCAGCGAGCCAAGATGGCCGGATCTCTCCAAAACACCTCACGCTCAAGCTGCTTAAAGCAGTCCGCCATCCGATATACATGCATATCGGAGACCTGGATGAGCTTCAGCACTATCGGCCGTCGAGGGGATCTGATGAGGGAACTCTTCGATCTGCGCTGGAAAGCGCTCTTGAAGCCAGAGAGACCATGTATCTAAACCTGGACGAAGCACATCACCTAACCCATACGCGCGACCCGAACGTCAGGTCCAACGTACTTCAATCAATCAAGTGCTTCAGCGCGATCGAGAGAACCCTATTCTTGTGCGGTGGCTATGAGCTTGCCTACCGGGGTCTTTTCGACTCTGCGCACTTCGCAGGTCGCCTAGTGTGTGTCGAGTTTAGCCCTTACACCGATTGCAGGAGAGACTTCGAAGAATGGCTTCGGATTCTAAAAGCATTCAGCGCCAACCTAAACCTTAGCCCGAATACTCTTCTCATAGACCACGCAGTAGAGCTTCTCGCTGCGTGCAATGGATCATTTGGCCTTTTGGAAAAAATACTTTGGTCCTGCCGAGCAAAGAATTCAGAGAGGGCTATCGATGGGCGTGCGCTCCTTGCCTCATTCCCCTTGAAGCGGGAGCACGAGGTTATTCACAGAGACATCAATAGGGGAAGGGAAGCACTCGCATCTCTGCCAACAATAGCTCTCACACACTCTGACGTAGCGTGTAGCGAAGCCAAGCCTCGTAGCCGGCGGCCGTTCAAGCGAAATCCAAATCGACACTCTGGCCAACAGATGCCGGAGGTGGATGATGAGTGACTATTTCACGTTGGAGCCCAAAGGTCTTGGCACCGTTGAGGTTGAAATCTTTCACTCCTACTTCCACCGATTCGCGAGGCTCCATTCCACGACGATGATTCCCATGGCCAACCATCTGTCCTTCTGGTGGTCTAAAGAGATAGGCCGTCCATTTAAGCTCTGCTCCGTACCCTTATACAACGGCCGCGGTCGACAGCTAGGCAATTACAGCGATGCCACGCTGTCGTATGTCGAACTAGTATCAGCAGCAGCGCAACGCTCCGATATAGCTCAGACAACGCTCCTTGCACTTCGAGGTGCGGCGGACAGGGTTTGCCACGAAGTGACAAAGGCTGGCCGCTTTTGGTGCCCAGCCTGTATGTACTGGGCAGAACGCAACGGCGAGACCTTCTATGACCGCCTAATCTGGAGCCTACTTCCGATCAAGAGATGTATCGCACATCGAACGGAGCTCTCTGGGGTGTGTCCAGCATGCAATGCGCCTCAAAGATATTATGAATCGAAGAGCATGCTCTTGTGCTGGAGGTGTCATCGATCACTGATAAGTAAGCCCAATCAGTGGGCATTCATCGATAGACCAAGCTTCGGCGAAGAGGACTGCGTAACCCTTGTCGAGGCGATTGCGACAGGAACGCTCACGAAATCGGTAGAAGGCGCATGCAAGATCTTTTCAGACGTGATGGCCGATCTTTGCGTTCCACTAAGGGGACTCCCAAGAGTCCATAGACGTTGCCCCCGTACCTGGAAGAATAGGTCTACGCCAACATTTTTGACGCTGCTCAAGCGCTGCCACATTACGGGTGCAAAGTTGATTGACGTGTTAACCGATCCAATCGGAGCCGCGCACTCATGCAGTGAATTGGAATACGGGAAACTCAATGTTCCAGTTCGATCAAAACCTTGTAGAACCGACGAGCTAGCTCTTTCGGTAAAGCACCGCCTAGAGCTAGAAATAAGCCGACCTGAGGAGGATGTGCTAAAGACCTTTGCACAACTGGCCTTTGAGCTCTGTGTATCGAAGGGATATTTGCGCTACCGAGAACCCGATCTATGCAAGGAGTACACGCGACGAGTGAAGCTCCAAAACTGCAGGATTTTTCTTGCGAAGCGGCATGCTGTGAAGCAGGCGCTGGACAATGGTCTGGCTTCAGCGCTTCTCCAAGGTGAGTATTCAAGTCAAGATGAACTGGTAGATCATCTGTGTACGACCTGTTCCGCGAAGAAACACGTGGTTCGCAAGCAGGTTTCAGCGGCGATCTGTCGCGCTAAAAGAGTCGAGCGGCGAAAATAACGCTCTGGATCCGGACTGACCCCGCGGTGTCCGACGACACGACGTTCGTCGCCAGGCTCAGACCTGGGCTAAATCCCCACCCATGTACCTCCCAGGCACACTAGCCACAAAAGCTGCCCGCTATGAGTGCGCGCATCCCTGGGATTGCCACCCAAAATGGACAAAGATAGGGAATATCTCTCATAGATTGGCCAAAGCGGCCAATCTATGTGCGACCGCGCAAATTTGCCCCAAACGCCTTAAATATATGGTGGGCCCACCAGGATTCGAACCTGGAACCAAGGGATTATGAGTCCCCTGCTCTAACCGTTGAGCTATAGGCCCAATGTGTGCCGGCGCTTTGCGCGCGGGCTTGGGAGGCCGGACATGGTAGCGGGGTTGGGGTGGGGGCGTCGACGGGCCTGGGGGGTTTAGGCCGCCTGGGCGGGCCGGAAAGTTCGGATTCTGGGCGTGGGTAACGTAGACTCGCGGCCAATGCGCCGGGGCTTGGCGCTTTTTGGGATTAGCGCCGTGCGCGAATTGATTGAACGTTACCTTGGCGCCTACAACCGCATGGACGTGGACGGCATGCTCGCCACGATGCACCGCGAGGTGGTGTTTGAGAACTACACGGCAGGCGTGCTGAGCGTGCGCACGCAGGGCATGGATGAATTGCGTCATCTGGCGGAAAGCTCGCGCTACTTGTTCTCGGCCCGTCGCCAGCTGGTGCTGGCCTATGAGGAACACGAGGGCACGGCCACGGCGCAGATTCTGTTTGACGGCACGTTTGCGGTGGATCTGCCCAATGGCGTGCGCGCGGGCCAATCCATCACCATGAGTGGTCGCAGCATGTTCCGCCAGCGCGACGGCTTGCTGGTGTATATCGCCGATTACAGCGAGTAATCGCGCAGCATGTCGGGCTCGGCACGACGCAGCAGGGCGTTGCGCCAGCGTTGTTGTTGTTCGCTGGTGCTTTCCACCAGCCACTGCGCCTTGTTGGCAACCCAGGCGGCCACTGGCACGCCACCCTCATAGAGCACGCGCGTGCCCACCACAGCGGGTTGCTTGTTGCCGGCCAGTACGGTGCCGACGAGGTTGAGCGGGTCTGAGCCGCTGATGCATACCAGCTCGCCCTCGGGCGGTTGCTGGCGAACGGCGCGCAGACGGGCCACAGCCTCGGGCAGGGCGAACTGTTCGCCCACCAGGCCCTCCACGAAACGGCCGCCGCGAATTTCGCCGCGTGCCTCCAGGCGGTGGTAAACGCGTAGAAGCTCGCGCCAGCTCGGCAGCCAGGGCGCCTCGCGCTCCAGCAGCTTCCAGAACACCACGCCGTAGCGGCGCAGCAGGGTGCGGGCAATGTGCTCCAGCGGGTCGGGTGACTCGACTCGGCTTGGCTCGTTGGTGGTGCGACCTTCTTCCGTGCTGCTCGCCGCCTTGCTCACCGGGCGCGGCGTGCGCACGAGCGACCAGCGGCCGGCGTCTTCGATGCCGGTGAGCATGTGGCGGCGCAGGCGGCGATGGCGGTGGGCGTCGCGCTTGGCAGCGGGCACCAGCAACGCGCGCAGGCCAGCGAAGCTGTCAGCGGTAATGCGGCCGGCGGCGACCAGTTCGCCGAGCGCGTCTTCCAGCTCGGTGCGCAGCAGGTGGGTGGCGGCCATGAGTTCATCGAAGAACAGGGCGCCTTGGTCGCGCAGTGCCTCAAGCACGGCTTGCGCGCGGGAGGAGGCCAGTGGCTCCTGCGGTTTGTCGTCGGTGCTGGCGGTGGCGGTCCACAGTGGCAGGCTGCGGCGCGGCAGCAGCACGATGGGCGTGGCCCGCACGGGGCCACTGCTGCCTGCGCCGCTGCGCAGGCGGCTCCAGCTCACACGGCCGGCGCGGCACAGGTCGTCCAGCCAGGTGATGGCGTAGTCGTCGATGCGCGACGGCAGCAGTTCGGTTTCCCACGCGCCGGCGGCGGCTTCGAAGCCTTCGAGCTGGGTGATGACGGCGGGCAGTGCATCGGGCCCGCTCAGGCGGGTGCCGGGCGCCACGTGCTGCCACTCGAACAGGAAGCGCATGAGGTCACGGCGGCTGACGGGCTCGATTTCGCGGCGCAGCTTGCCGATGGTGTAGCGATGGATGCGCGCGAGCAGGTGGCGCTCGCACCACTCCACAGCGGGCGCCTCGGGCGAGAAGCGGCCCTGCATCACGTAGCCTTCCGACTGCAGGCGCAGCAGTGCCAGCTCCACGTCGCTGATGGGTACGGCGAGCGAGGCGGCCAGGGCGGGCACGGTGACGGGGCCCAGGCCGGTGAGGCGGCCGCGCACCAGCTCCAGCAGGGCGTCTTCGCGGGTCCAGGCTTGCGCGGCGTATTCGGCGGGTGCATCGATGGGTGGATGCAGCGTTACGCCGGCATGCACGGCCTGCCATTTGGGCAGGCTTTCGGCGGTGGTCCAGATGTCGCTGCCCGCGAGGGAAAGGCACGTGGCGCGGTGGTTGCTGGCGAGCGCTTTGAGCCATGCGCTCCAGCCTTGGTTGAGCTCGGCCTCGTGGGCGGTGACGCCGCCAAGTATGCCCAGGGCCTCGTGCATTTCGTCGGCACTGCGCACTTGCGGCCAGGCTTCGTCGCGCACGGCGGCGATGGCGTCGGGGTCGAGGCGGCCAAGGTCATCGGCGCTGTCGCCATCGCTCCAGCGGCGCGATTGCACGGCCTGGGTGCGGCGCTCTTCCAGCGGTGCATCGTCGAGGTAGGCGTAGGGTGCGGCGGTGAGCACTTCGGCGGCGAGTGGGCTGGGCGCGGCGAGGTCGCGCGCCAGCACACGGATATCGCCCTGCTCCAACCCACGCAAAATGTGCAGCAAGCCATCCACATCCATGGCTTCGCGCAGGCAGTCGTGCAGGGTTTGGTTGACCAGCGGGTGGTCGGGTATTTCGCGTTCGCCGACGATGTTTTCCAGGCACGCCACCTGGTCGGGGAACACGGTGGCGAGCAGGTCTTCGCTTTTCATGCGCTGCAGCTGCGGCGGCACTTTGCGGCCACCCTGGAAGCGCGGCAGCGCCAATGCGGTGATGGCGTTGCAGCGCCAGCGCGCGGGGAACAGCGGCGCATCCAGCAAGGCCTGCACCAGCACATGTTCGGCGGTGTTGGAGTGCAGGTAATGCGCCACCTCTTCCAGCGGAAAACTATGACTGGTGGAGAGCGACAACACGATGGCGTTTTCGGTGGCCGCCGCCTGCAACTCAAAGTTGAACTGGCGACAGAAGCGCTTGCGCAGTGCCAAACCCCAGGCGCGGTTGATGCGACTGCCCCAGGGCGTGTGGATGACCAACTGCGTGCCGCCGGATTCGTCGAAGAAGCGCTCGAACACCAGTTGCTCGTGCGTGGGCAGCACGCCCAGCGAGGCCTTGGCGGCGGCGAGATAATCGGCGAGTTGCTGCGCAGCGGCCTGGTCCAGGCCCAGGGTGTGTTGCAGCCAGTGCATGGCGGCGGGAATGCCGCCGTCGTCCAGGCGAGTGGCGATTTCCTCGCGCAGGCGCGATACGCCATGGGAAAGCTCGGCGGTGCGGCCTGGCGCTTCGCCCAGCCAGAACGGGATATTGGGCGGCACGCCTTGGGCGTCTTCCACGCGCAGGCGGTCGCGCTCCACACGCAGGATGCGGTAGCTGGCATTACCCAGCTGGAACACGTCGCCGGCCAGGCTCTCCACGGCGAAATCTTCGTTGACGGTGCCGATGATGGTGGCCTGCGGCTCCAGCACCACGAGATAGTCGGCAGTGTCTGGAATGGCGCCGCCGGAGGTTACGGCCGTGAGTCGCGCACCGCGCCGGCCGCGCAGCATGCCGTGCACGGCGTCGCGATGGATGTACGCGGCGCGTGCGCCACGCCGTGTGGTGAAGCCCTCCGCGAGCATGCGCACGGTGGCGTCGAACTGCTCGCGAGTGAGGGTGCGATAGGGGTGGGCGCGACGCACGAGGTCGAAGAGCGCGTTCTCGCTCCATTCCTGGCAGGCCACCTCGGCGACGATCTGCTGGGCCAATACGTCCAGGGGCTGCGGCGGTTGAATCAGGGTGTCTAGTTCGCCGCGACGCACGCAGTCGAGCAGCGCGGTGCATTCGGCGAGGTCGTCGCGCGTGCTCGGAAACAGGCGCGCCTTGGGCGTGCCGTTCACCGCGTGGCCAGAGCGGCCGGCGCGCTGCAGGAATGCGGCGATGGAGCGTGGCGAACCGATCTGGCACACCAAATCCACGTCGCCAATATCGATGCCCAGCTCCAGCGAGGCGGTGGCTACCAGCACCTTCAACTCGCCGCGCTTGAGGCGTTGCTCGGCGTCGAGCCGCTGTTCCTTGGCGAGGCTGCCGTGGTGGGCCGCTACGGCCTCTTTGCCCAGGCGTTCGGAGAGATGACGCGCGGCGCGTTCGGCCATGCGCCGAGTGTTGACGAAGATCAGCGTGGTGCGATGCGTCTGCACGAGTTGGGCGAGCTGGTTGTACACCAGCTCCCAACCGTCGTTGGACATGACCGCTTCCAGCGGTACGGGCGGCACGACGATGCCGAGGTCGCGCTCGTGCGTGTGGCCTACGTCGATGATGTGGATGTCGTCGCGCTCGTCGAGTAGCAGGTCGCCCTCGGCGGCGCGTTTGCGTGCCGGCTTCTTTGCTGCTGGCTGCGGCAAGCGCGCATGGGCGCCCACCAGGAATTGCGCAACCTCTTCGATGGGTTTTTGCGTGGCGGAGAGGCCAATACGCAGCAGGCGGCGCTGGCATAGCGCCTCCAGGCGCTCCAGCGACAGCGCGAGGTGCGCGCCGCGTTTGCTGGAGGCGAGTGCGTGGATTTCGTCCACGATCACCGTGCGCGTGGTGGCGAGCATGGCGCGGCCGGAATCCGAACCGAGCAGGATGTAGAGCGACTCCGGCGTGGTGACCAGAATGTGCGGCGGCTGTTTGCGCATCCACACGCGCTCGGCCTGCGGCGTATCGCCGGTGCGCACGGCGGTGCGTATATCCACCTCGGGCAGGCCGAGCTTGGCCAGCTCGGTGCGGATGCCTTCCAGCGGTGCGTCAAGGTTGATGCGAATGTCGTTGGAGAGCGCCTTGAGCGGCGACACGTACACCACCGTGGTGGCATCGGGCAGCACGCCGCCGTTGGCTACGCCTTCGCGCACCAGCGCATCGATGGCGGAAAGAAAGGCCGTGAGCGTCTTGCCCGAGCCCGTGGGCGCGGCGACGAGGGTGGGCCGGCCGGCGCGAATGGACGGCCAGGCGGCCATTTGCGGCGCCGTGGGCGCAGCGAAGGCGCCCTGGAACCAGGCGGCGACGGCGGGATGAAAATCGTGCAGCGGCATGAGGTAAGGATGCTCTGATTTCAATCGTCGTCCCAGCCAAGTCTGGGGAGGTATCAACGGCAAGTACCTGAAGGCAAAGGCGCTGGATTCCTGCGTTCGCAGGAATGACGAACAAAAGAAGGCGTTTGAGCAGCTCTCTTAAAGTGTGATGCGGGCCTTTCTCACGTGGTGAGAGATGGGGCCGAACGGGCCCATCGGCAAGTGATCGCAAAATGTTGCGCTTTAGTCCCACGCATATTTACGTGACAATATCGTTAAGCCGCCGTACGCATCAGTACGTTTCTTCGGCGGCACGCGTTGCCTTTCTTTCCTTTCTCTGGGGATTTACCAATGACCGCCGCCAGCCCGACGCGCTTCGCCGTGCTTGCCCTTTCCATTGCCAGCGCCCTTGCCTATGGCAATGCTGCCCATGCCCAGGACGCCAACGCGCCCGCCACTGCACCCACCAAGTCGCCCAGCGGCAAGGCACAGCAGTTGGAAACCGTGAATGTCACCGCCGAAAAGCGCGTGGAAAACCTGCAGAAGGTGCCGGTGTCCATGACCGTGCTGACGCCGGAGAAGTTGGACAACTACGGCCAGGCCGGCGACACCGTGCTGCAACTGGCCTCGCGTGCGCCGAGCGTGTATGCGGAAACCTCTTACGGTCGCGAGTTCCCGCGTTTCTATATTCGCGGCCTGGGCAACAGTGACTTTGACCTCAATGCATCGCAGCCGGTGTCGATGGTGTACGACGACATCGTGCAGGAAAACCCCATCCTCAAGGGTTTCCCGCTGTTCGACCTGAATCAGGTGGAAGTGCTACGCGGACCGCAGGGCACCATGTTCGGCCGCAACTCGCCGGCTGGCGTGATCAAGTTCGACTCGGTCAAGCCGAGCCAGGACACCAGCGGCTACGCCAAGGTTTCCTATGGCAGCAAGGGCACCGCCAACGCGGAAGCCGCACTGGGTGGCGCGCTCAGCTCCAACTGGTCGGGCCGTGTGTCGGCGCTGGCGCAGCATCGCGACGGTTGGATCTCCAACGACTACACGGGCGCCAAAGATTCGCTGGGCGGCTATAACGACCGCGCCGTGCGCCTGCAGGCCATGTACGACACCGACGGCTTCAACGCGCTCATCAACACGCACGCGCGCTGGCTGGATGGCAGCGCCATGGTGAACCGCGCCAACGCGATTCCGCTGGGCACCGACAGCCTGGCGCCGGGCTTCAACCGCGACGTGGTGTATCAGGACGGCCGCAATCGCCAGCATCTCTTCAGCTGGGGCAGCAATGTGCACCTCACCTGGAACTTGGGCGAGTACACGTTCACCTCCATCACCGGCTTCGAAAAGGCCGACACGTACAGCTTGGGTGACGTGGACGGCGGCATCGCCACCCCCAACAACCCGAGCCAGCAGGCTTACGTGACGCCGTTCCCGTCGGAAACGGCCGATGCGCTGCCGCACGATCGCCAGGTCACGCAGGAGTTCCGCCTGGCCAGCAATCCGCAGGATCGCTTGAACTGGCAGGTAGGCACCTACTACTTCAACGAAGACATCGCGATCGTCAATTACGACTACAACACGCTCAACAACCACGCGATGGACGGCTACGCCCGCCAAACGCAGAAGACCACAGCGTGGGCGGTATTCGGCTCCACCGACTATCACCTCACCGACGATTTCGACGTGCGCGCCGGTGCGCGTTGGTCGCACGACTCGCGTGACTTCCACGTGGACCGCTACCTGTCGCCGATCGGCGGCGGCCCGCTGTCGCTCAGCGCCAACCCGCATGATTCGCGCTGGAGCGGCGACCTCACCGGCACGTGGACGCTCAACCCCAACGTGAACGTTTACGGCCGCATCGCCAATGGTTTCCGCGCACCCAGCGTGCAGGGCCGCGTGCTGTTCGCCGATTTCATTTCGCAGGCTAAGCCGGAGACCATCACCTCCTACGAGCTGGGCGTGAAGACCACGGGCATGGACAACCGCCTGCGCTTCAACGCGGACGTGTATGACTACACCATGCACAACCAGCAGCTCACCGCGGTGGGCGGCGACACCAACGTCACCCGCCTGATCAATGCGGCCAAGACGCAAGGCTACGGCGCCGAGTTCGACCTGGAGGCTTACCTCACCCCGAACTTCGTGCTCACGGCCGGCGGTAGCTACAACCACACCGAGCTCAAGGACCCGAACCTGGCCGTGGCGATTTGCGGCTCCGGTTGCACGGTGCTCGACCCGCTCAACGCGCAGGGCAACGCGCTGGTAGACGGCAACCCGCTGCCGAATGCGCCCAAGTGGATCGGCAACTTCACCGCGCGCTACGGCATCCCCTATGGCGAGAGCGGCGAGTTCTTCGTGTACACCGACTGGAATTACCGCAGCGAGGTGAACTTCTTCCTGTACCAGTCGGAGGAGTTCCGCAGCAAGCCTGTGGTCGAAGGCGGCGTGCGCCTGGGCTACAACTGGGATTTCGGCAAGCGCGAAATCGCCCTGTACGGCCGCAACATCACCAACAGGCAGTACATCACCGGTGCGATCGACTTCAACAACCGCACTGCGTTCGTCAACGATCCGCGCATCATCGGCGTGGAGTTCAAGACTGAGCTGTAATGCCCCGGGCCGGCATGCCGGCCTTGGATGGGCAAACCCGGGGGAGCGGCCTGGCCGCTCCCCCTTTTCTTTGCACGTGCAGTGCACACAAGGCCCCGGCTTGATGCAGAATCGAGCCTTTTCCGGCCGAGAGCGCAACGTGAACCACCCCGGCGAGCACGCCAGCGAGCAGTCCCTGTTTCTCACCATGACCGACGGTCAGCGCCTGTTCGTGCGCGATTGGACCTCATCCCGCGCGCATGACGCGGTGCTGATCGTGCACGGCCTGGGTGAGCACAGTGGCCGCTATCAGCGCCTGGCGGGCTGGTTCCGTACGCGCGGCTATGCCGTGCGCAGCTACGACCAGCGCGGCCACGGTCAGACGCCGGGCGGGCGCGGTGCACTGCCCCATAGGGATGAACTGCTCGAAGACCTGGCCGTGGTCTACCAGGACTATGCCGCCTCGCTGCCCAAGCCGCCGCTGCTGCTGGGCCACAGCATGGGCGGCCTGGTGGCGGCCCGTGCCGTGCTCGACGGCCGCGTGCAGCCGCCCGCACTGGTGCTCTCCTCGCCGGCACTGCGCACCTGGGAGCCGGCCTGGCGCCAGCGCCTGGCTGGCGGCCTGGCCCGCTTGCTGCCCAACTTGCCCATGCCCAACGGGCTGGCGTTCGACAAGCTTTCGCACGACCCGCAGGTGGAGCCCGCCTACCGCAACGACCCGCTGCGTCATGGCTGGATCACTCCGCGCCTGGCCGATTTCATCTTTCGCGCCGGCGCCAGCAGCGTTCGCGACGCCGCGCGCCTGAGTGTGCCAACGCTGTTGCTGGTGGCGGGTGCCGACAAGCTGGTGGACCCCTCCGGCAGCCGGGATTTTTCCTCCGCGGCTTGGGCCACGCAGCGGCTGACCACGCGTTACTTCGACGCGCTGTACCACGAGCTGTTCAACGAGGCGGAGCCGGCGCGCAGCCAGGTGCTCAAGCAGTTGGCGGATTGGTTGCAGAAGCTGGCTTGAGGTGAGCTCGCGCGCGACGCCGTGGATGCGCCGCGAAAGCATGAGGGCGTGCTACATCCACTCCCGCTTGCCAGTAAACACGATGGTGAGCCATTCGGCGCGAATGTCGCTGCCCAATCGCTGGGCAATCTCCGAGCGCACCGCGTCCACGTCGCCCATGGTGCCCAGCGGGCGGCCGGATTCCACGAGAATGTGGATATCGATAAAGCGCATGCGCCCCATCTTGGCTACGTAGCTGGCGAAGGCGACGTAGCCACGCTCGTCGATGAGCTCGCTCATCACGGTGCGCACGCGCTGATCGAGCTGGTCGGGCGCCAGTTGCAGTACTTCACGTAGTGCCTGCCACAGGCTACTCAATGGCAAGGGCAACAGCGCGATGGTGAGCAGCAGCAAGACGCTGGAGTCGATGTAACGTGTCCATCCGCTCAGCGGGCCACCCTTGATCACCGCCGCCAGGGCAAAACCCAGTAACACCGCGATGCTGATGCAGCCACCAATCAGCCAGCCGCGTGCATCGAGCCGCAGCAATTCGGAGCCCAGCTCCGTGGCACGACGGCGCATGAGCCACGCCATGCCCATACTCGCCACACCGACCATCGCCGCCCACGCGGCACCAAAGCCGAAGGCCAGCTCGTGACCACCCGTGAGCAGCCCATGCAGCGCGCTATAGGCGGCAAAGCTGCATATGGCGGTAAGTACCGAGGCATTGAACACCAGCAACAGCGGTTCCAGGTGCCAGTAGCCGAACTGGAACCGGCGGCTGCCTTCGCTGGCGATGAGGCGCGATACCAGCAGCGAGCCGGCGGTAAGCACCACATCCACCAGCGAGTAAAAACCGTCAAAGGCGATGGCTTGCGAGCGCATCCACAGGCCAACCACCACGCAAGCCGCACCCACAACCAAGGTGACGACAATGGAGAGTCGAAGCTGTTGCTGTTCGCGGGATGTATCCATGACGGCCTCGCGTGTGAACCGCCTGTGGGTGAACCGGGAGCTGCCGCGCCGCCACTCACGGCCGGTCAGGACGCATCGCCATGCGACAACGGCGACCCTGGCTGCGGGGTCGCCGCTGGCATGCCAGGCCCGCCGGCGTCAGCGCTTGAGCACCTCCACCACGTAGCTCGGGCCTTTGGGGCCTTGCTCGATGATGAGGCCGTGCACGTCGGACTCGAAGCCAGGGAATTTTTCGTTCTGCTCCTTGGCGATGCGCAGCGACTCGATCAGCGGCGACTCCTGCTTGCCGAACTTTTCGCCCGGCATGATCACTGGAATACCCGGCGGATACGGCACCAGCATGGTGGCGGCAATACGGCCGGCGAGCTTGTCGATCTCCACGCGCTCCACTTCACCGCGCACGAGTCGGTCGTACGCCTCGGAAGGCTGCATGACGGGCTCGGGCAGCTCCACGTACATCTCGCGCATGACATGCGCGATCTTGGTTTTGGTGTTGAAGGCATGCAGGGCGTCGCACAGGTCGCGTAGGCCGGTGTTTGCATAAGCCTCCGGGTGCTCGGCCACCAACGACGGCAGTGCCTTGTCCAATGGTGCGTTGGTGTCGTACAGCTCCTTGAAGGCCAGCAGTTCGGTGGTGAGCGTGCTCCATTTGCCCTTGGTGATGCCCATGGAGAACAGAATGAGGAAGGAGTACAGGTTGGTCTTTTCCACCGTGATGCCGCGTCCCCAGAGGAAGCGGCTGACCACGGCAGCCGGGATGCCCTGCTTTTCCATCTTGCCGTCCATGGTCAGGCCCGGCGTGATCAAGGTGACCTTGATCGGGTCGATCATCACGTAATCGCGCGCCAACTCGCCAAAGCCGTGCCAGGCGGCCTTGGGCGCCAGTTTCCAATCCGACTGCTTGGTGTTCACGGGCGCGGCGGCGCGTTCGCCTTCGTCCAGGCGGTCGCGCAGCTCATTGGGCTGCCACACGCTGAACCACCAATCGTTCTTCTTGATGCTGTCGCCCACGTGCAGCACGGCACGACGGAAGGCAATGGCCTCCTTGTGCATCTGCTCGATCAGGCTGCGTCCGGCGCGGCCTTCCATCATGCGCGAGGCAATGTCGCACGAGGCGATGATGCCGTAGTGCGGCGAGGTGGAGGTGTGCATCATGAACGATTCGTTGAAGCGCTCGGCATCCAGCTTGCGCGTTTTGCTGTTGCGCGCGTGGATCATCGAGGCCTGCGAGAACGCCGCCAGAAGTTTGTGAGTGGACTGCGTGGCGAAGATGATGGGGTCCTGGTCGCGGGGCTTGCCCTTGGCCATGGCGTAATGACTGTCGTACATCTCGTGGAAGGCCGCGTAGCCATACCAGGCTTCGTCAAAGTGCAGGTAATCCACGCCGCCGCCGATGTCCCTGGCGATCTTTTCCACGTTGTAGCAAAGGCCGTCGTAGGTGGAGTTGGTGACTACGGCGATCTTGGGCCGGAAATCCTTGCCCTTGGCCTTGGCGACCTTGCTGGCCAGCGGATGCTCGGCGATGCGCTCGGCCATCGCTTTGGGGTCGAACTGGTCCAGGCTGATCGGGCCGATGATGCCGTGCGCGTTGCGGCTAGGGGTGAAATACAGGGGAATGGCGCCAGTCATCACCAGCGAGTGCAACAGCGATTTGTGGCAATTGCGATCCACAAACACCACATCCCCACGCGCTACCACGCCGTGCCACACGATCTTGTTGGCGGTGGAGGTGCCATTGGTGACGAAGAAGGTGTGATCCGAGCCGAAGTTGCGCGCGGCCTCCTGCTCGGCCGCCTTGATCGGGCCGGTGTGGTCGAGCAATGAGCCCAGTTCCGGTACCGAGACCGAAAGATCGCTGCGCAACGTGTTCTCGCCAAAGAACTGATGGAATGCACGACCCACCGCGGACTTGGTAAAGGCCACGCCGCCACCGTGACCCGGTGTGTGCCAGGAGTAGTTCGACTCCGCCGCATGGTGCACCAGCGCCTTGAAGAACGGCGGCAGAAGGTTGTTCATGTACTCGTCGGCGGCGCGCATCACCTGCTTGGCGATGAACGCCTTGGTGTCTTCATAGAGAAAAATGAAGCCATGGGTGATGCTCAGCAGCTTGGTCGGCACCTGCTCTACCGTGCGACGCTCGCCGTACAGGAAGATCGGCAGGTTCTCGCGATAGGCCAGCTGGGTGTTGAGAAACTCGTAGAGTCGATCGAACTGGTGCGGCCCCTCTTCCGTACCGTCGATGGAGATCAGCACCGCCGATGCCGCGTTGTACGTGCGCGCGCCGGCTTCGGCGTCGCTCATGGTGAGGCCGCTGAGCACGCGGTGGCCATAGCCCCGAATCTCGTCCGCCAACTGACGGATCAGAATGCCGTTGATACGCGGTGAATCGTAGTCGGCATCGATGATGACCACCGGGTAATCGAGCGAGTTGAAATACATGGTCGGGCTCCGTTCTTGATCTTGAGAATGGGGAGGGGCATTACGGACGCGGCACAGGCGCGGTGGCGGCCTTGAGCTGGCGGTCGCGGCGGCGCTGCTCGCTGAAGAAGGGGTAGAACACGCTGATGAACAGCATGAAGAGGAACGCGTAGGTCACCAGGTCGCCCTGGGTGCCGAAGATGGCCCACAGGCAGTACACCACGGTGATGCTGGTGAGCACCCAGTAAATGCCCGTATGCGCCACGGTGTGGCTGGTTTCCACCGCGAAGTAGCACGCCACACACGAGTAGATGTACGGCAATAGGGTCAACACCACCGCCGCCTGGGTAATCACCTCGAACTGCGCGGATGCGGAGGGCGAAGCCGCGGTGACCAGCACGATCATGGACATGAGCACGCCCACGATGAGCAGGCCTTGCACCGGGGTGTCGTCTTTGTTGGCCTTGCTGAATATCTTGGGGAACAGGCCGTCATCGCCTGCCGCCTTGGCGCTCAGCGCGGTGAGCAGGATCCAGCCGCCCAGCGAGCCGCCCGCACCCAGTGCCGCGCAAAGGCTCACGATGCCGCCACCGATATGGCCCACTGCTACTTGCGCGGCCAGGGCAAACGGCGCATCGGCCACTTGCAGCTGATCGTTGGGGATCATGCCCATGATCACGGCCGAGCTGGAGATGTACACCACGGCCGCCAGCGCCACGCCGGCGATGGTGGCAATGGCCACGTTCTTCTCCGGATCTTTCACCACGGCGGCAGACACCGATGCCGATTCCACACCGATAAACGCCCACAGGGTGAGTGAAGCCGCGCCCGAGATGGCCTGGAAATCGCTTTTGCCGGTGACGTTGTAGGAGCCGGCAAAGATGTCGCTCTTGAAGAAGAACCAGCCGAAGATGGCAATGCCGAACAGCGGAATCAGCGCGAACGACGTCGTGATGGACTGAATGCGCGTGACCACCTGTGCGCCGAGAATGTTGGCAAAGGTGAACAGCCAGATCAGCGCCAGCACCACCACCGTGCGCACCATGGGCTGCGCCAAGGCCGGAATGAAATAGCTGAAGTAGCCCACGGCCGCCACGGGCAAGGCCACGTTGCCGATCCAATTGGCAAACCAATAGATGGTGTTGGTCTGAAAGCCCATGTACGGCCCAAACGCGTCGCGCGCATAGGCATAGGGGCCACCCGCCTTGGGCGCCAAACGGCCTAGCTTGGCGAACACGAACGCCAGCAACAGCGAGCCGATGGTGGTAACCACCCAGCCCCACATCGACGCGGTGCCGATCTTGGCCAAGCTGCCCGGCAGCAGAAATACACCCGAGCCCATCATGTTACCGGCCACCAGAAAGGTGGCTGCTACAACGCCGATCTTGCGTTTGTCATCTGCCATGACGAGGCTCCGGAGCGAGTACGAGGACATACAAAGGGAAAGCGCCACCTGCGCGACGGACGCCGCGGATGTGTGTTGATGACGTGGGCACGGCGTGCGAACGCATCAGCATGGGTATGCCGTTGCTGATGGGCCTCCCGCCGCCGAGCCCCGGTCCCTGGCATGCCGAGGCGAATGGCCCTGGATGCAACGTGGCATCACACACTCCTTGTTTTGAAAGGCACCGGCTTCGCCCAACGAGCGCGCGGAATGACTCAGCGCGCCGCAGGCGACGCGCGAGCCCTGACCCGGCTTATCGCTCGCGGCCCGCCTCTGCGAGCATTCAAGACGACCACCAGCAAGGATTTTCGCCAGCTTGCGGGTCGACATATCGTGAAGGCGATGCGGCCATTTGCCACTTTCACGTTTTGCTTTCACCACCCGCGCCAGCATGCCGAACGCGCTCCACAACCTGACGCATTGGGGGTTGTCATGACGGATAAGCCCAATTCGCCGACACGAAGGGATTTTCTGCGGCAATCGTTGGTGGCGGTACCTGCCGTCACCTTGTTGGGCACCGGTGCGCTGGCGCAGACACAAAGCACCGCACCAGTGGCCGCGGCGAGCTACACGCCGCGCTATTTCACCGCACCCGAGTGGGAGTTCCTCAAAGCGGCGGTGGATCGCCTGATTCCCGCCGACGAGACCGGCCCGGGCGCGCTGGAGGCCGGCGTGCCGGAGTTCATCGATCGGGAGATGGAAGGCACCTATGGCCACGGTGGCTACTGGTACATGCAAGGCCCCTTTGTGCCGGATACGCCGGCAACGCTGGGCTACCAACTGCGCTTCAACCCGCGTGAGCTGTATCGCACGGCCATCGCTGCCGTGAACGATTGGTGCAACAAGCAACACGGCAAGGCGTTTGCGGCACTTTCGCCCGAGGAGCGCGATGGCGTGCTGCATGGGTTGGAGAAAGGCGAGATTGCGCTGGAGCAACTCCCGGCGGCCAGCTTTTTCGCCCAACTGCTCACTAACACCAAAGAAGGCTATTTCGCCGACCCCATGTATGGCGGCAACAAGCACATGGCGGCGTGGAAGATGATCGGCTTTCCCGGTGCCCGCGCCGACTTTGCCGATTGGGTGGAACAGCCCGGCAAGGTGTACCCGTTCGGCCCGGTGTCGATCGAAGGGGCCAAGGCATGATCCGCATGAAGCCGGTGGACGTGGTGATCGTGGGCTTCGGCTGGACGGGCGCAATCATGGGTATCGAACTGGCCGATACCGGGCTGAGTATTCTCGCCCTCGAACGCGGGGCATGGCGCGATACCTCACCCGACTTCAGCTACCCGCATAATGCCGATGAGCTGGCTTATGGCATTCGCGGCAAGCTGTTCCAGCCGCTGGCGCGCGAAACCGTCACCGTGCGGCACGCGGTAAACGACACCGCCGTGCCTTACCGCCAGTACGGCTCATTTCTGTTCGGCAACAACGTGGGCGGGGCGGGCATCCATTGGAATGGCCAGCACTACCGGCCCTCGCCGGAGGATCTGCAGTTTCACAGCCATATCAGCCAGCGCTACGGGCCCAAGTTCATGCCCGACGATATGCAGATTCAGGATTACGGTGTGGACTACGACGAGCTGGAACCGTTCCTGGAACAGTTCGAGATGCTGTGCGGCACCTCTGGCCGCGCCGGCAATCTCAATGGCGAGATCAAGGAGGGTGGCAACCCGTTCGAAGGCCCGCGCAAGCGCGACTATCCCACGCCGCCGGTGGCGGACACCTATGGGGCCAAGCTATTCGCCGATGCCGCGCGTGCATTGGGCATGCACCCGTTTCCGCAGCCGTCGGACAACGCCTCTCGGCCCTATACCAACCCGCACGGCGTGCGACTGGGGCCGTGCAACCTGTGTGGCTATTGCGAGCGTTTTGGCTGCTTCATGTACTCCAAGGCGTCGCCGCAGACGACGATCTTGCCGGTGCTGATGCGCAAGCCCAATTTTGCGCTGCGTACCAACAGCCACGTTACCCGTATCAATCTCGATTCCACCGGCAAGCGCGCCACTGGCGTGACCTATATCGATGCGCAGGGGCAACAGGTGGAGCAACCCGCCGACCTGGTGATCGTCTCTGCGTTCCAGATGCACAACGTACGCTTGATGCTGCTCTCGGGCATCGGCACGCCGTACGACCCGGTTTCCGGCAAGGGTGTGATTGGCCGCAACTACGCCTACCAGATGATGAGCAGCATGGGCGTGTTCTTCGATCAGGACGTGGCGATCAACCCGTTTATCGGTGCGGGCGCGGGCGGCGTGCAGATCGTGGACGATTTCAACTCCGACCATTTCGACCACGCCGCGCATGGTTTCGTGGGCGGCGCGTACATCTACGGCGGGCAAACCGGCGGGCGACCGATCCAGCAACTCATCGTGCCGTCTGGCACGCCATCGTGGGGCGCAGCCTGGAAGAAGGCTGCCAAGGAGAGCTACCTGCACGCCACCACGGTGGCCACGCATGGCTCGGTGATGGCCTATCGCGATCGCTATCTGGATCTCGACCCTACCTACAAGGATGTCTTTGGACAGCCGCTGCTGCGCATCACGTTCGACTGGCACGATAACGAATACAAGATGTCGCAGTTCGTTACTGATCGTGCGCAGGATATCGTGCGGCAAATGAAGCCCAAGGCGACCTCGCTCACGCAGCGCAAGCCGGGCGATCATTACGACATTCGGCAATACCAGACCACGCACACCACCGGCGGAGTGATCCAGGGCACCTCGCCGGATACCAGCGCGCTCAACCGCTTTCAGCAGAGTTGGGATGTGCACAACGTGTTTGTCACCGGTGCCTCGGCGTTTCCGCAGAACCTTGGCTACAACCCCACGGGCCTCATCGGCGGACTCACGTATTGGTCGGCCAAGGCCATTCGTGAGGCCTACCTCAAGCAACCCGGCCCCTTGGTGCAGGCATGAATGCCCCGGCCCAACCTCGACGTAGTGGCGGGTTTCTACGCCTGATCGTGGTGCTGTTGGTGTTGGTGGCGCTCGCGTGGCTGGCAACGCTGCTGTTCGGTCGGGGCGGTGGCGATGCCGCTGCCACCGCCCCGGCCCCCACGCCCGAGCTGATCAAGCAGGGCGAGTACCTCGCGCGGCTTGGCGATTGTGCCGCCTGCCACACCGCGCCGGGTGGCAAGCCCTTCGCGGGCGGCCTACCCATCGCCTCGCCGGTGGGCACGATCTACAGCACCAACATTACGCCCGACCCAGGCAACGGCATCGGTCGCTACACCTACGGGCAGTTCGAGCGGGCGGTGCGACGCGGCGTCAATGCAGCCGGCCAGACCTTGTACCCGGCCATGCCCTACCCCTCTTACGCCAAAATCAGCGACGAGGATGTGGCAGCGTTGTATGCCTTTTTCATGCATGGCGTGGCGCCCGTGCAACAAGCCAATCGCAGCGAAGGCATGGTGTGGCCCCTGTCGATGCGTTGGCCGCTCACGTATTGGCGTTGGTTGTTCGCACCCAAGGTAGCTCCGGTGCAAAGCGCCGCGACGGGCGACGCCGCCCTGGCGCGCGGTCAATATTTGGTGGAAGGCCTGGGCCATTGCGGCGCCTGTCACACGCCACGAGGCTTCACCCTGCAAGAGAAGGCGCTGGGCCCGGCCGATGGCACGGCCTACCTTAGCGGCGGCGAAAGCGACCACTGGGTGGCACCGAGCCTGCGCGGCGAGCTGGCCAGCGGCCTGGGCAACATGGGCGAGGAAGAGCTGGTGGCGCTGCTCAGATCCGGCCGCAGTGACCGCAGCGCCGTGTTTGGTGGCATGAGTGACGTGGTGGCGCACAGCACGCAGTACATGTCCGATGAGGATCTCGCTGCCATCGCGCACTTCCTCAAATCTCTACCGCCCGCGCGAGAGGAAGCCGCGCTGAGCTATGACCCCACCACGCATACCGCACTGGCCGACGGCGACGTGAGCGCGCCTGGTGCGCAGCTGTATGTGGACAACTGCGCCACGTGCCACCGCACCGATGGCCACGGCTACGCACAGGTGTTTCCCGCGCTGGCTGGCAACCCAGTGCTCAACGGGCCGGACCCACGTTCAGCGATACGCCTGGTGCTGCACGGAGGCACCATGCCCGCCGGCCGCGATGCGCCCACGCAATTCAGCATGCCCGCGTTTCGCGAACGTTTGAGCGATCAACAGATCGCGCAGTTGCTTACGTTTGCGCGCACCCACTGGGGCAATCGCGGCGGTGCCGTGCAGGCTTCGCAGGTGGCGCGATTGCGCGATCTGCCGCCGGCCGGCCAACCGCTGATGACGGGCTACGACCCGCGCGCGCAGCAGCCCTAGCCAGTCCGGGAGGGGCCTCGCACTTAGAGCCTGGACGGCCAAATCGCGCACCATGCGCCTACGAATGGCCCCAGCGAGGGCCTTCGATGCAGCGCAGCACTGGACGAAAAAGCTCCAGGGAGTCACCCTTACTGTCTCCCTCACCCAGGATCGTCCATGAGAACGCCAGACCGTGCCGCCCCGACTCTGCTTGCTGACCTCGGCGGCACCAATGTGCGCTTTGCTCTGGCGGACCCCGGTCGCGCCGCGCCGCTGATGGAAGACAGCGTGCGACGCTATCGCGTCAAGGACTACGGTTCGCTTGCCGAAGCCATTCGTCAGTACTTTGCCGACACCGGCCATGAGGCACCGCGCGCCGTGATCGCCGCCGCGGGTCGCGTGAGCGAAGGCGAGACCGTCAAGGTCACCAACAACCCATGGCTGGTGGCCGCGCACGCACTGCAGGCCGAGTTGGGCATGGATTCGGTGCATCTGGTGAACGACTTTGCCGCACAGGCCATGGCCGTGCCGCTGCTCGCCCACGAACAACTGTCCGCCGTAGGCCCGCAACCGCTGCCGACTCTGGGCCAGCGCGAAACGCAGAGTTTCGTGGTGATGGGCCCCGGCACCGGCCTGGGTGTGGCGGGCCTGCTGCGCCGCCAGGGTCACTGGATCGTGCTGGAAACCGAAGGCGGCCACGCGGGCTTTGCTGCGCACACCGCTGAGGACGTGGAAATTCTGCATCGCCTCAACGACCGCTTCGGTCGTGTGTCCAACGAGCGCATGATCTGCGGCAACGGCCTGGTGAACCTTTACCTGGCGCTGGCCGACATTGCCGGCCAACCGGCCGAGGAATACACCCCCGAAGACATCACTGCGCGCGCCGAGACGGGTAGCGACCCGCTGTGCGTACGCACGGTGGAAACGCTCGCTGGCATCTTCGGTAGCGTGGCCGGTGACCTGGTGCTCAGCCTGGGTGGCTGGGATGGCGTGTATCTCACGGGCGGCGTGTTGCCGATCCTGCTGCCGTGGCTCAAGCATGGCGGTTTCCGCCAGCGTTTCGAAGCCAAGGGTCGTTTCCGCGAAACAATGGAGCAGGTGCCCACCGTGGCGATGATGCATCCGGAGCCGGGCTTGCTCGGTGCCGCCGCGCTTGCCGTGCTCGACGCCGGCAAGCCGCTGGTGCCCGGCGCCTGATACGGTGGCGAGCGGCGCACCTTGTGGCGTCCGCTCGCTCCGTCCCCCCGTTAGTCGTACGTACGCGTTACCAGTTTGGGCTGCAGCGCGCTGAAGTTGCGCGTGTTGTCGACGTAGTAGTCGAGCATCTCCAAGCCGGAGTGACCCGTGGCAGCAACCACCTGCTGTTGATAGACGGCTTCTGCCGTGCTCGCCATAGGCGAAACCACTTCGCCCCCGCCCGAGCATGCGATCGCGCCCTCGCGCAGATCGCTGCGTGCCGAAGTGACGGGCTCCATGCATGTGCCCGAGACAATCCGTCCCACAAAAGTGATCTTGCCAGTGACAACATTCGCAGCCTGTGCCGTGCCAGCCAAAGCCAGTGCTGCGACGGCGGCGATGAGGACGATGCGCTTCATGGGATACTCCTTGTCGTGTCGACGCGAATGGCGTCGTACTCGACGCAGCACAGCGTGCTGTACCGCGTCATCGGCATCAGCCGTGCCGATGCCACCTGGCGACAAGATTTCGCTTAGATCCAACCTGCGGGCCTATCAAATGAATCGGCTTTTTCGCATTGGATGTAGTCGTGTCGCCTTGGAAATTAGGCTATATCCCTACACCGATCACGTCTGTCGTCCTACGCGAAGAGTTTTTGCAAACACCGTCACTATTTTCAGATGAAACTATTAGGGTCTCGTGAAAGCCCTACAAAAAGCGCTCGACGACGCCCTCCATCACTCACCTGACGCACGCCCATGCAATCACCACAGACCAGTTTTCTGTTCGATCTCGACGGCACGCTCGTGGACAGCGTGTATCAGCACGTGCTGGCCTGGAAGGAAGCGCTGGATCGCGAAGGCGTTGAGTTATCGGTGTGGCGTATTCACCGCAAGATCGGCATGAGCGGTGGACTGTTCACCAACATCCTGCTGCGCGAGACCGGCCTTGAGATCACCGAAGAGCGCCTGACGCGCCTGCGCACATGGCACGCCGAGGCTTACAACCGCCAAGCCGCGCAAGGTTCGGTGCGCCCGCTGCCGGGTGCGCGTGAACTGTTGGCGTTTCTCACCGAGGAACGCATTCCCTGGGCAATCGCCACCAGCGGACGCATGCAGACGGCGGCGCACAACTTGGAAGCATTGGGCGTGGACCCGTCCAAGGTGCCAGTGGTGACGCGCGATCAAGTGCGCTACGCCAAGCCCGATCCGGATTTGTTCGTCACGGCCGCGCATCGCCTTGGCGTGGACATTCACCACAGCCTGGTGGTGGGAGACAGCATCTGGGACATGTTGGCCGCGCAACGCGCGCGTGCGCTGGGCGTGGGCTTGCTCTCTGGCGGTTACGGTCAGGAGGAGCTCGAAGATGCCGGCGCGTTCCGCGTCTACGAGGACCCTGCCGATCTGCTCAAGCGCATCGACGAAGTGGCCGCACGTCGCTGATCGTGCACCTACGTCAGGCGCGATTCATCGCCTCGGCGCCACGTGCGGTAGTCTCCAAGACCGGATAACACCCACTGGAGGCCGCCGTGCGCCGCTATCTCGCCATGCTCCCTCTCACCCTGCTCGTCGCCTGCTCGCCGACATCGCCGCCGCCCGAGCAGAACCCGCCCAAGCCGCAAGCGGCTGCGTCGGCATCGACGCCGGACAACGCGGCGCTCGGCTCGGCCGAATGGTACGCCTGGGTGGATCAGCGCCTGCATATCAGCGATGACGGCCATGGGCCGGATCGCGGCTCGGACGAATGGAATCGCGCCGTGCAACACAAGTTGGGCCAAGAGGCGCCGCAAGCGCCGGTGGGTTCGCCGCAGTGGCAGCAGGCGGTGGATGCACTGCTACGCACGCGGCCTGCGCTCTGATAACAACCCTCTAAGCGCTATCGCCCTCGCCGTTCAGCGGCGAGGGCGTCGATTCAACCTGGCGCCAGCAAGGCATCCAGATCGGATTGGTCGAAGCTGAGCTTCTCGCGCGTACCGCCGCCTTCCAGCACGGCTTCGGCCAACTCGGCCTTGCGCGCCTTCATCTCTTCGATGCGCTCCTCTACGGTGCCGCCGGTGATCAGGCGGAACACGAACACCGGCTTGTCCTGACCAATGCGATGCGCGCGGTCCGATGCCTGCGCTTCCGCCGCGGGGTTCCACCACGGGTCGTAGTGGATGACCGTGTCGGCCGCGGTGAGGTTGAGGCCCACGCCGCCCGCCTTGAGCGAGAGCAGGAACAGCGGCACTTCGCCGTCCTGGAACTGCCGCACCGGTTCGGCACGGTCACGCGTTTCGCCGGTGAGCGTGACGTAGGGAATGCGCTGGCGATCGAGCTCGTGCGCGATCAGCTTGAGCATTTCGGTGAACTGCGAGAACAACAGCACCTTGCGCCCTTCCGCCAGCAGCGCGGGCAGCATGTCCATCAGCAATTCGAACTTGGCCGAATCGCGGATGCCACGCGCGGCTTCCAGCTTGACCAGGCGCGGGTCGCAGCACACCTGACGCAGCTTGAGCAGCGCATCGAGCACCACGATGCCACTGTGCGCGATGCCACGTTGGGCGATCACCTCGCGCAGCTCTTCGGCCAGCGACAGGCGCAGGCTTTCGTACAGTTCACGCTGACGGCCTTCCAGCACCACGCGGCGCGTGATCTCGGTCTTGGGTGGCAGCTCGCTGGCTACCTGCGACTTGGTACGGCGCAGGATGAAGGGCGCCAGGCGACGATTGAGTCGATCCTGACAGTCGGTGTCGCGATGGCGCTCGATTGGAATGCGGTAGTGACGACGGAACGCGCCTTCGTCGCCGAGCAGGCCCGGCACCGCCAGGTCGACCTGCGACCACAACTCGCCCAGGTGGTTTTCCAGCGGCGTGCCGGTGAGGCAGATGCAACGCGGCGCGCGCAGGCTGAGCACCGCGCGGCGCGCCTGCGTGCGCGGGTTCTTCACCTGCTGCGCTTCGTCCAGCACGATCAGCGAGAAGGGCTGCTTGCGCAGCGTGACCACGTCGCGCGGCAACAAGGCGTAACTGGTGAGCACCACGTCGTGGGTGCCCAGCTGCGAGAAATCACCGCTGCGCTGCGGCCCGTGCAGTGCCAGCACGCGCAGCGCCGGCGCAAAGCGCGCCACTTCGGCGAGCCAGTTGGGGATAAGGCTGGTAGGCACCACCACCAGCGCCGGCTGCGCCAGCGCGCCGCGATCCTTCAGCGCAAGCAGGTGGGTGATGAGCTGCAGGGTTTTGCCCAGGCCCATGTCGTCGGCCAGCACGCCGCCCACGCCCGCCTCGGCGAGCGCATTGAGCCAGCGCAGGCCCTCACGCTGGTAGGGGCGCAGCTGCACGGTAAGGCCTTCCGGCACGGCGTCGCTGGCACGCTCGGCGGCATCGCGCAGGCGCGCAGTGAAACCACGCAGCGCCTCGGGCGCCTCCAGCTCGCCGCCGGTGGGCAGCGCCTCCACCAGTTCTTCCAGGCGACCGGCCTGCACGCGCGGCAAGTGCAGCTTTTTGCGCGGGCGCTCCAGGTACTCGGCTAGCGGTGCCAGCAGGCCACGCAACTCCTTCAGGCGCACCGGCACGCGGCGGCGCTCGTCCACGGGCGCGTACCACACGGCGTCTTCCGGCTCGTTCGGCACGGGACTCAGGTTCAACTGGTGATCGGCCAGCGCCTGCGCCACGGCGGGCAGCAGGTTGTGGCGCTTGCCTTCCAGTTCGATGCCGATTTCCAGGTCGAAGGCATGATCGTCGGCGTCTTCCACCGCATTGCCGTACCAGCGCACCGGGCCTTCGAGCACCTCGAACGGGAAGCTGGGTGCGTAGTCGAGCAGGAAGCCCTCGGCTTCTAGCTTGGGTCGCAAGGCCAGCCAGCGGGCCGGGGTGTTGACTTCCAGCGCACCCGCATAGCCCTTGCCGGGGAACAGCCAGGCGTCGTCGGGCAGGGTATCGGCCAGATCCCAGGGCAGGCCTTCGGTATCCACGCCCGGGGTAAGGCCGGCGCGCTCCAACTGCTCCATGGCGGAGAGTTCTTCAGCGCGGCGGCGGGTGATTTCCACCAGGTTGCCCTGGCGCACGCGCCGCACCAGCGGCTCGCCACCGCGGCCGGGCAGGCGCTCGCCAGCATAGTCGAATGCCAGCCGCGCATAGGCCAGCGGCGGCGTACCGGCGGCCAGGCGCGCATGGCGGGTGAGCGCGTAAAGGGTGAGCACAGGCTTGGGCGCCAGTTCGGCGCGGCGCACCTCGCCCAGTACCTGCGGCAACGGCAAGCGATGCGAGAGACGGCTTTGCGGCAATGCCTTACGCAGCGCGCGGCTGTATTCGTGCTTTAGCGGCGGCAGATCGAGCCAGGCAGCCTCTTCAGGCGGCGCATCCAGGTGACCCAGTTCGGCGCGCTCGGCGTCCAGGTACCACAGTGCATCGATGCGCAGCAGGCGATGGTTGGAGGGCAGCGAGGGCAGCAGGCGCTGGCTGCCGTCCTGCTCCAGGTGCCAATGCCAGTTGAGCTGGTGTGCCTTGCCACGCGACAGGCGCAGGCCGGCCAAGCCACCCAGGAAGCACGGCGCGGTATCGAGAATTTCCGCTAGCAGGGCATCGCCCACGTGGCCGGACAGGCGCGCATAGCTGCGACTCTTGCGCAGGCTTTGCGGCAGGCCAAGCACGGTGGCGGCAAGGCGTTGCTCATGCGGCTGCAGGGGCAATTGCCCCATGTGCTTGCTATCCAGCGGCGCGGGGCGTACGAAGCGGCCCTGCTCGGCCACGGTCAACAAGACGGGGGCGACATCCAGGTGCGCATACGGCAAGCCTTCCTCGAGCATCACTTCGAGGAAGAAGCCCAGCACGGTGGGCTCCTGAGCACCACCCGTGGTGGTTGGGCTGGTCAGCAGCTTGCGCCACAAGGGCGGCAACGACTCGGCGTTGCCTTCATCGTGGGGCGTGCTCAGACCGCCGCATGGTTTATCGTCCGGTGACTGCATGCGCATTCAGCTCGCCAGGGCGACCAAAAGATTCAGCTTAGCAAGGCTCTTGCGCGCGTGCGCGTCTCATCACCCGGTTTTCGTGCCGGGCGATGCGACATTTCGCGTGATCGTTCAGGCCGAACTCAAAACGGCCCGAAAAGGCCCTTGGGATATTCCGGCTTCTGCTCGCGCGACATCAGCGCCTTAAGGCCCTCCACCGGCGTCACTTCGCCATGCAGCACGGCGCGTACGCCGGCGCTGATGGGAAGATCTAACCCATGCTTGGTCGCCAGGCGGGCCACTTCGTCGGCGGTGAGCACGCTTTCCACCACTTGGCCGATTTCGCGGACTGCGTCGTCGATGGCTTGCCCGCGACCCAGCGCAAGGCCAAGGCGGCGGTTGCGCGAGAGATCGCCGGTACAGGTGAGCACCAAGTCACCCAGGCCGGCCAGACCCATAAGGGTTTCCGGCCGGGCGCCGAGCGCCACGCCCAGGCGCAGCATCTCGTTCATGCCGCGGGTGATCAGGCCGGCGCGGGCGTTGAGGCCCAGCTCCATGCCATCGGCCACGCCGGTAGCCACCGCCAGCACGTTCTTCATGGCGCCCCCCAGCTCCGCACCCAGCACATCCCGGCCCGAGTAGGCGCGGAAGTTGGGGGCGTGCAGCAAGGTGGCCATTTCGTGCGCAAAGGCGTCGTTGTCCGAGTGGACGGTGACGGCGCTGGGCATACCGGCAGCCACTTCCTTCGCGAAGGAGGGGCCGGTAACCACCGCGGCCGGGCGGCCGGGGAAGCGCTCGTCCACCAGTTCGTGCAGGAAACGACCGGTCCCCGGCTCGAAACCCTTGGTGGCCCACGCGATGCGGGCGCCCGGCTCCAGGTACGGGGTGATCTCCTCCAGCATGGAGGCGAAGGCGTGACTGGGCACCACGATCAGCACCACCTGGGCGCCGCGCAGGGCGGCGGCCAGGTCAGCCTCGTAGACCAGCTCGGGCGGCAGCTCGATGTCCGGCAGGTAGCGCTGGTTGCAATGGGTTTCGGCCATTGCCTTCAGCGCGGCGGCATCACGCCCCCACAACCGCGTCGGAACCTGATTGCGAGCGGCGAGGGCCGCCAGAGCGGTACCCCACGAGCCGGCGCCCAGGACAGCTAGCGTCGGACACTCAACCATGTCGGGCGATTAGCTGTTCAGCACCGGCGCGGCGCTGCCGCTGAGGATGCGGCGCTGCTGCTCGGCGTACAGAGCGTCAAAGTTGATCGGCTGCAGCAGGAACGGCGGGAAACCACCCTCCAGCACCAGCGAGGACAGCATCTGACGGGCATACGGGAACAGCAGGTTCGGGCAGTAGCTGTTGAGGATGCCGGCCAGGTCTTCCTCGGCGAAGCCGGCAATGCCGAACACGCCGGCCTGGTGCACTTCGGCCAGGTAAGCGGTGCGCTCGCCCAGGGTGCAGGTGAGGGTGAGGCTCAACACGACTTCGTAGAGGTCGTTGCCCATGTTGCTGGACTTCTGGCCCAGGTTCAGCTGCACCTGCGGCTGCACCTCGGTTTCACCCACTTCCTGGAAGATCTGCGGGGCATTGGGCGCCTCGTAGGACACGTCCTTCACATAGATCTTCTGCAGGACCAGCTGCGGCTGGTTGGCCTGGCCATTGGCGGCGACGTCTGCCATGGGAATTCCCTCGTTTCGTAGGCGGTGCGGTAAACGCAAAGGCCTCGATTGTTCCATACATCCTTGCGCCCCGCCATGCGCCCCGGCGACAGGACTGGACAAATCTTGCGCACAGCCCTGTTTTTCTGGGAGAATAGCCGGCTCGACCCTGCCGACCCGACCCTTCGGGCACGTTCGCAACGCGATGCGGACCTCACGGCGGAACCGAAAGCAGCATGCTCCAGCATCGCGTGGCGGTCACCGCCGCTGGGCCGATGCCGCCCTGGCTAACGGGTGGCAAACGCGCCTCAGGCGCTCTGAAGGAGGTCATCATGGCCCGTATTTGCCAAGTCACCGGAAAGGGTGTGCGGACTGGTAACAACGTCTCGCATGCCAACAACAAAACCCGTCGCCGCTGGTTGCCGAACCTGCACGAGCGCCGCTTCTGGGTCCCGAGCGAGAACCGCTGGGTGAAGCTGCGCGTTTCCAACCACGCCCTGCGCACCATCGACAAGAACGGCATCGAAGCCGTGCTTGCCGACCTGCGCGCCCGCGGCGAAAAGATCTGAGGATTGAGCCATGGCTAACAGCAAGCAAGACAAGATCCGCCTGATCTCTTCGGCCGGCACCGGCCACTTCTACACCACGCAGAAGAACAAGAAGAACACCCCGGAAAAGTTCGAGTTCAAGAAGTACGATCCGGTGGTTCGCAAGCACGTGATCTACAAGGAAGGCAAGATCAAGTGAGCCACGGTCCGGGCGCAACGCGCCTGGACCCCGTCGCTCCCCCCTGCAAAACAGGGGCACCGCGACGCTCGCTTTCCAGCAGAAAACCCGCCGCAAGGCGGGTTTTTTGTTGCCCGCCAGGCGCCTATGACCGCTTGCCCACGCAACGCCGCGCACCGCAAGATGCCGGCATGCCGCCCCGCGCCCTGTTCCCCGCCCTGCTTGGCGATGCCGACTGGGCCCTGCTTGCCCCACCGGTGCAGCGCATGCACGGCGATGCCGGCTCGCTGATCGCGCATGGCGAAGCCCGAGTGGATGGCGCTCACCACTGGCCCGCGCGCCTGCTGCGGCGCGTGTTGCGCCTGCCCGAGCCCGGCACGCGGCAAGGCCTGCGCGTGACCATTCAACGCGACGCGCGAGGGGAAACCTGGACGCGCGAATTCGCACGCGGACGCATGCGCTCCACGCTGCGCCAGCACGACCGCGCGCAACTGCGTGAACAACTGGGCCCGATATCGCTGCACTTTTCCCTGCACCGCGACGGCGACGCCATCGACTGGCGATTGCAGCGCGTGCGCCTGCTCGGCCTGCCCTTGCCGCGCGCACTCGCCGGCCAGGTGCTGTCACGTAGCGGCGCGCGCCATGGGCGCTACGCATTCACCATCGATGCCCGACTGCCCCTGCTCGGACGCCTGGTGTCGTACGACGGCTGGCTGGAGATCGACGATGGCGACTGAGCACACGCCTCCCGTGATCGTGTTCGATGGCGTCTGCGTGCTGTGCAGCGGCTGGGTGGATTTCATCGTGCGGCACGATCGCGCCGGCCGCTTTCGGCTCGCGGCCATGCAGAACGCACATGGCCGCGCCTTGATGATTGCGCATGGCTTGTCGCCGGATGACCCGGTGTCGTTCTTGCTGGTGGATGGCGAGCAGGGTTACCGCGACACGGATGCAATCGCTCGCGTGCTAGGTCAACTGGGCGGACGCTGGGCGATCGCGGGCGTGTTGCTGCGCGCCCTGCCACGCGCCCTGCGCGATCCCGCCTATCGCTGGATGGCGCGGCATCGCTACCGCTTGTTTGGCCGACGCGAGCAGTGCCGCTTGCCCGACCCGGCCGAGGCTTGGCGCTTCATCGACTGACGGGCACCTCGTCCACACCGGTGCGCAAGGCGAACCCGGTAAAGCCCTGGGTGATCTGCGCCAGGGAGAGCAACCCCATGCACGGCATGGCACCCCGCGCCGCTACCGCGCCATCGGCAAGCTGTTGCGCCAACACAACGGCGGGCGTTACCGGCACCTGCGGCCCATCGCCCGCGGCGGCATCCAGCCACCAGCGCAGGTGCAGCGGCTTGCCGTCGTGATCCTCTCCGCGCAGCTCCACCGCCATGCCGCCCACGTCGGAGCCAAAGCGCAGGAAGCGCTCGCTCAAACGACGCAGCGCCGGCGCGTGGCGCGCCAGGTCGTGCACGATGCCCAGACGCACCAGCACCGCCATGCCCCAGGTCGCCCATTGCAGCAGCGACAGCTCCAGACCGGCGCGGAACACCACACTGCGCACTTGCGGATAGCGCGCGGGAAACAGCGCCAGGTCGGGTATATCGCAGGCGCCCACGCGGCGACGTCCAAAGGGGAAGGTCTGCAGGCGGCTATCCATCCAGCCGTGCAACTCGCCCCAACGTCCGTCGCGCCATACGCGAATGGGACGGCCGCAGTAGCTGAGGATCGATGCCACCGTGGCCTCGCCACGCGGCGTGCGATTGCCTGGATTGATCGCGTGCTCGATCGCGTCGAGACGAGCGAATCGCGGCAGCAAGGCATCTACCGCTGCCGCACTGAGCGCGGGCACGCTCGATGCGCCAGTCACCAGCAATCGCCCGGCTCGACGCGCACGCGCATCGAGCTGATCGAAACCGGTGACGAAGCTGCGCCCATCGGCTAGGTCGATGTAGTCGCTGCCACAGGCCAGGCTGGCTTCGGCCACGCGGTAGTCCTGCCCCTGGAACGGGCCGGCGGCATGCACGACCAGCTGCGGCTGGCAGGCGGCCAGCTTCTGAGGGAATGCGTCTTCATCCACGTCGAGCAACACGATGCGCACGGACGGATCGTTGATCTGTGCGCTGAGCTCCGCCAACGGCTCCGATCGTCTTGCGGCCAGCCACAGTTCGAAACGCGGATCGTGGGCCAGTCGTCGCGCGATGCGCGAACCGAACACACCCGTGGCCCCCATGATCACCACACGCAACGCCATCCCTGCGTACTCCTTGCGATCGCTACGGCCCGATTAAACCCGTTTCGCCCGGGTGGTGAAACCGCGCATAAAAAAAGCCCGCCTTGCGGCGGGCTTTTTCACGTCTGCGTCGATCGCTGCACTCAGGCAGTGGCGACCGAATAGCTCTTCAGGCGACCGGCGAACTCCTGCAGCGCACGGATGCCGCTCTGTTCCGCTTCGGCGATCCACTGCTGCAGGCCCTTGAGCGCCTGCTCGGCACCACGCTGCTCCATGAGGGCGGCGAGGCGGTTGCGGAAGTCGCACACGGTGCTCAGCGTGGGACGCTTGGCGAGCACGGCCTGCATGCGGTCGCGACCTTCGTTGTCCAGCCAGCGACCGCCATCGGCCAGGGCGCGACGCATGCGGCGCGGCACCGACTTGATGTTCTCGCCGGCGTGCTGCGCTTCGTCGCGCAGGGTCGGCATGATCACGTTGCGGTAGTAGTCGGTCATCGCGGCGAAGCGATGGGTGAGCACACCCTTGAGCGTCTCGGCGTCCGGCAGGTGCACGTTCGGGCGAACGTCCAGCGTCGGCGCCACGCGCAGCACCTTGGCCAGGCCCACGGCGCGCAGCGCGCAGATGGCCGCCCAACCGATGTCGAACTCCCACTTGCGCAGGGCGAACTTGGCCGAGCTCGGGAAGGCGTGGTGGTTGTTGTGCAGCTCTTCGCCACCGATCCAGAAACCCCACGGAATGAGGTTGGTCGCGGTGTCGGCGCTTTCAAAGTTGCGGTAGCCCCACCAGTGGCCGATGCCGTTGACGAAGCCGGCGGCCCAGAACGGGATCCAGATCATCTGCACAGCCCACAGAGCGGCGCCAATCACGCCGAACAGGGCGAGATTGATGATCAGCATCAGCGCCGGACCCCAGTACGGATGGGCGGAGTAGAGCTTGCGCTCGATCCAGTCGTCGGGCGTGCCGCGGCCGTACTTCTCCAGGTCTTCCTTCACTTCGCTGGCGTCGCGGTACAGCGACACGCCATCCCAGAACACCTTCTTGATGCCGTAGATCTGCGGGCTATGCGGGTCCTCGGCGGTTTCCACCTTGGCGTGGTGCTTGCGGTGCACCGCCACCCACTCCTTGGTGACCATGCCGGTGGTGAGCCAGCCCCAGAAACGGAAGAAATGCGAGATCGACCAGTGCAGGTCCACGCCACGATGGGTCTGGCAGCGGTGCAGATACAGCGTCACCGTGAAGATGGTGAGCTGGGTCATGACCAGCATGTAGATCAGCATGCCTAGCCAACTGGCGTGCGTGAGGCCGTTGGAAAGGAAATTGAGGACTGCATCAAGCATCGGGGAAACACCCAGGTATATGAAATTTCAGTCTAAGCGAGGGGTTTCCGTACCCGCCAGCATGGACAGCACCATCAATTGTCGCACCTCTTTGAGGCAACGACGTTAATGTGCTGTACCGCGCAATGGCGCTCCCACCCAGTTGTATGGAAATGGGGGCCCCGTGACAATCATGCAATGACCGCGCCTACCGTCGTGTTGCAACTGGATAACCTGACCCGCCACCGAGCCGGACGCCCTGCGGTGGCCGATCTCAGCCTGCAGCTGGACGCCGGTCAGGTACTGGGTTTGCTGGGGGTGAACGGGGCCGGCAAGTCCACCACGCTGGCCATGATCGCAGGCGCCCTGATACCCGACAGCGGGCGCATCCAGCTGAACGGCAAGGATTTCGTCGAGCACCCGGAGCTGGCCCGCCAAGCCATCGGCTGGCTGCCCGAACGTGCCCCGCAGTGGCCGGAACTGACGGTGAGCGAACACCTGGACGCCCACGGTCGCTTGCGCGGCCTGGGCGGCAAGGCCTTGACGCAGGCGCGCCAGAAGATCGTCGAACGCCTGGAGCTGGGTCCGCTGGCGCGACGATTGGCCGGCGTGCTGTCGCAAGGTCAGCGCCAGCGGCTGGGTCTGGCCTGCGCGCTGCTGCATCAGCCGAGCCTGCTGGTGCTGGATGAACCGGCCAACGCGCTGGACCCGGTACAGGTGTCGGCCTTGCGCGCGGTGATCCGCGAGCAGGCCGCGCAGGGCACGGCGATAATCCTTTCCACCCATCTTCTGGCTGAAGTGACGGCCGCCTGCGATCGCGTGGCGATCCTGCACGAGGGGCGACTGCGCTACGACGCCCCCATCGGCAGCGACGATCACAAGGCGCTGGAACAGACCTTTTTCGATATCGCCATGCGCGGCGACGGGAGCAACGACAGGATGCAGGCTGCATGAGTGTGCTCGCCGTGACGCGGCTGGAGCTGCGCCGCCTGTTCGTTCGCCCGCTGGCCTGGGTGCTGGCCGCGCTCACGCTGGCCCAGCTGGCCTGGCGCTTCGTGCTTTTGCTGGGCGGTTTTCTCGCCGGGCAGATCAAGCTGGCCGCGCTGCCCGGCGGCCCGGGCTATACCGACCTGGTGGGCGTGCCGATGCTCAGCAGCATCCTTACCGGCGGCATCCTGCCCTTTGGCGTGGCGGAGCTGGCGCTGGTGATCGTGCCGCTGCTCACCATGTCCAGCCTCGCCGGTGAACGCAGCAACGGCACGCTGCCGTTGTGGTTCGCCGCCGGCTTGCCTGCCTCGCGCATCGTGCTCGGCAAGTACCTCGCGCTGATGCTGTGGCTGGTGCTGTGGCTGGCCCTGGCGCTGGCGATGCCGCTGAGCCTGGCGCACGGCGTGAGCCTCGATTGGGGCAAGCTCGCCGCCGCTTCGCTGGGTGCGCTGCTGACCGTGGCGGCACTAGCCGCCATCGGCATGGCCAGCTCGGCGTATGCCTCGCATGCGTCCATCGCGGCCACGGTATCGCTCACCATCGGCCTGGCGCTGGCGGGCGTGAATATCGCCGCACAGAAGGCCGGCGCGACCAGCGGCGTGTTCAACTGGCTCTCCCTCAGCGGGCACATGGAAACACTGTTGCGCGGCCTGGTATCCAGCGCCGATCTGGCGTGGTTCCTGGTGGTGATCGTGGTGGCCCTGGCGCTGGCCACGCATCGGCTCGCCGCCGAACGGGAGCGCGGCTGATGGCGCGCGGCGTACGACAATTGCGCAGTTGGCTGTTTGCGCTGGGGCTGCTGGCCGCTGCCGGCGCGGTGGGTTACCTCACCACGCGTAACGACATGGTGGCGGATTGGACCTACGGCGGACGCGCCAGCCTGTCGGCGGAGAGTCGCGCCGTACTGGCGACCCTGCATGGCCCGGTGGAGATCGTCAGCTATGCCAATCCGCAGGGCGACCTGCGCCACACGGTGGCAGGCTTCGTCGAGCGCTACGCGCGGGTGAAGCCGGACCTCAGCCTGCGCTTCGTCGATCCGCAGCAAGACCCGGCCGCCATGCGCGAGCTGGGCATTACCGTGGATGGTGCGCTGATCCTGCATTACCAGGGCCGTGAGCAGCGCCTGGATGAGCTCTCCGAGCGCAGCCTCACCAACGCACTGGAGCGCCTGGCACGCGGTGGCGAACGCATCGTCGCGTTTGTCAGTGGCGACGGCGAACGCCGCCCAGACGCCAAGGGCAACGCGGACCTGGGCACCTTCATGGCGCAGTTGGAAGGTCGCGGCATGCGCGCCGTGCCGCTCAATTTTGCCCAGGCCACCGCCGTGCCCCTGCACACCGACCTGGTGGTGCTGGCCAGCCCCGAACTAGCCTTGCCCGCCGGTGCGGTGAAGGCGCTGACCGATTACGTCGCCAATGGCGGCAACCTGCTGTGGCTCACCGAGCCGACCAACGATGATCTGCACCTGGAGCCACTCGCCAACGCACTGGGCGTGCGCGTGCTGCCCGGCGTGCTGGTGGACGGCCAGGGCGCCGCACTGGGCCTGAAGGACCCGCGCATGATCGCCCTGGGTGACTACCCCAAGCATGCGATCACCCGTGGCTTCACCCTCACCACGTTGTTCCCGCAGGTATCGGCGCTGGCCATGGCCTCGCGCAGCGATTGGCAGGTGGCGCCGTTCCTGCGTTCCAGCGCGCAGAGCTGGACCGAGTTCAAACCCATCGACAACACGGGCGGCTCCACCATCCAGTACGACGCCGGCGCGGGCGAGCTGAGAGGCCCGCTGGATTTCGGCTTTGCACTCAGCCGCCTCTCGCCCAGCCCGGACAAGGCCGAGCAACGCGTGGTGGTGATCGGCGATGGCGATTTCCTCTCCAACACCTTCCTCGGCAACGGCGGCAACCGCGCGCTGGGCGAGCGCATCTTCGACTGGCTGCTGGGCGACGACGCGCTGGTGCAATTGCCGCCGCGCGGCGCGCCCGATCGCGTGCTGCAACTCACGCAGGCCCAGCTGAGCACCGTGACGCTGGGCTTCCTGGTGGTACTGCCACTGCTGTTGCTGGCGGTGTGCGGCTGGATCACCTGGCGTCGCCGTCGCGCATGAAGCGAGCGACACGCCAGGGTCTGGGGCTGCTAACGGGCGTCGCCGCGCTGCTGCTGGCCGCCGGCTGGCAATGGCAACGCGATCGGGCGGAAGACCCTGGCACCCTGCTCGCCACATCCGCCGCGGCGATCGATACGGTGACCCTGCGCATCGGCCATGCGGCGGAGGAGCACTACGTGCGCCGCGATGGGCATTGGTGGCGTACCGATGGTGAACCTCGGCGCGCCGACGATGGTCGCCTCGGCGAACTGGCCGATACCGCCAGCGCGGAGGTACTGAGCTGGCGCCCTGCCAGCGACTTCGACCCCGCCAGGATCGGCCTGACGCCGCCCGTGGCGGTGCTCACCCTCAATGGCCAGGCCCTGGAGTTCGGCGAAACCTCGGTCACGGGCCCGCAGCGCTATGTTCGCGTGGGCGACCGCGTGGCACTGATCTCCCTGAGCTACACGCCACGCGCCGCCACCAGTCAGGCCACGCGCGCGCATTGATGGCGCCGCGCCTGCACTTGTGCGCGCCTCGCCTCTCCCCATATGTAGAGTTGTTCGGAACAACCTTCTGTCATCTGCGCCCGACGCCGCATCCGGTTCTCCCCTCCCCTGGAAACCAACGCACTGGATTCGCGCCGTCGCGGGAATGATGGGCAAGATCAAAACATTCAAGACCAACTACCGAATGGAGCGGCGACATGGCTAAGCAGGCAATTGGCGTGATCGGCATGGCGGTGATGGGCAGCAACCTTGCCCTCAACATCGAAAGCCGCGGCCATGCGGTATCCATCTACAACCGGCACCGCGAACGCACCGACGAAGTGGTGGCCGAGAACGCCGGCAAACGCCTGGTGCCCACGTACACCCTGGAAGAATTCGTCGATTCGCTGGAAAAGCCGCGCCGCATCCTGCTGATGGTCAAGGCAGGCGACCCCACCGACGCCACGCTGGCCCAGCTCAAGCCGCTGTTGGACAAAGGCGACATCGTCATCGACGGCGGCAATACCTTCTTCAAGGACACCATGCGCCGCGAAAGCGAGATGAGCGCCGCCGGCCTGCATTTCATCGGCACGGGCGTTTCCGGCGGCGAGGAAGGCGCCTTGCACGGCCCCTCGATCATGCCCGGCGGCCCGCGTGAAGCCTATGACCTCGTCGCCCCCATCCTCACCGAAATCGCCGCACGCGCGCCGGACGGCGAACCCTGCGTGGCCTACATGGGCCCCAACGGCGCGGGCCACTACGTGAAGATGGTGCACAACGGCATCGAGTACGGCGACATGCAGTTGATCGCCGAAAGCTACGCCGTGCTGCACCATGTGCTGGGCCTGAGCAACGACGAGCTGGCTGCCGTCTATGCCGACTGGAACAAGGGCGAACTCGACAGCTACCTCATCGCGATCACCGCGGACATCTTCACCAAGAAGGATCCGCAAACCGGCAAGGCGATGGTCGACATCATTCTCGATCGCGCCGCGCAAAAGGGCACCGGCAAGTGGACCAGCCAGAGCGCGCTGGACCTTGGCGTGCCATTGCCGCTGATCACCGAATCGGTGTTCGCGCGACTGCTGTCAGCGCTGAAGGACGAGCGTGTCGCCGCCAGCAAGCAGTTGCCCGGCCCCAGCCAGAAAGCCTTTACAGGCGACAAGCAGGCCTTCGTGGAAGCCGTGCGACGCGCGCTGTACTTCAGCAAGATCGTCTCCTACGCCCAGGGCTTCGCCCAGCTGCGCGCCGCCTCCGACGAGTATCAGTGGAACCTGCCCTACGGCACCATCGCGCGCATCTTCCGCGCGGGCTGCATCATTCGCGCGCGCTTCCTGCAGAAGATCACCGATGCGTACGCACGCGATGCACAGCTGAAGAATTTGCTGCTCGACCCTTACTTCCGCGACATCGCCGCGCAGTACCAGGAGGCCTTGCGCGACGTGGTAGCCGCTGCAGTGAAGGCGGGGGTGCCGGTGCCATGCTTCTCCTCGGCCATCGCCTATTACGACGGTTACCGCGCCGAGCAATTGCCCGCCAATCTGCTGCAGGCGCAACGCGATTACTTTGGCGCGCACACATTCGAGCGCGTGGACCAGCCAGGCAGCTTCCACGCCGACTGGAGCTGACGTGCCCGAACTACCCGAAGTCGAAACCACCCGGCGCGGCATCGCCCCGCATGTCATCGGCCGTCGCGTGACCGGCGTGGTGCTGCGCCGGCCCGACCTGCGCTGGCCGATTCCACCGGAGATCGCGGAGCAACTGCCGGGCCAGCGCATCGATGCGGTGGAGCGTCGCGCCAAATACTTGCTGCTGCACACGCAGGTGGGCAGCGCATTGCTGCACTTAGGTATGACTGGCGTGCTGCGCGTGCTGCCGCCCGATGCCCTGGTCGGCAAGCACGACCATGTGGACATCGCGCTGGAGGCAACCGCCACGGAGGGCCCACGCGTACTGCGCTTCACCGACGCGCGCCGCTTTGGCTGCCTGCTGTGGCAACCGCCAGGCGAAACCCACGAGCTGCTCGCCGCGCTGGGCCCTGAACCACTCACCGACGATTTCGACGGCGATCTGCTGTGGCAACTTTCGCGCGGACGCACGGCGGCGGTGAAGTTGTTCCTGATGGACAACGCGGTGGTGGTGGGCGTGGGCAACATCTACGCCAGCGAAGCGCTGTTCGCGGCGGGTATCGACCCGCGCAAGCCGGCGGGCTCGGTGTCGCGGGCCCGTTATGCACGACTGGCGGCGGAGGTGAAGCGCATCCTCGCGTGGGCGATCGAGCGTGGGGGCACGACGCTGCGGGATTTCATCAATCCGGATGGTGCGCCTGGTTATTTCTTCCGCGAGTTGCAGGTGTATGGGCGGGAGGGTGAGCCATGCCGGGTGTGTGGCACGGCGATTCGGCAGGTGGTGTTGGGGCAGCGTTCGACGTTTTGGTGTCCGAAGTGTCAGCGGTGATGGGGCAGCTTTTCTGTGATTTGGCAGATTGGGTTTGCTAACGGCTGCGCGCTGTTGCGTGGCCGCCAGGGTGCCGCCTGCGCGGCGGGCGTTTCGACGTCCTGCCGGCCGCCGAGTCACTTTTCTTTTGCTTGCCCACGCGGGGAGGCGCCATGGACGGCGCCGCTTTGAGGAGCGAGGAAAAGAAAAGTAACCCAAAGAAAATGGCCTTGAAGAGCTCATAGCGCTGCGTTGCATACGAGCGTTCAAGGGTTCGTTGATCGGCTGTGTTGAGTCCTTGGGTTACACACAGCGGCTACACCGCGGGGCGCCGTGGCGGAGAGGACTTAGAGCGATGCCGTAGTGGCATGGAGCGGCCGGGTGGGCTCGCCCATGGTTAGTCAGCCGGTCTTGGCGACTTTGTATCCGCGCAGGCGAGAAGCGAAGTCTTCTTGTTTTGCGGTGCTGAGAATATCTATTGATGGCGAGAGCACGAGCGAGCCCGTGTAGTTGTTGGTAGGTGGCAGAAAGACGCTGGATCCCCGCTTTCGCGGGGATGACGATCTAGAAGGCGTCGCACCCTATGCATTGAGTCCACTCAGCAAGAAGGCACACAACACCTCACACTTTAAGTCCTCGGTACGGCAAATCCCGCAGCGTCCATGCTTTAAGCCCTCTCGGCTACGGCGCCCCGCGGTGTAGCCGCAGTGTGTAACCCAAGGACTCGACTTGGCCGATTGCTGAAACCCGCACAGCTTGTATGCGTCGCAGCGCTATGAGCTCTTCAAGGCCATTTTCTTTGGGTTAGGCGGTGTCAATCTAGAAGTGCATCATCGATGGCTTGGGCGAGGTCATCACGCCCCATCGCACGCATGAACATCTCGGCAGGACAGTGGTAGTCGAGGGTCGCTCG
>NZ_JBYLFE010000012.1:0-87924 GCF_057750885.1 Frateuria sp. sgz306004
TTGCAGAACGTTTCCGTTTCCGCTTCGGAACATTTCGTTCCGAGTGAGCCGCT
The DNA here is from genome assembly GCF_057750885.1 of Frateuria sp. sgz306004. Lineage (NCBI taxonomy): Bacteria > Pseudomonadati > Pseudomonadota > Gammaproteobacteria > Lysobacterales > Rhodanobacteraceae > Frateuria > Frateuria sp. sgz306004. Next base: position 54 of record NZ_JBYLFE010000012.1, read on the forward strand.
CATCTTACATCGTTTTTCCTGTCCGTCAACACCTTCAGCGAAATAATTTTTGCTTCAGGCCTTTCGGCGGCAACCCCGTGAGGATGAACTTCTCGTCGGGGCAGGAGCGAAATAATAGCGTGGCCTTTCGGATCTGGGAAGGGGTCTTCGCAATTTTTTTTCAGTGCGATGACATTCGCATGCCGGGCGGCACACTCCCGTATGGTTTCCTCTTGGTGAGCACTCTATATATGCAGCTCTTTGCCTCCTTGTTGTTCGCCGCGTCTGCCGCGTTGCCCGCAAGCGTGCAGGACACGACCACCGTGCAGTTGCGCAGTCATCGCTTTATTGCAGAGCTGGCAACCGACGATGCCCGTCGCGCACGTGGCCTGATGGCGCGCGTCGCGCTGGCGCCGGATCACGGGATGCTTTTCGTGTTCCCAGATACAGATGTCCGCTCGTTCTGGATGAAGAACACGCTCATCCCGCTGGACATCCTGTATTTCGATGCCCAACGGCAGCTGGTCTCGCTGCAGGCGAATGTGCCGCCCTGTAAGGCAGATCCCTGCCCTACGTATCCCAGCGCTGCGCCGGCGCGCTACGTATTGGAGCTGCCCGCGGGCACCGCAACGCGCATCGGCGTCAGGGCCAGGGACGTGTTGATGATCGAAGGGCCGGTGGGCCCGGTGCAGTGAGCGCCGGCCAAGTCATGCCTGCACGGTACGCCGACATGGTAGGGAACCAGGAACTCGGGACTGAGCCTTTCCAGCATGTCCCACTCGTCTTCGAACGGAATGAACTGTTGCATGGTGCTGCTCCTGCCAGGTTGCGCGACTTGGGGGAGTCGTGCGGGAGCATCTAAACAAACGGCCCGGTCCGTACGATGACGGAATCGGGCCGTTTGGGGGCAAGGTGGAGCAAAAATCAGTCGATTTCGATCATCTCGAAATCGTCTTTGGTGGCTCCGCAGTCCGGGCAGGTCCAGGTGTCGGGGACATCGGCCCAGCGGGTGCCCGGCTCGATGCCCTCGTCGGGCAGGCCAAGCGCTTCGTCATAGATAAAGCCGCAGACGACACACATCCATTTGCGCAGGGTGCCGGTTTCGTTGGTGCTCTGATTCATCGCAGGACTGCTTGCTATGGAGAATAAGTGCGGCATTCTCGCAACTCCCCCGCCGATGCGAAAGCGTATGGCGCAAGTCCTCCAGGAACGATTTCATGTACGCACGACTCCAGGGCCAAGGCCTTTATGTGATCACCGACGGCCCCCGCCCCAATTTACTGGACGCGGTCGCACAGGCGCTGGCCGGCGGCGCCCGGCTGCTGCAGTACCGGGACAAAACCGAGGACGCCGCCCGGCGTCTGGCGGAGGCCCAGGCGATTCGCGCGCTGTGCGCCGTCCACTCGGTTCCGATGATCGTGAACGACGACATCGCCCTGGCCTTGGCTGCCGGTGCGGATGGCGTACACCTGGGCGAGGATGACGGTGACCTACAGGCCGCCCGTGCTGTGCTTGGGTCACAGGCCATCATTGGCGTGTCCTGCTACGACTCGCTGGAACGTGCCCAGCAACTGGCCGCGGCGGGCGCCGACTACATCGCCTTTGGCGCGTTCTTTCCCTCGCCTACCAAGCCGCACGCGCGGCGCGCTTCGCTTGAGTTGCTGCGGCAGACCGCCGCGCTGGGCGTACCGCGGGTGGCGATCGGCGGCATCACGCCGGAAAATGCCAAGCTGCTGATAGATGCGGGCGCCGATTATCTGGCGGTCATTTCAGCCGTTTTTGGCGACGCGGACGTTCTCGGCGCCGCCGCGCGCTTCGCTCACCTCTTCACTAACGATTGAGAGCTTCACGATGACCACCAACCACGAACTGTTCCATCGCGCGCAGCAGCTGATGCCTGGCGGCGTGAATTCGCCCGTGCGCGCTTTCAAATCGGTGGGTGGCGAGCCTTTCTTCACCTCACGCGCCGATGGCGCCTACCTGTGGGATGTGGAGGGCAAGCGCTATATCGATTACGTGGGCTCGTGGGGGCCGATGATCGTAGGCCACAACCACCCCCATGTGCGGGAGGCGGTGGAGCGCGCGGTGAAGAACGGCCTTTCGTACGGCACGCCCTGCCCGGCCGAGGTGACCATGGCCGAGACCATCACTCGGCTCATCCCTTCGATCGATATGGTGCGCATGGTGAATTCGGGCACGGAGGCCACCATGTCCGCCATCCGCCTGGCGCGCGGCGCCACCGGCCGCAACCTGATCGTGAAGTTCGAAGGCTGCTATCACGGCCACGGTGACAGCTTCCTGGTGAAGGCGGGCTCCGGCGCACTCACTTTTGGCGTGCCGACCTCGCCAGGGGTGCCCAAGGCCAATGCCGATCTCACACTGACCCTGCCCTATAACGACCTGGACGCGGCCGTGCGTCTGTTCGACGAGCACGGTCACGATATCGCCGGCCTGATCATCGAGCCGGTCGCGGGCAACATGAACTGCATCCCGCCCAAGGACGGCTATCTGCAGGGTCTGCGTACGCTGTGCAGCAAGCACGGCGCGCTGCTGATCTTCGACGAAGTGATGACCGGCTTCCGCGTAGCGCTCGGCGGCGCCCAGGCTTATTACGGCGTCACGCCCGACCTGACGACCTTCGGCAAGATCATCGGCGGCGGCATGCCGGTGGGCGCCTACGGCGGTCGCCGCGACCTGATGCAACAGATCGCCCCGGCCGGCCCGATCTATCAAGCGGGCACGCTGTCGGGTAACCCGGTGGCGATGGCAGCAGGACTGGCGATGCTGGAACTTATCCAGGCACCGGGCTTTTACGACGCCCTGGCAGCCAAGACGCGCCTGCTCACCGATGGCCTGCAAGCCGTGGCCGATGGCGAAGGCGTGCCTTTCAGCGTGAATCGCGTGGGCGGCATGTTCGGCCTGTTCTTCACAGGCGAAAAGGTGGAGAGCTACGCGCAGGCGACCTCGGCCGATGCCGCCCTGTTCAACCGCTTCTTCCACGGCATGCTCGAGCGCGGCGTGTACCTCGCCCCCTCGGCATTCGAGGCGGGGTTTGTTTCCAGTGCGCACAGTGAACAGGATCTGGCCGACACGCTCGAAGCCGCCCGCGGCGCCCTGCGAGCAGCCCGCGGGGGATGAGTACACCCCTGCGCTGCGTGTTGTTCGACCTGGATGACGTACTGGTCGACTACCAGCGAGATGAACGTGTACGGCACCTGGCACAGGCTATCGGCCGTACGCCCGGTGCCGTGTGGGCTGCCATCTACGAGTCCGGCATCGAGGAGGCGGGAGACAGTGGCACCCTCGATGCCGTCGCGTACCTGCGCGCGTTGGGCGCCCAGCTTCGCTGCACAGTAAGCGCGGATGCCTGGACGGATGCCCGCCGCGCCGCAACCCGGCTGCGGCCAGACGTATGGGCGATGGCGCAGGCCGCGGGTAGGCGCCTGGAACTGGGCTTACTCACCAACAATGGCGTGTTGATGGCCGAGCGTCTCTCAGACATCGTGCCCGAACTATTTCCGCTGTTTGCCGGTAGGGCCTTTGCTTCTGCCCAGTTCGGTGCGCGCAAGCCCGATCCGCAGGTGTACCTGGCATGCCTGGCGCACCTGGGTGTAACGGCGGCGTCCACTCTGTTCGTGGACGACAACATCGACAATGTGGCCGGCGCACGGCAAGCGGGTCTCCAAGTCCACCACTTTCAGAACACGGCAGGGTTGCAGCACGCACTAACAGCTGCCGGGGCCCTTTGAGCCCTGCCTACCCTACGGCGCGTAGCGCTATGCTGGTCGCCATGGCACCAAAGAGACACGCATGAGCCGACAGCCGCCCTTCCCTTTCGATAGCGTGGTGCGACCTGCGCGCGACCATGGGTGGCGCGCCCGCTGGTTCCACATCATTTTCGGCCACGACGATCGGCCAGGGCGACTGTTCGACCTTGTGCTGATCGTGGCGATTCTCTCCAGCATTTTGGTGGCGGTGCTCGATACCGTGCAGGACCTGCATGTGCACTTCGAGCGCACCTTCTATGTGCTGGAGTGGATCTTCACCCTGGCCTTCACGTTCGAATACGTGATGCGCCTGCTGGTGGTGGCGCGTCCGCGCCGCTATGCCCTGAGCTTCTTCGGCGTCATTGATCTGTTGGCCGTGCTGCCCACCTACCTCAGCCTGCTGGTGGTCGGAAGCCAGTATTTACTGGTGATCCGCGCTGTACGCATTCTGCGCATCTTCCGCGTACTCAAGATGACCCGCTACGTGGGCGAAGCGGACATGCTGTGGTCCACGCTGCTGAAGTCGCGACGGAAGATCTTCATCTTCATCAGCACCATCCTTACCCTCGTGCTGATCTTCGGCGCGCTGATGTACCTGATCGAGGGTCCGCAGAACGGCTTCAGCAGCATCCCGCGCGCTATGTACTGGGCGGTGGTGACGATGACCACGGTGGGCTTTGGCGACATTACCCCGCACACCACGCTGGGGCAGATCCTCACTTCGCTGATTATGCTGGTGGGCTACAGCATCATCGCCGTGCCCACCGGCATCTTTGCCGCGGAGTTAGCGGCCGGCATTCGCGACGCGCGTCAACATGCGGCTTGCCCGCGATGCGACTTGCAAGGTCACCAAGCAGATGCCCGCTACTGTCGCGGTTGCGGCGCCGCACTGTCATCGGACAGCGAAGCGCCGACCGCGCGGCAATAACGCTCAGGCTGCCAGGTAGGCGCGCAGCGCGGCTTCCAGACGCTGCAGGCCTTCGGCGACGTCGGCGTCGGTGATGTTGAGCGCCGGCACGAAGCGCAGCACGTCCGGACCCGCCTGCAATAGCAGCAACCCGTGCGCGGCAGCGAAATCCAGGATGGTGCCGGCCTTGCCCTTGTGCGCTTCGCTCAGTACGGCACCGAGCATGAGGCCGCGTCCGCGCACTTCGTCGAACAGATGGAGCGAGTCGTTGATGCGCGCCACGCCGTCGCGCAGTGCCTGCGATTGGCGCGCCACGTTGGCCAACAGCTCGGGCGCCGACAGCTTGCGCAGTGCCACGCGCGCGACCGCCGCCGCCAGCGGGTTGCCGCCGAAGGTGGTGCCGTGCGCGCCAAACTGCATGACTTCGGCCACCTTGGGGCCCGCCAGCATGGCGCCGATGGGAAAGCCGCAGCCCAACGCCTTGGCCAGGGTGACGATGTCCGGCTTCACGCCGTCCTGCACGTAGGCGAACAACGTGCCCGTACGACCCATGCCGCACTGGATCTCGTCCAGCACCAGCAGGGCGTTGTACTGGTCGCACAGTTCGCGCACGCGCTGCAGGAAACCCGGTGCGGCAGGCACCACGCCGCCTTCACCCTGCACGGGCTCCAGCATCACAGCAGCTACGTCACCATGGGCAAAGGCGGCTTCCAGCTGGGCGACGTCGTTGAAATCCAGATAGCGAAAACCGCCCGGCAACGGCTCATAGCCTTCTTGGTACTTGGGCTGGGCAGTGGCGGTGACCGCCGCGAGCGTACGGCCGTGGAACGAGCCACGGAAGGTCACGATAACGCGCTTGCCTGCCTCGCGGCCCTGCGCGGTGGCCCACTTGCGCACCAACTTGATCGCCGCTTCGTTGGCCTCAGTGCCGGAGTTGCAGAAGAACACACGCTCGGCGAAACCAGAGGCACGCACCAGCTCTTCGGCCAGATGCAGCGGCGGCTCGCTGTAGAACACGTTGCTGGTGTGCCAAAGCTTGCCGGCCTGGGTGGTCAGCGCCGCCATAAGGTCCGGATCCTGATGACCCAGCGCATTCACCGCGATGCCGGCACCGAAATCCACGTATTCGCGGCCCAGGGTGTCCCACACACGCGCGCCCTTGCCGTGGTCCAGCACCACATCACGGGGTCGATACACCGGCAGCCAATAACGCTTACCGAGATCGATCAGGGACTGGGCGGACGGGTCTTGCGCGTGCATGTCGGAACTCCGGACCTCCCCGATGGGGCGGCGCCATAGATGCGTTGAGGATAGAAGCGGGGATGCGCCAACCGTTGCGGCGCAACATGCATCCTAAGGCCTGCCACTGGCGATTGCACCACGCGTGGCTCCCTCACCTGGACATGAAAGTGTGACTCAAAGGCTGTGCGCTGTATCAGTAGCGTTACAACAGCCCGAAAACCGCACAACGGCGCGACTTTCCGAGGGTTACCCGCGCCCTTGGCGCCGGCACGCTGTAACACCCCTTGCACGGCCACGCCCTGCTCAAAGCCCCATGCCATGCGGCTTCAGCCTTGTTTTACGCCATTCGTGCGGTTTGGCACGGCGATTGCTCGATTAGTCACGTACAGGCGGGAAGGGGGAAAGCCAGCTGCGACGACGCGCCGATCACTGTGGAACGGAGTGCCACGGCGGCGGATGCGACGCTTCTGGGTGGTCCAGGGCAACGTCGGCGCGACCATCGCAGCTGGCAACGGGAACAATCACGTCCGACCCACCGATGCCCCATGGGAAGGCGGGCGGGCAGTACCAGCAGGATTCCGCCGCAAGGCGGTGACGAGGGCGGTAACCCGGCAACCCCTGTGGCCGGGGCACCAATGGAAGCCCCCGACCCGTCCCCTGCGGGTCGGGGGCCTTCCTTTCGATGCCTGCGCAAACCGTCGACTCGTGTTGTCGACGGCCAGACTCAGCGGCGGGTGCTTGCGGCGACATGGCTGGGTCGGCGCCCAACCAGTCATGGTTTGGCGAGCATCCGCCACTGAGCCCGGTATTGGTCCAGGCATGTGTTGGGTCGTATCGAACGTCAGCGCAGCTCGTCCAGCGCCAACTGGTGTTTCTTGCACAGTCGGTAGATGGTCACCCTCGACACCTTCAGCCGGCGCGCACATTCACTCACATTGAAGCGGCTCTCCCGCAGGCAGGCGATCACTGCATCGCGCTCCGCCGCCACGCGAGTGTTCCCCAAGCTGGAGCGTGCCGCCTGGCGACTCATGACGTCGGACAGGTCGAGATCTTCCACGCTGATCAGCGGATCCTCGGCCACCACCGCGGCACGCTGCACGCGGTTCAATAGCTCGCGCACATTGCCTGGCCAAGTGAAATCGAGCATCGCACGCCTTGCACTGGCGCTGAAACCACGCGCCCGACTCGGGTGCGATTCGCGAAACGCATCCAGAAAGCGTTGCGCCAGCAACAGCACGTCGTCCTCACGCTCGCGCAACGCCGGCATGCGCAAGCGCAGAACGTTCAAGCGGTAATACAGATCCTCGCGGAAACGGCCTTGTTCAACGGCCTTTTCCAGATCCACGTGAGTGGCCGCGAGCACACGCACGTCCAGCTTGATGAGCTGACTGCTGCCGACGCGTTCGAGGGTGCCCTCTTGTAGGAAACGCAATAGGCTGGTTTGTGCATCCAGCGGCAGGTCGCCCACTTCGTCGAGAAACACCGTGCCACCGGCCGCGGTTTCAAAATGACCGATGCGTCGCGCGTTAGCCCCCGTGAAGGCGCCTCGCTCGTGACCGAACAGTTCCGACTGCACCAGATTCGGGGGCAGTGCGCCGCAGTTGATGGCGGCAAACGGACGATCGGCTCGCGCCGACAAGCCATGCAACGCCCGCGCAGCCACTTCCTTGCCAGTGCCGGTTTCGCCCGTGATCAACACCGGTAGCTCCACCGGCGCGTACTTGCGGATGCTGGCCACCACGTTGCGAATGGCGATGCTGTGACCGGTAACGCCAATGTCACCCGGCTCGGCCAGCGGTACCGGCTGGTCGCCGCCAATGCGCGCCAGCGTTTCCACCAAGCGTTCGAGGTCCACCGGCGTGGTGAAGTATTCGATGCTCGCTTCGAGGATACGATCGATGAGCGGATCCTGCGTAGGCATGTCGGGCGACACGAGCGACACCCACGGCAACCAGGGGTGGTCCTCCATCAATTGCGCCATCATCAAGGCCGATGCGGGCTCGCCCTGGCGCAAATCGGCCAGCGCCACCACGGTGTCATTGTTCCGCATGCCCACACCCGTCTGGGTAGCGGCATCGGCCACGCGCACGATCCATCCCGCCCTTGCGAGCTCCCCGCGTTCCGCATCGTCGGGTTGCCCAAACCAGACGACACAGCGTCTGGCTTCCTCCCTCAGAACAGCCATGGCTCCCCTCCCCCTCCCCTGTTCAGGGTCACAGGTTTCGGTCGGACGTAGCCAAGCCCTTGGCCACCCCTGGTCACCACGCCCGTCGCGAAAACTACACCGCGACCACCGTGAAAGTGTGATGCGTCTCACACAATATACAACTCCGTGCGTGACAGTCACTCGACAAACGGCGCATATCGACAGGCTTTAGGCCGTCTATCTGCCAGATGGCTAATGCCTATGGCCTAGCTGTCAGACACGCAGGCTCCCGCCATACTCGCCCGAGAACCAAGCGCAAGAACGCGCGGAGCGGGCGTGTCACCACACGCCCGTGTTGGGCATGGATGCCCAGGGTTCCCTCGGCGGTAATTCGCCATCCTGCAGCAATTCCACCGAAATCAGGTCCGGAGACCGCACAAAGGCCATATGGCCATCACGCGGCGGTCGGTTGATGGTGTAGCCCATCGCCTGCAAGTGCGCGCAGGTGGCGTAAATGTCCCGCACACGAAACGCCAGGTGGCCGAAGTTTCGGGCGCTGCCGTAATCCTCTGTCGAGCCCCAGTTATAGGTCAGCTCCAGCTCGGCATCGGGTGACTCGGGTGCCGCCAGGAAGATCAGCGTGAACTTGCCCGCGGCGTTCTCGATGCGTCGCTTTTCCACCAACCCTAGGCCTTCGCAGAAGAAGCGCAGACTGGCGTCGATGTCGCGGATGCGGATCATGGTGTGCAGGTATTTCATCGCGGACTCCAATGCGCGAGGCGATGCCTCAGGAAGACAGTAGCGGGCGCAAGCGTTCGGCCAGACGTTCCAGTTCATCGCGCGCCGTGGGCGCCGGCGCGCCCTGTGCGTAGACGCGCAACAGGCCGTCGGACACACGGCGCGGCTGCACATGCAGATGCACGTGCGGCACCTCCTGGCCGCCGGCAGCACCGTTGGACTGCCACAGATTGAGTCCAGGCGGGTCGAAGGCCTCACGCAAGGCACGCGCGACGCGGACACCTAGTTGCATCATCGCCCCGGCGCTGACTTCGTCCATGTCGTAGATCGTCGTGACATGGACACGCGGCACCACCAGCACATGCCCGGGCACCGCTTGGCGCACGTCCAGAAACGCTAGCGCCGACTCGTTCTGCGCCACCACGCTAGCCGGCAATCGACCGGCCACGATGGCGCAGAAAGGGCACTCGGCGTTCATCAGTCGAGGAACAGATCGGGTAGCGGCGATTGCGAGGCGTCCATGGCGTAAGGCGCAAAGTCGGACACACCCGCCTCACGCAACACCTCTTCGTCGATCAGGAAGTGGCCCGCGAAACCCTTGGCGGGCCGCGTCAGCACCGCATGCGCGGCATCGGCCACGATGCTGGGCTTGCGGCAACGCTCCAGCGGCACGCCGGGAATCATGTTGAGCGCATCGGTGGCAATGATGGTGCGTGGCCACAGTGCATTCACAGCCACGCCCTTGGCACCAAACTCGCCCGCCAGGCCGAGGGTAACAAAGCTCATGCCCATCTTGGCGAGCGTGTAGCCCGTGTGCGGCGCCCACCACTTGGCGTCGAGCGACGGCGGCGGCGCCAGCGTGAGGATGTGCGGGTTCTCGGCCTTCAGCAGATGTGGCAGGCACACTTGCGCGCAGAGGAAACTGCCTCGCGCGTTGACCTGCTGCATCAGGTCGAAGCGTTTCATGGGCGTATCCAACGCACCCGCCAGCCAGATGGCGCTGGCGTTGTTGACCAGGATGTCGATGCCGCCAAAGGCCTCCACCGTGGCCGCCACGGCAGCCTGCACCTCGTCTTCCTCGCGGATGTCGCATTTGATCGGCAATGCCTTGCCACCCGCGGCTTCGATCTCCGCCGCTGCGCTATGGATGGTGCCGGGCAACCTGGGGTTGGGCACGCTGCTCTTGGCGGCAATGGCGATGTTGGCGCCATCGCGCGCAGCGCGCAGCGCAATCGCCAGACCGATGCCGCGCGATGCGCCAGTGATGAACAAGGTTTTGCCAGCGAGACTGCTCATGGGAAATCCGCCTAGGTAGAGAGCGCCCAGTGTAGGAGCGCGCCCGGTACGCGCAAGGCCTGCAACCGCAGCAAGGCTTACGCGCGTTGGAAGCGCGGCAGGATGTCGCGAAGTTCCGACAGTCGTCGAACTGGATCGCTCAACTCCAACATGTGCTGGCGCTCGTCATCCTGCAGCGGCAGCAATTCGGCCAGGCGAAAGCCAACCCAGCTCGCGTCCTCATATCGATCGCGAGGTGCGTTGTGCCACTGAGGTGCCAGGTTCTCTACCAACCGTTCGAGGATGGTCTGCAACAACGCCAGCTCCACCGGCACAGTCGCGGCGGGTTCGTCAGGCCACATCTCCACGTCGCCGCGTACCAAACCGTCGGCCCTCACACGAGTGCGTGCCACGCGAAAGCGCGCGCCACCCTCGGCGAGGATGCCGAGCAAGCCGTCTTCGCGGTTATTGAAATCCACGATGTGGGCCAGCGTGCCAACGGCGGCCGGCGTAGCCGGTGTACCCGCCTCGCTACCGGACAGGATCAGGCACACGCCGAACGGCGTTGCCTTGCGCGCACACTCGCGCACCATATCCAGGTAACGCTGTTCGAAAATGCGCAGCGGCAATTGGCCGCCCGGATACAGCACGGTACCCAATGGGAACAGCGGCAGGTCGCGATAGGGAGACTGGGCAGCCATACCGGCCAGTGTAACGACTTACGTAGGCTCAGATTTTGATCGTCATCCCAGCGAATGCTGGGATCCAGCGCCTTTAAGCGCCTGAACGTAAAGGCACTGCATTACTGCTCTCGCCCCTTTTTGGGCTTCGCAGGAATGACGACCAAAATGTCGTTTAATCAGACCTTCCGTAGGGATGTGCTTATTCACTCGGCCCAAGCACAACCGCCACTGTCCGTTCGCAGATCACTGGCATGTCAGCTTTGCCGAACAGCCCGTCTTTCCGCGCCCGTAGCAAGCGCGGCGGACAGCCTGGACACCAGCGTGCCTAGGCTGGGTGAACTGGGTGAATCAATGCGGCCTAACTGCCGAGCACCTGGGCAAAACGCCGGGGCGCACCCTCAAAGCCACCGTTGGACATGAAGACCACGTGATCGCCTGCACGCACGTCGCGACGCAGCGCGTCGATAAGCGCGTCCACCGTGGGTACGGTGCTGCCGCGACCGCTAAGCGCACCGGTGACGCGGCCAGCGTCCCACGCCAGCTCAGGTCGATGCAGGAACACCACCTGGTCGGCATCGGCCAGCGACGGTGCGAGCGCTTCGGCGTGGGCACCCAGACGCATGGAATTGGAGCGCGGTTCCAGCGCCACCACAATGCGCGCCGACCCTACCTTGGCGCGCAGACCCGCCAGCGTGGTGGCGATGGCGGTGGGATGATGGGCAAAGTCGTCATACACGCGCACGCCAGCTGCCTCGCCCACTACTTCCATGCGGCGCTTGACGCTGCGGAACTCGGCGAAAGCGGGCAGCAATGCACGCGGATTGGCTCCAGCCGCCGTGGCGGCGGCGAGCGCAGCCAGCGCATTCATCACGCTGTGCTGGCCCATGAGCGACCAGTGAATCTCGCCCAGGCGTTCGCCCTGGTGGTGTACAGCAAAGGAAGAACCATCCGCCTCTAGCAACTCGGCCTGCCAGTCGCCCCGACCAATGCCGAAGGTTTCCACCGGCGTCCAGCAGCCCATCGCCAGCACCTGTTCCAGATACTTGTCGTGCGCGTTGACGATGAGGCGCCCGTTGCCAGGCACGGTACGCACCAAGTGATGGAACTGACGCTGGATCGCCGCGACGTCCGGGAAGATGTCCGCGTGGTCGTACTCGAGGTTATTGAGAATGGCGATGCGCGGACGGTAGTGCACGAACTTGGAGCGTTTGTCGAAGAACGCGCTGTCGTATTCGTCGGCCTCGATCACAAAAGGCTTACCGCTGCCCACGCGCGCCGACGTGTCGAAATTGCCAGGCACGCCGCCGATGAGAAAGCCCGGCGCCAGGCCGGCGCTTTCCAGCAAATGCGCCAGTAGACTGGTGGTGGTGGTCTTGCCGTGCGTGCCGGCTACAGCCAGCACTTCGCGCCCTTGCAGCAACGTGTCGCCCAGCCATTGCGGGCCGGACACGTAGCGCAGTTGCGCGTTGAGCATGTATTCCACAGCGGGATTACCACGCACCATCGCATTGCCCACGACCACTAAATCCGGCGCAGGCTGGAGATATTCGGCGCGGTAGCCATCCATCAAGCGGATACCCAGCGACTCCAATTGAGTGCTCATGGGTGGATAGACATTGGCGTCGGAACCCTCGACGGTGAGACCAAGCTCACGTGCCAGCGCGGCGACGCCGCCCATGAAGGTGCCGCAGATGCCGAGGATATGCAGGCGCATGTTCGTTCCGATTGCAGGGGCCACGGCCGGTGATAACGCGCGCCGGGGCCCAAAACCATCGGGCCGCCTTGCGGCGGCCCGGGAGATCAGCCGTTGGCGGTGGCCGTTTCGCTGGACAACGCCCGCTTGATGCGGCCGGTGACCTCGTTGAGTTCACCCACGCCATCGACCACCTGCAGCTTGCCACGACGGGCGAAGAAATCCGCCACCGGCGCGGTCTGCTCGGCGTAGACCTTCAGGCGGTCGCGCACCACAGCCGGATCGTCGTCCTTGCGGTGCTCGGCGGCGAAACGGATTTCGCAACGGCCGATGATCACCTCGTTGGGCACTTCCAGCTTCACCACGGCATCCAGTGGCTGGCCAATCTTGGCCAACAGGTGGTCCAGCGCGTCGGCCTGGGCCAAGTTGCGCGGGTAGCCATCGAGGATGAAACCGTTCTTCACATCATCCTGGGCCAGGCGCTCTTCGAGCATGGCGAGCAGGATGTCGTCCGAAACGAGGTTGCCGGCATCCATCACGGCCTTGGCCTTGAGGCCCGTAGGCGTGCCAGCCGCTACGGCCGCGCGCAGCATGTCGCCGGTCGAGATGTGCGGTACGCCGAGTTCCACCTTAAGGCGGGCTGCCTGGGTGCCTTTGCCCGAGCCGGGCGGACCGAGTAGGACGAGTCGCATAGTGCTCCAAGGTATCCCCGGGCCACCGCCGCTGGCGGCTCCCGCGGGAAGCGAGAAAAGTAGCGCTCAAAGTAGCTTCTGCAGCCAGTTACGTCAAACGACGACCTTAGTCGAAGAACGCCAATTCGTTGTTTCCAAAGGAGTTGCCGTGAAGAGCGCGTGCAGCCCATAGGGTGGCATTTGTCACACGATTAAGCTGCCAACACCCCAACCACGGAAACCCCGGACATGACGTCCCCACGCATCCACATTGTCACCCTTGGTGTCGACGACCTGCCTCGCGCCCGCTGCTTCTACGAGGCGCTGGGCTGGCGCACCTCTTCCACGAGCAACGACAACATCGCCTTCCTCACGGGTGGCGGCACGGTGCTGGCCTTGTATGGCCGCGCCGCACTGGCCGAAGACGCCCACTGCGAAAACGACCCCACCGGCTTCGCCGCCGTCACGCTCGCACGCAATGCCGCCTCCAAGGCGCAGGTAGATGCATGGTACGCAGAGGCGCTCAAGGCCGGCGCTCGCGCCGTCAAACCACCTCAAGAAGTGTTCTGGGGCGGCTACTCGGCGTACATCGCCGACCTCGACGATCACCTTTGGGAGTTCGCATTCAACCCCTTCTTCGTGTTTGATGAGCACGGCAACCTCGCCCTACCGGATTGAACCCACATGAAGCCGACCTCCAAGCCCCAAGGCCGTTTGCTGTACGCCCAGTCCGGCGGCGTCACCGCTGTCATTAACGCCACTGCCGCCGGCGTGATCGAGGCGGCGCGCGCGCAAGGCGTATCGGTCTATGCCGCGCGCAACGGCATTCTGGGCGCGCTACGCGAAGACCTGATCGACACCGGCAAGGAAACCAAAGCCGCCATCGCCGCACTGCGCCACACACCGGGCGGCGCCTTCGGCTCGTGCCGCTACAAGCTCAAATCGCTGGACACCCACCGTGCCGAGTACGAGCGCCTGATCGAGGTGTTCCGCGCTCACGACATTCGGTGGTTCCTCTACAACGGCGGCAACGACTCGGCCGATACCGCGCTGAAGATCTCGCAGCTCGGCAAGGCCATGGGTTACGACATCCGTTGCATTGGCGTGCCTAAGACAGTGGACAACGACCTCGCCGTTACCGATTGCTGCCCAGGCTTTGGCTCCGTTGCCAAATACATCGCCGTATCCACCCTGGAGGCGAGCCTGGATGTGGCCTCAATGGCAGACACCTCCACCAAGGTGTTCATCCTGGAAGTGATGGGGCGTCATGCAGGCTGGATCGCCGCTGCCGCCGGGCTTGCAGGCGAAGGTGCTGACGCGCCACCGCATGTGATCTTGTTTCCGGAGCGCGCCTTCGACGAGGAAGCCTTCCTGGCCAAGGTCAAGGCCACGGTGGAACGCGTAGGCTGGTGCACGGTGGTCGCTTCTGAAGGGCTACGCAACGCGCAAGGCCAGTTTCTGGCGGAGGCAGGCACGCGCGATGCATTCGGTCACAGCCAGCTCGGTGGCGTGGCACCGGTGCTCGCGGCGCTGGTGAAGGAGAAGCTCGGCTACAAGTACCACTGGGCACTGCCGGACTACCTGCAGCGCTCAGCGCGTCACCTGGCTTCCAACACCGATGCCGAGCAGGCTTACGCCGTGGGCAAGGCCGCGGTGACGTACGCCCTCGCGGGCATGAATGCGGTGATGCCGGTGATCGTGCGTACCAACGACGCACCATACCGCTGGAAGATCGAGCCTGCGCCACTCGCCAAGATCGCCAACCGCGAAAAGAAGATGCCGGCGAGCTTCCTCACCCGCGACGGCTTTGGCATCACCGCCGCCGCACGCCGCTATCTCGCCCCGCTGATCCAGGGCGAAGCCCCCGTGCCCTACGGCAAGCACGGCCTACCGCAATACGTGCAATTGAAGAACACGGCCGTCGCCAAGAAATGCGAGCCTTTCGACCACTAAGGAAGGCCTGATTAGTCGACCTTTGTTCGTCATTCCTGCAGAAGCAGGAATCCAGCGCCCCCACGTTCAGGGATTTACAAGCACTGGATCCCAGCTCTCGCCCCCCTTTTTTGGGGTTCGCTGGGATGACAGTCAAAATCAGAGCAGCCCTAAGCGGAAATATGCGCAGGCGCGCCGGCTTTATGCCGCCGCGCCTCGCCTTGCGCGCGCCATACGCAGATGGCGAAGGTTGGCAAGCACCTCGGCGGAGTTTCCGTCCTGCATGGCCCACTGCGCTTGCGCCTGCTGCCAGTGTTCCACCATGGCAGGGCTGGCAGCGCCACTCACTCGCCAGGCCTGCTCGCAATGTCGGCAGCCTTCGGCGTAACGCCCTTCGCGGAAGGCGCTTTGCGCCAGCAACCAGAGTGATTCCACATCCTCGGGACCGGCCAGCACGGCCAGGCAACGTGCGTAGACACCGTGGTCTCGGGTGTCGCCCAACGCCAGCAACGAGGCAAGCACTACGCGCAACGCATCCATGGCCAGCGATGGCACGCTGGTGAGCGGCACAGCCAGCTCTGCCGCCTGCCGATACGACGCGTCGGCGGTGGATGCATCGGCCCGCTGGGCCAGCGCCAACGCAATGCGCGCCGCGCGCAAGCGCACCTCAGCTTCCTGCTCCAGGTAAGGCGCCAGCGCCGCTTCGGCCTGGGCCAGCAAAGCTGCCGGCACCGAAACGCGTTCAGTCTTAACTCGCGACAAGGCGATATCGGACATTGCTCGAGCGCGCGACAAACCCTCCGTGGAAGATGACGGAAGGCGCGCAATGATGCTTTCCGCTTCCGCGTAGCGCTCCGAAGCCGCCGTACCGGACGAGGATTCCGCCATTACGCAAAGCATGTCCACCCAGGCTTCGAGCACCGAGGGGGCCTGTTCCGTCTGCATGACGGCGTGATACTTGGCATGCAGCTGTCGCAGATGGAGGCGACGTGCGGTCACGTTGCGCTGCACGTGATCCGTCACCAGCAACTCGGTGCGCATGACCGCAACCTGCCAGCGCGCCATATCCGCAGGCTTGCTGGCCAGGCCGCGCAACTGGATGTCCTGCGCCTCCTGCAATCGCGCCGCGACATGACCTGCCGCGTCGGTACCGACCGCGGCCTGCAAGGTCTGCTGCAACAGCCAGGCCGCGTCCGAGTCAGGCAACGCACCAGCGTTAAGCGCCTTGCGGAGGACCGCCTCCGCATCGCGCAGCAAGTCCGGATCCACACTCGGACCGATCTGCGCGCGGTTGTGGCATGCCTGCCCCAGCAGCACCAACAGCGCCTCGTCTTCCTCGCCCGAGGCATGCACTTGTTCCAGGTGGTCGATGCCCATATCCAGCAGCCGGGCACGATCCATCTCGTCCACGGTAATACCCGCCTGCGCCAGCAGCGCCTGACTCAGACGGCGCCGGATCGACAGGTCCTCGGGCTGACGCTGCAGGCGATGACTCAGCTGCTCGACCACCCGCGCATGCTCGGAATGGATGAATGCCGAGGTGCCCGCCGGCAAGCCCGGCGACCCCGCGACTTCCGGACGCGGAGCGATGTCCTTGCCAGGACCGGACCGATCGTCTTCTTCCCGATCGGTCGCCAATGGCGCTCGCAAGCTGGCAATCAAGCGACTCGGCGGGAGCGGCAACTCCATGGTGCTCGACCCGGTCGCCACGCGAAGCACGGTGCCGCCGCCCTCCATACGCTGGAAAGCCAGCTTGGGTTCCAGATGCTTGCCAATGTAGGCAATGCCGGGCAACGCACCCATGTTGAATGCATAGCGAACGCGCCGGCCATCCGAGGCCTCGCTCTTCGGCGCGGGTGGGCGCTTCGCTTCCAACGTCGGCTTTGCCGGAGTTACCGGGCGTTTGCGCTCTGGGCGAGCGACCGCATCCCCTCCGGAAGGAGCTTCCGCGACAGGTGCAAGCACGCTCCTGCGTTCCGGACCGTCGGACTCCTCACCCTGCACGGGCGCAGACTCGATGGAATTCGGCGTGCTCTTGTCGGCCGCCGCATGCACAGGCGGCGCCGAAGATGCAGGCACCGTATCGACCGACTCGACCACAAGCGTCTCTACGACGTCGTTGTCGTTGCCAGTGTTGGCCTCGTGCGCTGGGGCGGCAACCGTGATTTCCGGGGAGCGCTCGGCCATGGGGGGCGCCACCGGCTCCACCTGAGACGCAACCGACGTAGACAGCTCCGGCGGCAGACTGTCTTCGGATGGCTGTGAGGGCGACTCGGTCTTTTCCTCCGGCGATGCAACCGCGTGCGCGGGGTCAACCTGCGTAGCGGTCGCAGCGGCAGCGTCCACAACAGGTGTCGACGGAGCGATAGTCATCGCCTCGCCCGTAACCGGCGATGCGTCTGGCGCGGGCCCTTCTGGCTGCTCGCTGCTCACGGGAGGCTGTACTGGCTTGCTCGGCTGGCTCGAATCCCCGCGCTTGCCTTCCAATGCCTGGTGGACCTTGTCTGCGAAGGCGGCATCTTCTGGCACGTGCAGATCGCTATCGAAGTCGTAGTCCAGCAGCGATGGTGCACGGCGCTCACCTTGAGGCTGCGCTGCTTTCGCGCGCTCAGCGCGCGCTCGGCGAACGCTCGCTCGCCACAGCAGTAAGCCGGCCACCAGGCCAAGCACCAACAATGTGATCCAGCTGATTGTGTGCAGCATGGGCCGCATCTCCATCGAACGGTTGGGTAAAGCACAACAAGGGGTAATGGCGACCATCTGCGTCGATGCCCGCGCCGCAGCATCGCGAACGTTCCTGGAGGACTCTCGCGCCAGCTGGTGCCTGGCCAACTGGATATCCCGTACCGCAAGGTTCGCGGTCGACAGCACACCAGCACTGACCGCTCCCTGGTCACCCACACCTCGCGCCGCCTTGGTCACCTTGCGGCCAGCGTTGAGTTGCGGTCCGGCGGCGCCACTCGCCGCTTGAACACGAGTGTCAGGCGACGCCGGTCTCCCGGCATCGCCATGAGGTCCCTTCGTTGAGACCGGACCCGCTGCGGAAGCCTGGGGCTGACCTGCCTCACCACCGACGAACGCGCAGGCCGCGACAGCCATGCACACAGCGCTCAGCAGCAGCAGTAGGGTCAGGCCCGACCTGCGGCTTGAATCGCGCGTCCCTGCGCAAGGCTCCATGGATTCCCCCGGCGTCTGGTTACAGTTCCGTCAGGTGTGCCAGGTCCACCGACTTGTCCTGGTGGGCTGCAATGACGTTCTGGCTCACCCAGCCCGGGAAAATGTTGGTGGCACTGCTGTTGAAGTTGTCGGTGCTGTACAGGTAAGGCAGATGCGACCAGCAGCGATAACCCAGGGCCTTCAGCGCCGCGATTTCCTTGGTGGCCATGTCGGCCGTGGAGAGGCGGAAATAGATCAGCGGCTGTTGGTCGCGGATGGTCTTCTCGGCCCCCGAAAGCAGCGGCAGCAGGCCGCCCGACTGATTGACCTTGATGAGGTGCAGCGGGCTGAGCTTGAGTGCGTCGACGGCGGTCTGCTGCGAGGCTTCCTCAGGCTGGGTATCCGTAGCACCCAGCGTGACGTCCCGACGCGCATCGCCCAGCGAGGCGTGCAGCGGGTAGACATTACCCAGATGGTTCAGCGCCAACGCCGAGCACAGCGCGATATGGCCGAAGCGACGCGGCTCCACCACGTGAACCTGACCCTTGTGACCCACCATCTGCGAAAGCCACAGCGTATGGGCGCCCAGCTCTGCGCCGTACTCAAGCACCGTCTGCCCCTCTTCGAGCAGGGCGCCGAGCACGTCCAACTCCTGCTCCACCCACTCGCCGTACGTGGTAAGCGAACGGGCCAGTGCCGATTCCGAGGTAGGCGCCAGCATCACGCCGTAGCGTGTCTGCAGCATGGGGATCGTCGGAAGCATGGCTTGCCGAGAGGCGATATCGGCCTGAGATGCGGCTGCAAGACCGCCGGTGTTGCTCTGATTCATGGGATCACTCACTCAAAAAGGGATGGATGGCCAGGGGGTACGAGTCGGGCACCTGCATCCACCCGATGCCAGCGCCGTAGATCCCCAACATTCGGGATCGGCGAGCCGACTATCAGGAGCGAGGAACGGCGCCAAACCTCAAGTGCCGTTGCTTTGATGCCCACGCGTCCGTGCCGTTAAAGCGCTGCATCGCGGCTTCGCCTAAAGCAAAGTCGGTGCACAACCGGGACGATAGCCAATGGGGCCGGGGCATAAATATGGGATTATTCTGATGCGGGGGCAGGAATATCACCGCATTCACGATCCTGCTGTCTGGCCGAGCCCTTCATTCAATCATTCGGCAGCTCGACATCGGGCCGGCCTCCGCCCCTTCGACGCGCTCGCCTGAGATCAGGCAGCCACCCCAACGCACTCCCTGAACCATCGCCGTGCGACGCATGAGTCGCGGCTGAAAGTGTGGTCAGCGTTTACCTGGAATCGCTACTTCCATTCAGACGCAGGTTTCTACGATGGCCACGCCTGGTCAAGCACGCCTCGTGGCGTGTCCAGAGCGCCGAGGAGGTTGCGATGAAAGCCCTAACCCGCATGCTCGTGGCATTGGCCTTGCTCGCCGGCACCGGCGCGGCGATGGCCGACCCGTGGCACGACCACGACCGGGGCCGTAACCGCGATGGTCACTATGATCGCGACCGAGGCCATGATCGGGGCGACTGGCGGGACCGCGGCGACTGGCGCCGTGATCGCGACCGCCACGACTATTGGGAGCGCCGCTACTACAGCGACCGCACCTACTACGGCCGCCCCCACTGGCAGCGCGGCTATCGCTACGACGGCCCGATGTACATCGTGAACGACTATCGCGGCTACCGCCTGGCCCCGCCACCGTACGGCTACCGCTGGGTGCGCAACGACAACAACTACCTGCTGGTGTCCATCGGCGACAACATCATCCTGGACATGGTGATTCGCTAACCCTGCCCCGCAGGTTGCCCCCAAGGCGGCGCCCTAGGCGCCGCTTTTTTTGTGCGCCATGTTCGCCACCCGCTGCGCCGCACAACACGACTGTCGTCAACCTTTGCCTATACTCGGCCCAGACCGCCCGCAAGGGCGGCCGCCGTGTCGGGGTGCCGGTGGCGGGCCTCGGCGATGTGGTTACCACCATGGGGAGGCTCCGATGCTGCAGCAGTATGGCTTGTGGATCGTGCTGGCATGTGCGGTCGTGGCGGTTCTTTACGGCGCACTGTCCGTGCGCTGGGTCTTGGCAAAATCGCCGGGCAACGCACGTATGCAAGAGATCGCTTCCGCGATCCAGGAGGGTGCGAAGGCGTATCTCAACCGTCAGTACACCACCATCGGCGGCGTCGGCGTGGTGTTGTTCCTGGTGATTGGCTTTGCGTTGGACTGGGGCACGGCGATTGGCTTTGCCATCGGCGCGGTGCTTTCCGGGGCCACCGGCTACATCGGTATGAACGTGTCGGTACGCGCCAACGTGCGCACGGCCGAAGCGGCCCGTGGCGGCCTGGCCGCCGCGCTTAACGTGGCGTTTCGCGGTGGTGCCATCACCGGCATGCTGGTGGTTGGCCTGGCCCTGTTGGGAGTCACCGGCTATTACGTGGTGCTTCACCATATGGGCTACGAAACCATGCATGCGCTGCATGCGCTGGTGGGCCTGGCCTTCGGCTCCTCGCTGATCTCGATCTTCGCCCGCCTGGGCGGCGGCATCTTTACCAAGGGCGCCGATGTGGGCGCAGACCTGGTCGGCAAAGTGGAAGCGGGTATCCCCGAGGATGACCCGCGCAACCCGGCCGTGATCGCCGACAACGTGGGCGACAACGTCGGCGACTGCGCCGGCATGGCAGCCGACCTGTTCGAAACCTATGCCGTAACCCTGATCGCCACCATGCTGCTGGGCGGCGTGATGGCCGAACAGACCGGCAGCAACGGTGTGCTGTTTCCGCTGGTGCTGGGTGGCGCCTCCATCGTCGCCTCGGTGATCGGCACCTTCTTTGTGAAGGCACGCAGCACCAAGATCATGAGCGCGCTGTATGCCGGCGTGGCCGTATCGGCGGTGCTCGCCGCCATCGCCTTCTGGCCGATCACCAGCCAACTGATGGCCGACTCCGCCTACGGCGTGGGTCACCTTTACGGTTGTGCGTTGATCGGCCTGGTGCTCACCGGCGCCATGGTGGTGATTACCGAGTATTACACCGCGACCGAGTACAGCCCGGTGCAGCACGTGGCGCGCGCCTCCACCACCGGCCACGCCACCAACATCATCGCGGGCATCGGTGTTTCGATGAAATCCACCGCGTTGCCGGTGCTGGCCGTGTGCGCGGCGATCTGGGGCGCTTATCAACTGGCGGGCCTGTATGGCATCGCCATCGCTGCCACCGCCATGCTCAGCATGACCGGCATGATCGTGGCGCTGGATGCCTACGGCCCTATCACCGACAACGCCGGCGGCATTGCCGAGATGGCCGAACTACCGGCCGATGTGCGCGGCGTGACCGACCCGCTCGATGCGGTGGGCAACACCACCAAAGCCGTGACCAAGGGCTATGCGATCGGCTCGGCGGGCCTGGCCGCGCTGGTGTTGTTCGCCGACTACACGCATAACCTCAACCAGCACCTCAACCTCACGGATTTCCGCTTCGACCTGTCCAATCCGTACGTCATCATCGGCCTGCTGATCGGTGGCCTGATCCCATACCTGTTCGGCGCCATGGCGATGGAAGCGGTGGGGCGTGCGGCCGGCGCGGTGGTGGAAGAGGTGCGCCGCCAGTTCCGCGAGATCCACGGCATCATGGAAGGCACCACCAAGCCCGACTACTCGCGCGCGGTGGACCTGCTCACCCGCTCGGCCATCAAGGAGATGCTGATTCCCTCGCTGCTGCCCGTGCTGGTGCCGGTGGTGGTGGTGTTCGGCTTCAAGTGGCTGGGCGGCGCCGAGGCCGGTGCACAAGCGCTGGGCGGCGTACTGATCGGCACCATCGTCACCGGCTTGTTCGTGGCCATTTCCATGACCACCGGCGGTGGCGCCTGGGACAACGCCAAGAAGTACATCGAAGATGATCACTTTGGCGGCAAGGGTTCGGACGCGCACAAGGCCGCCGTTACCGGCGACACCGTGGGCGACCCATACAAGGACACCGCCGGCCCCGCCGTGAACCCGCTGATCAAGATCATCAACATCGTGGCGCTGTTGCTTATTCCGCTGCTGTAAAGCCATCAAGCCCGGCGACCGCAATGGTCGCCGGGTGCCTGCACGATCATCCGCGTTCTGTCCGCCCAGTTCGCCTGCGACGCACCCGGGACCTGGTGCCCCTGACTTCAGTCACACGCAGGCCTTGCTGCGGCCGGCCACACTCGACGCTTGTTCACCTCGCAAGGACGAATGCCAATGGCACGCAGGACCTCACTCTGGCTCGCACTCACGCTGGGCCTCACACTAGGCGGCATGACACATGCCTCCGACAACCTCGCTTCTGCCACCGCCAACAGCGCCGATCCCAACCTTTGGCTGGAGAGCATCGACGGCGCCAAACAGCTCGACTGGGTCAAGCAGCAAAATGCTGCCACGGTCGGCAAGTACACCGAAAGCGCCGAGTTCAAGCAGCTCGACGCGCGCCTGCTCGAAGTGCTCGATTCCACCGCGCGCATCCCGATGGTGAACAAGATCGGTGATCGCTACTACAACTTCTGGCGCGACAAGGATCACCCGCGCGGCGTATGGCGCCGCACCACGTTGGCGGAATACCGCAAGGATCAACCCCAGTGGGAAACGGTGCTCGACCTGGACGCACTCGCCAAGGCTGAGGGCGAGAACTGGGTATGGCATGGCGCGGACTGTCTCAAGCCGGCATATAAGCGCTGTCTGGTGGCACTTTCACGCGGTGGCGCGGATGCCAGCGTGGTGCGCGAGTTCGACCTGACCGACAAGCAGTTCGTCGCGGACGGCTTCTCAGTGCCCGAGGCCAAGACCCAGGTGACCTGGATGGATCAGGACCACCTCTATGTGGCCACCGATTTCGGCCCTGGCTCAATGACGACATCGAGCTATCCGCGCATCGTCAAGGAGTGGAAGCGCGGCACGCCGTTGACCAGCGCCACTACCGTGTACGAGGCGAGCAAGGACGACATGAGCGTGTCGGCCATGCGCGATCAAACCACTGGCTACGAGCGCGACTTTGTCACGCGCCAGATCGCCTTCTATGCCAGCGAAACCTTCCTGCGCGCCAAGGATGGCAAGCTCATCAAGATCGACGTGCCCAACGACGCCAATACCGACGTGCATCGCGAATGGCTGCTGGTGGAGCCGCGCAGCGACTGGTCGGTGGGTGGAAAGACGTATAAGTCCGGCTCCTTGCTGGCCGCACACTTCGAAGACTTCATGGCGGGCAAGCGCGATTTCACCGTGCTGTTCGAGCCCAACGCCAGCACCGCGCTGGACGGCTATTCGTGGACGCGCCATCACCTGATCCTCAATGTGATGGACAACGTGGTCAATCGCCTGGAAGTGCTCACGCCAGGCCCGGGCAACTGGGCGCGCCAGCCGCTGGGCGGCGCACCGAAGCTGTCCACTATCGCGGCGGGTGGCGTGGATGCCGATGAAAGCGACGACTACTTCCTCACCGTCACCGGGTTCCTACAACCGACCACGCTGTACTTTGGCAGTCTTGGCCAGGGTGATGCGCAGGCGATCAAACACAGCCCCGCCTTCTTTGACGCAACGCGCTATGCGGTGAGCCAGCACTTTGCCACCTCCAAGGACGGCACCCGCGTGCCCTACTTCGAGATCGCCTCCAAGAGCCTCAAGGCCGACGGCAACAACCCTACCCTGCAATACGGCTACGGCGGCTTTGAGATCTCGTTGCAGCCCAGCTACAGCGGCAGCGTGGGACGTGCGTGGCTGGAAAAGGGTGGCGTGTACGTGATCGCCAACATCCGCGGCGGTGGCGAGTACGGCCCGCGCTGGCATCAGGCCGCACTCAAGGCCAATCGCCTGCGTGCCTACGAGGACTTCGCCGCCGTCTCCGAAGACCTGTTTAAGCGCAAGATCACCTCGCCCACACACCTGGGTGCCATGGGCGGCAGCAATGGCGGCCTGCTGATGGGCAACATGCTCACGCTGTATCCGCAGCTCTATGGCGCCATCGTCAGCCAGGTGGCCCTGCTGGACATGCAGCGCTATACCCATCTTTCCGCCGGCGCTTCCTGGATGGCCGAATACGGCGACCCGGACAAGCCGGAAGAATGGCGCTGGATCCAGACCTTCTCGCCCTACTTCAACGCCAAGGCCGGGCAGACATACCCACCGGCGCTGTTCACCACCTCCACGCGCGATGATCGCGTCGGCCCGGTCCACGCGCGCAAGATGTACGCCAAGCTGCAAGGGCTCGGTTACGACACCAGCTTCTACGAGAACATCGAAGGCGGCCACGGCGCGGCAGCCGACAACAAGCAGGCGGCCTTCATGAGCGCGCTGGGTTACACCTACTTGTGGGAGCACGTGAAGTAAGGCACATGCACGCGTACCATGGTGCGCCGGCGATTGCCGGCGCACTGTCCTGATGCACATGAACAACCACACCATCCGCCCGGAACTGCGCGAGTGGATTCTCGCCACCTCCCGCTCCGGGCACAGCCTGCCCGACCTGCTGCGCCTGCTGAAGGACGCCGGTTACGGTGGCGAGCAGAGTCGCCAGATGGTGGCCCGCGTGCTAAATCTGCCTCTCGCCACGGTCATGGCAGCCGCCAAGGGCACGGTGAGTGGTACGCGCACACGCCACCCCGAGCCGCCCTTTCAAACCGTCGCCGGTCACACGATGCGCGTCACCATGAGTACCGACGCGCCCATCGTGCGTGTGCTCGAAGGCATGCTCAGTGGCGAGGAGTGCGATGCACTGATCGCCGAAGCGCGACCGCGCCTTGCGCGTGCGCTCACGGTGGATGTGGATGGACGCCACCAGGTGGACCAACGGCGCACGAGCCAGGGCATGTTCTTCCGTATGGGCGAAACGCCCCTGGTGGACCGCATCGAGCAGCGTATCGCCGAGTTGCTGCACATACCGGTGAGCCACGGCGAAGGGCTGCAGATCCTGCATTACCTGCCCGGCCAGGAGTACGAGCCGCACTTTGACTGGTTCAGCCCCGAGCAGCCCGGCTTTAGCGCGGTCACGGCGCGCGGTGGCCAACGCATCGCCAGCGTGGTCATGTACCTCAACACGCCCGAGGAGGGCGGAGGTACGGGCTTTCCCCGCCTTGGCCTCACCGTCACGGCCCTGCGCGGTTCGGCCGTCTATTTCGCCTACGAAACCGGTGACGAAAGTTCGCTACACGCGGGCCTTCCCGTCATCAAGGGCGAAAAATGGATTGCAACCAAATGGTTACGCGAGCGCCCGTACCAACCCTGAGCCCCCCCAGGCGCCACGCTCCCGGCTGAATTGATGGCAGGTCCCAGGCGGCAGGCTGCTGCGATGCACCACCTTTTGCCGTATCCTTTCACGTCTTTGCTTTTGACTACGCTGAAGGAAACGCCCATGGGTCTGCACCTCGTTCCCGCCGGCCGCAAGGTTCCGGACGAAATCAACGTCATCATCGAAATCCCCAAGGACGCCGAGCCCGTCAAGTACGAGGTGGAGAAGGAAAGCGGCGCGATCTTCGTCGATCGCATCCTCTCCACGCCGATGCGCTACCCGTGCAACTACGGCTATGTGCCGGGCACCCTGGGCGGCGACGGCGATCCGCTGGACGCGCTGGTGATTCTGCCGCTGCCGCTGGTGCCGGGCTCGGTGATCCGCTGCCATCCGGTGGGCATGCTCAAGATGACCGACGAAGCCGGTAGCGACGAGAAGCTGGTGGTGGTGCCGGTGGAGAAGATCTTCGCCGGTTACGCGCATATCAAGGACATCAAGTCGGTGTCCGGCCACTGGCTGGAGCGCATTGGCCACTTCTTCGAGCACTACAAGGATCTGGAGAAGGGCAAGTGGGTCAAGGTGGAAGGCTGGGTGGGCGCTGACGAGGCCAAGGCTGAAATTATCGCCGGCATCGAGCGTTACCAGGCCGACAAGAAGGCCTGATTACTGGCTTTTCAAAGCGCGCCGCCTGAGGGTGGCGCGCTTTTTTTGTGCCCAACTCAAGGCGAGACCGACGCCTGGGCCTGTACTTGCGCCGGCGGCAGGTCGCCGTCCGCCACCGGCTGCGCGGCGCCAAACTGCGTGACCCACCACATCAGCACGCACACTGCCAGCACCACGATCGACAACACGATCAGCACGGCGCGCAGCAACGCGTGGCCCGTACGGGCCGCTTGGCTCGACATCGGCATGATGCCTCTCCCGTTCACGACGTTCCTCAGGAAACGCTGGAACCGGCCTTCGGATGACCGACGCGCTCAAGCCTTGCCGAACTTTTTCTTTTCCGGCCGTGGCTTCGCGGGCTCGCCCTTCTTGCCCAGTTCGTCCAGCAAGGTCGCAAGATCCTCGGCGTGCTCCTCCTCCATGGCGAGGATGGATTCCATCAGGCGCCGCGTGGTGGGGTCAGCCGTGCCCAGGTACTGGATGATCTCGCGGTAGCTGTCGATGGCGATGCGCTCGGCCACCAGGTCTTCCTTGATCATGTCGACCAGGTCGTCGCCCTCCACGTAATCGGCGTGGCTGCGCGTGAGCAGCCCCTCGGGCGAGAAATTGGGTACGCCATCGAGCTGGGTGATGCGCTGGGCGATCAGGTCGGCGTGGCCCTGCTCTTCGTTGGCATGCTCGAGAAACTCCGCCGCGACACTCTTGGCGTGAATGCCCTTGGCCATGAAGTAGTGGTACTTGTAACGCAGCACGCACACGATCTCGGTGGCGAGCGCCTCGTTGAGCAGCTTGATGACGGTCTTGCGGTCGGCGCTGTAGCCGGCAGTGATCGCACCCTGGTCGATGTGCTCGCGGGCGCGCTTGCGGATGGTTTCGATATCGGTGGCAAAGGGCTTCGATGCCATGGCGTGCCTCCTTCAGGCTGGCTGGGCAATGCCAGACCGTAGGAGTCGCCGCGCGAAACGCAGGTGAAAAATCCCCGTTACGATTCAGTCCGGGGACATGCTTCATCGCCACTTGGCGATGAAGCATGCATCGCAACGAGCGCCCACGTCATGCATGGGCGCCCGCGCGGGTTACGCCTTGTGGTACACCTCGGAGCCCTGCTCGCGGAACTCGGCGGCCTTCTCCGCCATGCCAGCTTCCAACGCCTGCTCTTCACCGGTGCCGTGCTCGGCAGCGTAGTCGCGCACGTCCTGCGTGATCTTCATCGAGCAGAACTTGGGGCCGCACATGGAGCAGAAGTGCGCAGACTTGTGCGCATCCTTGGGCAGCGTTTCGTCGTGGAATTCCTTGGCCTTCTCCGGATCGAGGCCGAGGTTGAACTGATCTTCCCAACGGAACTCGAAGCGCGCCTTGCTCAACGCGTTGTCGCGCACCTGCGCGCCCGGATGCCCCTTGGCGAGGTCGGCTGCGTGCGCGGCGATCTTGTACGCAATGATGCCGTCGCGCACATCTTGCTTGTTGGGCAGGCCCAGGTGTTCCTTGGGCGTCACGTAGCAAAGCATGGCGGTGCCGAACCAGCCGATCATCGCCGCGCCAATGGCGGAGGTGATGTGGTCGTAGCCCGGTGCGATGTCGGTGGTCAATGGCCCCAGCGTGTAGAACGGCGCCTCGTGGCACTTCTCCAGCTGACGCTCCATGTTCTCCTTGATGAGCTGCATGGGCACGTGGCCGGGGCCTTCGATCATCACCTGCACGTCGTGCTTCCACGCGATCTGCGTGAGCTCGCCCAGCGTGTCCAGCTCACCGAACTGCGCCGCGTCGTTCGCGTCCGCGATCGAACCCGGACGCAGGCCATCGCCGAGGCTGAAGGACACGTCGTACGCCTTCATGATCTCGCAGATGTCTTCGAAGTGCGTGTAGAGGAAGTTTTCCTTGTGATGCGCCAGGCACCACTTGGCCATGATCGAGCCACCACGCGAAACGATGCCGGTGACGCGCTTGGCGGTGAGCGGCACAAAACGCAGCAGCACGCCGGCATGGATCGTGAAGTAATCCACGCCCTGCTCGGCCTGCTCGATCAAGGTGTCGCGGAAGATCTCCCAGGTGAGGTCCTCGGCCACGCCACCGACCTTCTCCAGCGCCTGGTAGATCGGCACCGTGCCGATCGGCACCGGCGAATTGCGGATGATCCACTCGCGCGTTTCGTGGATGTGCTTGCCGGTGGACAGGTCCATCACCGTGTCGCCGCCCCAGCGGATCGACCACACCAGCTTCTCCACCTCTTCGGCAATGCCCGAGGACACGGCGGAGTTGCCGATGTTCGCGTTGATCTTGGTGAGGAAGTTGCGGCCGATGATCATCGGCTCGCTTTCCGGGTGGTTGATGTTGGCCGGAATGATGGCGCGGCCGCGCGCCACTTCGTCACGCACGAACTCCGGCGTGATCAGCTTGGGCAGCGACGCACCAAAGGACTCGCCCGGATGCTGCGTACGCAGCGCGCTTTCGCGCAGCGCTTCGATGCGCTGGTTCTCGCGGATGGCGATGTATTCCATTTCCGGCGTGACGATGCCCTGACGGGCATAGTGCATCTGCGTGACGTTGGCGCCAGCCTTGGCGCGCCGCGGTGCACGCGTGCCGGGGAAACGGAAGGCGTCGAGCTTGGCGTCGGCCGCACGCTCGCGACCGAACGCCGAGCTCAGGCCGCCCAACTGCTCGGTATCGCCGCGCTCGGCGATCCAGGCGGCACGCAGGGCCGGCAGGCCGGTCACCAGATCCACCTTGTACGCGGGGTCGGTGTACGGGCCGGAGGTGTCGTACACCGTGATCGGCGGGTTCTCTTCGCCACCAAAGAGGGTCGGCGTGCGGGCCTGGCAGACCTCGCGCAACGGCACCTTGAGGTCGGGGCGACTGCCCTGCGCATAGATCTTGCGCGACCCCGGGATCGGGCGCGTCACGGCTTCGGAGAGTTCCTGCGCGGCGCGCGCAAGGTCGTTGGGCAGGGCATTCATGGGCTGGTCCGCTGTCGAAGCGATGTCCCCGGGGGGAAGCGCTTTGTTGATAAACCCGCGCAAGGCTGCACGGGGTGTCGCGAGGGGGCTCGCGGGACAACAACAGAAGCGACGGCGCCAGGCACACGAGCCCGAGGGCCGTGCGGCGAAGCTCCCTACAGCGGTACTAGCCGCATCAGGTTCGAAGGGACTCTCTCAGCCGACTGTCGCCGGCACCCCCGCTTCAAGGGGGCTATTTGAGCACGAAGCGGGGGCCGCCGCGAGTGCGGCGGCGGTGGCGCCTGTTCAGCGGGGCAGATAGGCGCGCAGGAACATGTTCACGCCATCGCGGGCGGTCTCTTCCAGCTCCACGGCGTAGGACTGGGCACACTCTTCGCAGCCGAACATGCGGCGCAAGAGCATTTCGCCCTTGATCAGCGAAGTGAACTGGCCTGCGGCACGGGCCACATTGGGAATGTCCAGCTTGCCGTCGTCAACCGCCTGTTGCAGGAGGCGTTTCATCAAATGGTGACCGCGCTCGGGGCCCTCCTCCCACAGCAGCTTGCCGTAGCGGGGGTTGCCCTGGCGGCAGTCGCTGAGAATGGCGCGGAACGTGCCCACGTTCTGCACGTCGCAGTCCAGCCGCACGTGGTGCAGGGCAATGCGTTGCAGGGTCTCGCCGATGTCTTCGCCCGGAACGTACTGGTACGTATCTTCCGGCAGGATGTCCTGGATGCGGGCGCGGATGACTTCGCGAAACAGGTTGTCCTTGTCGCCGAAGTGACTGTAGACGGTGAGCTTGGACACACCCGCCTCGGCCGCGACGGCGTCCATACTGGTGCCGGCGAAGGCGTTGCGGATGAACAGGGCCTTGGCGGCCTCCAGGATCGCCGCACGCTTCTCCATGTCCTTGGGACGTCCGGGCCCCTGAGGTTTGGTCTGCGGGATCGTGCTCATGGCTTTACCTTCGGAATTGGCTTCACAAACGGATAACACGCGTTTAGTATACGCGTCGGTTTAGTTATTTTCCACGGCCACGATACACGGCTTTCCCCATGTCGACTACTGTCGTAGAACTTAACCTGAGTCCCGCCTACCGTCTCGCCCAGCGTGCGCTGGCAGCGTGGCTGGAGCGCGGCCATGCCGGCACCCGTCAGTCGGCATTTGCCGCTCGCGCCGCCCTGCCCCCGCTGGATGCCACCGAGCGCAGCCGCCTGGCGCGCTGGCTGGCCTGGCTGGAGGTGGCGGCCGCCAGCCGCGCCGCGCCCTCGCCCTTGGCCCGCGTGCAGCGCCTTGACGCCTCGTTGCATCAAGCCATGGAAGATGCACTGGCACGCCTGCCCGCCAGCATGCGTGGACCCTTGCCCCAGATACACCGTCGCAGTGCCTGAGTGTCCGCGGACACCGCGCCTGGCATGACTTCCGTCAACCAAGCGCGATGACTTCCGGCACTTCGTGTCGTACGACCAAGGCCGCAGGCTTTGCACATTGTCGGAAACAGGCTAAGCACTTATCATTTTTAGCCTTTTTTCCGATCCGAACAGGACGTAAGCAAGATGGCAATGAACTTCGAACAGGCGCGACTGAACATGGTGGAAAACCAGGTGCGCCCCTGGGAGGTGCTGGATGCACGTGTACTGGACGTGCTGGGCAGCGTGCGCCGCGAGGATTTCGTTGCCGCCGAGCACCGCCAACTCGCTTTCGCCGACCTCTGCCTGCCGCTGGGCCACGGCGAGGTGATGATGAAGCCGGTGATCGAAGGCCGCGTGCTGCAGGCGCTGGAGTTGCAGCCGAACGACCAAGTGCTGGAGATCGGCACCGGCTCGGGCTTCCTCACCGCGTGCATGGCCAAGCTTGCTGGTCACGTCACCAGCGTGGACATCCACGCCGATTTCATCGCCACCGCCGGTGAGCGCCTGAAGCACGCCGGCATCAGCAACGTAACGCTGGAAGTCGGCGAAGCCGTGACGGCCTGGCAGCCGGCCGGCCAGTTCGACGTGCTGGTGGTGACGGGCGCCGTCTACCAGATCCCGCAGCGTTTCCTGGGCTGGCTCAAGCCGGGCGGTCGCATGCTGGTGGTGCGCGGTGAATCGCCGGTACAGAGCGTGCTGCTGCTTACCCATGAGGGCAACGGCCGTTACCGCGAGGAATCGCTGTTCGAAACCGACCTGCCGTACTTGAAGCACGCCGAACCGCCGCGCCGCTTCGTTTTCTGATCCTTTTCCTATACATGAGGCAACCCATGCGCTTGAAGCTTCTGACCCTTGCCCTGGCCCTGTCGGCGTTCCCGCTGGCCGGCCACAGCGAGGATTTGCTGGATGCATACCGAGAAGCCCGCGCCAACGACCCGGTGCTGTCGCAGGCGGAAGCGACCCGACTTGCCACCGGTGAAGGCGTTAACCAGGCGCGTGCGGTGATGCTGCCGCAGCTCAACGGCAGCTTTGGCCTTACGCAGCAATCGACGGGCGCGACGCTGGCCAACGGCAGCATCCAGGGCAGCGGCCATTCCCGTACCCGCTCGTTGTCGGCCACGCTGAACCAGACCGTGCTCGACCTCAGCCAGTGGGCCAACCTGTCGGCTGCCCACGAGCAGGCCTCGGCCCAGGACGCCACCTATGAAGCGGCCCTGCAGGCGCTTTACGTGCGTGTCACCACGGCCTACTTCGGCGTGCTGACCAGCCAGGATGCACTGGTGTTCGCCAAGGCCAACGAAGACGCCTACAAGGAGGCCTATGACCAGGCCGACCAGCGCTTCAAGGTTGGTTTGTCGGCTGTTACTGACGTATATCAGGCTAAGTCCTACTACGAACTTGCCAAAGCCCAGACCATCGCTGCGCAGAACACGCTCAATGATGCCAAGGAAGCGTTGACGCAGATCACCGGCAAACCGGTTACTGATCTGAAGAAGCTGCGCGAAGACCTGCCGCTGAGCCCGCCGAACCCGGCCGACCCGAACCAGTGGGTACAGCAGGCGCTGACCTCCAACGCCACCATCCAGGCCGGTCAGTACGGCGTGAAGGCGGCCGAGAGCAGCATCAACGCGGCGCGCGCGGGCCACCTGCCCACGCTCAACGCCTCGGTGTCGCGCGGCAAGGACACCACCTGGCTGGAGAACGGCAGCGCCAACACGCGCGGCAACGGCGACTACGGCACCACCGTGGGCCTGTCGGTGAACATTCCGATCTTCTCCGGCGGCGCTACCCAGTCGCGCGTTCGCCAGTCGATCTACCAGCGCGACGAGGCCCAGGATTCACTGGAATCGACCCGACGCCAGGTCGTGCGTGACACGCTCAACTACTACCGCTCGGTGCTCTCGGGCATCAGCCAGGTGGAGGCCAACAAGGCCTCGGTGGAATCGGGCCAGAAGGCGCTGGAAGCCACCCGTGCCGGCTTCGACGTGGGCACCCAGACCATGCTGAACGTGCTCAACGCCATTCAGACCCTGACCCAGGCCGAGAGCAGCTACTCGCAGTCGCGCCACGCCCTCGTGCTGGACCAGTTGCAGCTCAAGCAGTCGTCCGGCTCGATCGACTTGAAGGACATGGAGACGGTCAACGCGATGCTGCAGTAACGCTGCACACCGTCACCGCACACGAAAAGGCCGGGCGATGCCCGGCCTTTTTCGTTAGTGGCATGACACCGGCACCAGCCACTACTCCTGCAGCAGCTGGTCGATCATGCCCATCACACGCTTGACTGCGCCGCGCTCGCTGTCGAACACGATGCGCGCCACCATGCCCATACGATCGAGTCGCGGGCGATCGCGCAGCAACTTCTGCACCGCCGCACCCAGGCCCTCCGCGCTATCCACGCGTTCAGCGCCACCCTCGCGAATCAGGGTGAGCGTGATTTCCTCGAAATTGAAGGTATGCGGCCCCACCAACACGGGCGTGGAAAGCGCCGCCGGTTCCAGCACATTGTGGCCTCCGATAGGCACCAGGCTGCCGCCAACGAAGGCAAGGTCGGATGCCGCGTAGAACGGCATCAGTTCACCCATTGCGTCGATCACGAACACCTGGTGCGCGGCCGAAGGTACCCGGTCGGCGCTTCGCGTACCCACCACGAAGCCGAGGCTACGCGCGGAGTTTTCCACCAGCTTGAATCGTTCCGGGTGACGAGGTGCGATGAGGAGCAGCGCGTCGGGCCAGCGCGTCAGCGCCTCCAGGTGCGCTTCCAGCACGGGAAGCTCCTCGCCCTCATGGGTGCTGCCAGCGATCCACACCGGGCGCAACGGCCCCCACTGCCGGCGCAATTCCTCGCCCTTGAGTTCGGCGTCGTAAGGCACCGGCATGTCGAACTTCAGATTGCCGGTAACCACCACTTTCTCTGGCGCCGCGCCCAACAGGCGGTAACGTGCGGCATCGGTGCGCGATTGCGCCGCGATCTGACGCACACAGCCCAATGCCTTGGCGACCAAAGCGCCCATCGGCTTATAACCGCGCAACGAACGCTCGGACAGGCGCGCATTGACGATCATCAGCGGAATGCCACGCTTGCGGCAGGCGAAATAGAGATTCGGCCAGATTTCCGTTTCCACGATCACCGCCAGGCGCGGGCGCACGCGGCGCAGAAAGCGCTTCACGGCAAACGGCAGGTCGTAAGGCAGATACACGTGGAACACGCTGTCGCCAAACAGCTGGCGCACACGCTCAGACCCCGTGGGCGTGACCGTGGTAATGACCAACGGCGCGTTCGGATAGTCGTTGCGCAAAGCCTTGATGAGGGGCTCGGCGGCATTCACCTCGCCCACCGACACCGCATGCACCCATAGGCTGCCGTTGATGCCGTGCGCATCGAAAAAGCCGAAGCGCTCGCGCCATCGACGGTGGTAATCACGGTAGCGCACGCCACGGGCCAGCAAACGCAGCATGATCAGCGGCGTCACCAGGTACATGGCGAGAGTGTAGAGATAGCGCAACGGCAGGCCCTTCGATCCGGTGCGCCAGTATATCGGCTCGGCCACGGCTCGCCTCGCTATGGCCAGTTCCCTACAATGCCGACGATGCCTGGCATGCCCCGCCCCCCGTTTACCCGCTCGCTGCTCGCCCCGACCCATTGGCCGGCCTGGCTGGGCGCGGGTGTGATCTGGTTGATCGCGCACCTGCCGCGTACCGCGCTGATGGCGCTTGGGCGTGGCCTGGGGCAGTTGGTGCAACGCTTTCCTTCACCCCGTCGACGTGTGGCCGAAGCCAACATCGCCCTGTGCTTTCCCGAGC
Organism: Frateuria sp. sgz306004; assembly: GCF_057750885.1. Classification (NCBI taxonomy): domain Bacteria; kingdom Pseudomonadati; phylum Pseudomonadota; class Gammaproteobacteria; order Lysobacterales; family Rhodanobacteraceae; genus Frateuria; species Frateuria sp. sgz306004. Next base: position 34,300 of record NZ_JBYLFE010000012.1, read on the forward strand.
TTTCCAAGGTCGAGCAGGCGGCGCTGGTGGACGCGCACCTGCGCGACATCGGCCTGATGATGGTGGAGTTCGCCTTGGGCTGGATGGGTAGCGAACGAGCCATCGCCAACGTGCCCGTCACCATCGAGGGCATTGAGCACCTCGAAGCGGCGCGTGCGCAGGGCAAGGGCGTGCTGCTGGTGGGCGGACACTTCTCTCACTTGGAGCTGTGTGCACGATTGGTATCGCAACGCATCCGCATCTCCGGCATGTACCGCCGCATGGATGCCCCGGTGTTCGAATGGGTAGTGCTGCGCGCACGCCTGGACTACGCCGAGGCGATGTTCGAGAAAGACGACATTCGCGGCACCGTGAAATACCTGCGCAACGGCGGCACGCTGTGGTACGCGCCCGACCAGGACATGCGCAGCAAGGACAACGTGTTCGTGCCGTTTTTCGGCGTCCCCGCGGCCACCATTACGGCCACGCACCACCTGGCGCGACTCTCCGGCGCCGTGGTCATGCCCTTTCATCATCGGCGCCTGCCGGGCAACCAAGGCTATGCACTGCGCCTGGGCGCGCCGCTGGAGCACTTTCCCAGCAAGGACACGCTGGGCGACACCGCGCGCGTCAACGCATGTATCGAGGACATGGTGCGCGCCGCGCCCGAGCAATACCTGTGGGTGCACAAGCGCTTCAAGACACGTCCGGAAGGTAGCCCGCCCATCTATTGATGCGGCGACGCCGGGCAACCGCTCACGTTATTATTTGCGGTTACCTCGAAGAATAATGTCCCTGCATGTCTTTCCCGTTGTTCCTGCGCTCCCTGCGCCAGCGTCCTGACTGGCGCGGCGCCATCCATAAGCGCCTGATTGCTCGCTTTAAGTACATCGCCCGAACCGCCAGCATGCCGCGCCGACAGTCGGCATGGTTGCGCGAGTTGTTCGGCTCGCCGCGCCTTGCGTCTTACCTGGCGCATGACCCGCGCCTGATCGAGCGCTGGCACCACCACTACATCAATCGCCGACTGAGCAGCGCGCAGCGGCTCGCCATCGTGCGTGATCACTATCGCTTTGCCTTTACGCATTTTCCCTCGGCCATGCTGGACACCATCTACCTGCAAGGTCGCTGCGTGCTGGGCGCGGTGGCACTCAAGAACGGCAGCGAGTTGCAGATCGAGCTACGCCGGCCACTGGGCCGCAGTCGCGAGGGCGAACTGGCACTGTGTCTCACCAACACGCAGGAGCAGGTGCTTTCGTCGCTCACCTTCAGCATCGCCGAAAGCGGCCACGCCCTGCTGGTGGGGGGGTTGCAGGGAGCCGCGGCAGAGTTGGGGCGCGAAGCGGTGCGCGAACTCACCAAGCAATGCCACGGACTGCGCCCGAAGAACCTGTTGTTCTCGCTGCTGCTGTGCCTTGGTGCATTCGCCGGCACGCGACAGATGCGCGGCGTATCCAACCTGGCGCACCCGTTTGCCACGCAGCCGGGCAAGATCAAGGCCGACTACGACGGCTTCTGGGAGGAATGCCACGGCGTACTGCAACCCGACGGCTTTTTTGCCTTGCCGCTGGTCGAGCCATCGCGCGACGAATCGCAGGTAGAGAGCAAACATCGCGCGGCCTTTCGTCGCCGCGAGCAGTTGCGACGCGAGGCATGCAACAGCCTGTTGTCCGCACTGAACGATCATTCGCTTGATTGGCGACAAGCCGCCTGACGCGAGCCGGTGCCGCGCCCTGGCGGCGCCGGCTCAGCTGCGCCGCCGGGCCTGCTCGCGGGCCTCGTGCAACTTGGCGTACTTGAGGAAGGCGTAGAAGGCGCCGGTGACGCTCGCGATGAAACCCGCCCAACCATTGAGAAAGTAGCGCTTACCCAGGTATTGCCGCAGGAAGAACACCGGCGGATAGAACACCATGCGCAGGCCAGTGAAACGCTGTCGCTTGCGCAGCTTATGCGCCACCATGCCGCTGGTGTATCGGTTGATCTTCTCCACGCGGGTGGCGATGTCGCCGTCGCCGTCATTGACGAAATCCGCATGCCAAAGCGTTTTCACTCGGCCACGCACTTCCACCGCCGAGTGCACCTCCACATCGTTCATGCCGCCACGGCGGCGGTCGAACAAGCGCAGATGACCATTGCGCCAGCTCCAGCGGTGTTGCACCGTCCAGAACATGCGCTCGCGGCGCGGCAGGCGATAGCCCGCATAGCGGGGAGCCGTTAGGGCACGCTCGATCTCCTCGCGCGTACCGGGCGAGAGGATCTCGTCCGCATCCAGGTTGAGAATCCAGTCGTGGCTGGCCATATCGTAGGCGCGCTGCTTCTGCGGGCCATAATCGTCGAACGGATGCACCGCCACGCGCGCGCCGTGCCGCTGGGCAATAGCGATGGTTTCGTCGGTGGAGCCCGAATCGAGCACCACGATTTCTTCGGCCCAGTCCACCTGGCTCAGGCAGGCATCGAGCGTATCCGCGTTGTTATAGGTGATCACCACCACCGACAAAGGTTCGCGCGTCATGCCTCTGCCCCGCGTTCCGCCGGAACCACATACAGCGCCGCGCACCAAAGGCCAAGCAACCAGGCGAACAACAAGCCCCACCAGGCCGAGTAGAAGGCCAAGTGCGTGTTGAGCGGAAACAGCATGACACCCAGTGCCAGCGTGGCCGGAAAGGCCCGCCCGCGTGCCGCCGCGCCCACGCGACGCCATGCACGTACGGCCAACCCTATGGCGGCGAGCCAACACAACAGGCCCAACGTGCCGGTTTCGGTCAGCACCTCCAGCACCCATTGATGAGCGTGGCAAGCGCCCTCGCCCACCCCGCAAGCTTCGCCCGACACCACAAAGTGATCATTGGCCGGCGCATAGCTGGGGTAAGCGTTGCGATAGGCGCGCACGCCCACGCCATTGATCGGGTGCGCCTCGAACATCGCCACACTGGTACGCCAGATATCCAGGCGACCGCTGGTGGCGCTGTCCAACGATTGGGCGGAGCCCTGCAAGGCCCCCAACGTGCGCTCCATGCGCACCTGGAAACGCTCCGAGGTTTTCCACGCGATGCCGCCAGCCGCCACCAACAGCACGGCACCAAGCCCGGCCGCCGCCAGAAAGCGCAAGGGCGAACGCGCCACATGCCACGCAAAGCCCAAGGCCACCAGCGCGTAGCACAGCCAGGACGCCCGCGAGCCTGACAGCAGCACCGGCCCCAGCAGCAGCACGAAGGCCAGCAGCAGGCCCTTCAGCCCCCATCGACGATGCGCCGTCCACAGGACGAAGGGCGACAGAACCGACAGCGTGGGCCCCAGTTTGAGATTGGTGGCGCCAAAGATGCCGGAGATACGCTCGGCCTCCGCGTGCCCGCCAAGGCTCCAACCCGTTAGCGCCTGCACCCAGGCATCCAGCGCCCAGAACACCACCACGACGGAAACCGCCACGTAGAGCGCATTGAGCTTCTCCTCGCGGCGAATGGCGAAACAGGCATACAAGCCCAGCGGCACGTAGCGCAGCAGCGAGGCCACGGTCGACCAACTCTTGCCCGGCGCGAGCGAATCCACCGCCGAAAGCAGGGCCGCCGCGATGTAAGCCCCCAACAGCCACAGCAGCAACTGCGCGCCGGCATGCTCATGCAAGGCATGGGGTTGCCGCACGAACAGCAACACCACCCCCAGCAAGCACAGGAAGGTGCCCAGCTCCGAGCTGCGCCCCACCGGCAGCAGGGCAATAACCAGCCAGTAGGGCAGCAGTGGCGAACGCAGGGCTGCCTTGAGAGCGGAAACGAATGAATTCATGCGCAGGTCGGGTGATCGAGGCCCCCGCATTGTAGGTGAGACATCGGCCTTGTCGGCCCCACCCTCGCTTAGGCGGCGACGATCTCGTCGTACAGGGCCAGCGTGGCCTGCTGCATGTCACACAGGCGATAGCTCTGCAGCATGGGAATGGGCGGTGCCACACGCAGCAACTCGGCGGCGCGCTCGACCAGGCGCTCCCGATCGGCCGGCGGCACGCGACCCGCCGGATACAGCTCTGCCAACAGTTCGCCCACGCCACCATGGGCGTAGCCCAGCACCGGTCGGCACAGCGACAGCGCCTCGATGACCGTACGGCCAAACGATTCGGGCTTGTTGGAAAGCTGCAGGATCAGCGAAGAAATGGCGTAGATGTCGCGCACGTCGTTGCGTGGCGGCGTCAGCACCACTTGCGACTCCAGCCCGCGGGCTCGAATGAGTTCGCGCAGCTCCTGCACATACGCCTCGCGGCCGGGCTCGATCACACCCAGCAACAGCAGGCGCACATCAATGCCACGACGCTTGAGCTCGGCCACCAACTCGATACCGTCGTGGTGCCCCTTCAGGCGCGTACCGCGTCCCGGCAGGGTCAACAGCGGCGCACCCGCCAGCGAGGGAAACTCGGCAAAGAAGGCCTTGTGCCAGCCATCGTCCGGACGGTGCCCATACGGAAAGGCGTCGGGGTCGATCCCACGGGGGATCACCCGCACTCGCGACGGCTCCAGCCACGGGTAATGGCTGAGCATGAAATCCCGCAGCGTCTGTGACACCGCAATGACCCGCTCGCCTCGCAACAGGATGGAGCTGTAGCGCCCGGGCGAATTGAGCCCGTGCACCGTGGTGACGAAATGAGGGGCAGGCTTGATGCCCTTGATGGCCCACCAGCCCAACCAGGCCGGCAGGCGCGAACGGGCGTGCACGATATCGGGCTTGAGCTCGCGCAACAGGCGCCGCAGGGCGCCCACGTTCATCAGGGTACCGAGCGACTTGCGCCCGATATCCAGGGTGATGTGACGGCTACCCTCAGCCTCCAGCTGCGACACCATGCGGCCGCCGGCGGAGATCACGATGGACTGGTGACCTGCCTTAACCAACGCCCGGCCAATTTCAAGCGCAGACCGCTCCGCTCCGCCAGAATGCAGGGCGGGGATCAACTGAACTACGGTCAGTGACCTCGCTGGCGTAGCGACTGCTGACATGATGGGTTCAAAAGGTGCCTTCATCATAGGAGGCAAGCAGCAATCGTGCCTAAATGGGCGCCAGTTATCGTTTCAGTTGTAACGGATCGCGTTTGAATCAGTCGCGCAGCACGTAATGCGCGCCACAATAAGGACATGTGGATTCGCCGCCGTCCTCGACGATCGGCAAATAGACCTTCGGATGGGAGTTCCAGAGGGCCATGCCGGGCATCGGGCATGACAACGGTAGGTCAGCCCGCGTCACTTCATAACGATTTTCGGCATTCGCGGGGATCAACGAGGCAGCCGCAGGGGAACGCGACATGGGAACACTCCATCAGGACACCAGACCGCCCATGTTAGCAGGCCGGCCTGCTCCCACGATCAGTTTTTGCCTGTTTCTTCACCGTAGGGCATAGCCCGAGCGGCGGGTGTCAGCGCCGCCAAACAAGGCCAAGAATTACCTATAAATCCGGGAATGACATCAGCTTTACACTCACTTGCCCTACAAAGAGGCACGGATTCAACCGGGGGCGGCGGCTATCCAGCGCCTCGCCCCCACCCTCCTACTCCCGATCTACAAGGATTGTCATGGACTTCGGCACCCTTTTTCGGCGCATCAAGGCCATCCTGAGCACCCCGCAAACCGAATGGCCGGCCATCGCCATCGAGCCGGCCAGCGTCGCGGGGCTCTATCGCAACTACATCCTGATCGTGGCCGCGCTACCGGCCATCGCCCAGTTCATCAAGGGCAGCCTGATCGGCTACGGCGGCTTCGGCGTGCACATGCACACGCCGATCGGCGCGGGCATTGCCGGCATGGCACTGCACTACCTACTCTCGCTGGTAGTCACCTATGTGCTGGCGCTGATCGTCAACGCGCTGGCGCCGACCTTCGGCGGCAGCAAAGACCCCGTGCAGGCGCTCAAAACCGTGGCCTACGCCTGGACCGCCGCGTGGGTGGCCGGCATCGCGGTGATCGTGCCGTGGCTGGGCTGGCTGGTGGCGCTGGCCGGTGCCATCTACGGCATCTACCTGCTCTACCTGGGCCTGCCGCACACCATGCGTTGCCCCACCGACAAGGCGGCCGGCTATACGGCCGTCGTCGTCATCATCGGAGTGGTGCTGAGCTGGATCGTGGGCCTGATCGTGGCCGGCGTCATCGGCACCGCCGCACTCACCGGCGGCGCAGCCCTGGGCTCCGTACAACTGGATGACGGCCATGGCGGCAAGGTCAGCGTGGATGCCGACAGCGCGCTCGGCAAGCTTGCGGCCATGGGCAAGCAGGCGGAACAAGCCAGCAAAGATATGGCGCAAGCCCAGAAGAACGGCGACACCGCCGCGCAGCAGGCGGCCATGGGCAAGATGATGGGCTCGGACGCCCATGTGCAGTCGCTGCCCGCCAGCGCCATCAAGGAATTCCTGCCCGACACCCTGGGCGGCCTGAAGCGCCAGAGCATGTCCGCCGAACACAGCGGCAACGTGGGCGTGGAAGTGACCACCGCCGAAGGCACGTACAGCGATGGCCAGGGCCACAACGTGCAGGTCGACGTCACCGACACCGGCAGCATGCACGGCATGATGGCGCTGGCCAGCGCGGTAGCACCCGACAGCGAACAGCAGACCGATCACGGCTACCAGAAAACGTACAGCAGCAATGGTCGCCTCGTGCACGAGTCCTGGGACAACCAGGCCAACAGCGGCGAGTACGGCGTGGTGGTGGCCCAGCGCTTCAGCGTCAAGGCCAGCGGCAACGCGGCCAACATCGACCAGCTCAAGCAGGTCGTGAACGACATCGATCTCAACAAGCTCGAATCGCTCAAGAATGCCGGCGTGAGCAGCAACTGACACCTCACGCCAAGGATGGCCTGATTAAGTGGCCCCTGCTCGTCATTCCTGCGAAAGTGGGAATCCAGTGCCTTTACGTTCAAATATTCACAGGCCATGGATGACCAGCCCTTCGTCTGCTGAAAGGCATCTCCAGCCTTCACCGAGATGACGCTCAAAATCAGAGCATCCCCAAGCCACATCGACACACAAACAAAAAGCCCGCGCCGAAAGACGCGGGCTTTTCTTTATCGCCTGGGGAAGGTCTGATTAATCGACTTTTTGTCCGTCATTCCTGCGGACCCCAAAAAGGGGGCAAGAGCAGGAGGGGCTTTTCAACAGCCGAAGAGCTGGTCATCCCGTGCCTTTACATTCAGCGATTTACAGGCACTGGATCCCAGCTCTCGCTGGGATGACGATCAAAATCCGAATTTCCCTAGCGAACGAACTTACTTGGCGGCCTTCGGCACCGACGCTTCGGTGGTGATGCTCACCTTGATCTCGTCGCTCACGTTCGGCACGTACGCGCCCACGCCGAAATCCGAGCGCTTGAGGGTCGCGGTGGCGTCAAAGCCCACGGTCTGCACCTTCATCATCGGGTGCTCGCCGCTCTTGTTGAGCGTGGCGTCCAGCGTCACCGGCTTGGTTACGCCGTGCACGGTCAGGTCGCCGGTGACCTTGTACTTGTTGCCACCAACGGCTTCCACCTTGGTGCTCTTGAAGGTCACGGTCGGGTACTTGGCAGCGTCGAAGAAGTCCGGCTTCTTCAGGTGCTCATCGAGCGCCGGCAGGTGGGTGTCGAGCTTGTCCATCGGCAGGGTCACCTGCACGGACGACTTGGACGGGTCCTTGTCGTCGAACACGATGGTGCCTTCGCCCAGACCGAGGTTGGCGGTGGGGTTGGAGAAACCGAAGTGGTTCCAGCTGAACAGCACGTCGGTGTGGCCCGGGTCCATCTTATAGGTGACCGGAGCGGCCTGAGCGGTGACAGCGGCGCCGAGCAGGCCGGCGAGGAGCAAGTAACGAAGAGCACGCATGGATGAGTTCTCCTGGGTGGGGTTGGGCTGGGCGAATGGGCGCGAGTACGGCGTACTCAGGCGATTCGGCAAGCTTCGTCGAACGAAAGACGGGGACTACGCGGGAACAAGTCACGGCTGGCATCGCCGTAACCGATATTGATGAGGAAGTTGGCGCGGTACGTGGTGCCCGCGAAGAACGCGGCGTCCACGCCAGCCACGTCGAAGCCCGACATCGGGCCGCAATCCAGGCCCAGCGCACGCGCCGCCATGATCACGTACGCGCCCTGCAGCGAACCGTTGCGGAAGGCCGTGGTGTCGATCAGCGGCTGGTTGCCGACGAACCAGCTACGTGCGTCGGCATGCGGGAACAGCTGCGGCAGCTTCTCGTAAAAGGCGAAATCGGTTGCCACGATGGCGGTGACCGGCGCGGCCATGGTCTTGGCGCGGTTGCCCTCGGACAAGAACGGGGCCAGCGTTTCCTTGGCCTCTTTGGACTTCACGAACACCAGGCGCATTGGCGACGAGTTGGCACTGGTCGGGCCGAACTTGGCCAGTTCATAGAGCTGGTGCAACTGAGCATCGCTCACCTCTTTCGGCAGCCACGCGTTAAACGTGCGGGCCTGGCGGAACAGTTGATCGAGGGCGACCTCGGAAAGCATCTCGCTCATGGGTATCCTTTTGGCATGACGCGCCGAAGGCGGCGCAACGGACGCCAAGTGTAAGCGCGGGCGAAGGCAAACAGGACCCAGGCGAATGAAACGAACTGTACTGTCTGGAGAAACAATCCCGCCGGAGCCGCCCCTATGGTGAAGCTGCGCGGGGAATGCTGGGTGATCACCGACGACGCCGCCGGCAACCAGCGTCAGGCCCTTGCCCTGGCCGAGCGGCTGGGCCTGCGCATGCGCCACCTGCAGGTCGAGCCGCGTGCCCCGTGGTCCTGGCTGGCCCCCCGCCTCACCGCTGGCGCCCTGCGGGCCCTGCCCCCGCTACAAGCCAAACAGTTCGCTGCCCCTTGGCCCGCTGTCGCCATTGGTTGCGGTCGCCAGGCCGCGCTGTACACCCGTGTGCTGCGCACACTCAGCCACGGCCGCTGCTACACCGTACAGATTCTGGACCCGCGCACCGCCCCCACCCACTGGGACCTCGTGATCGCGCCGCGCCACGACCGCACCAGCGGCCCCAACGTGCTGCAACCCCTGGGCTCACTCAACCCCGTGGACGACGCCTGGCTAGAGGACGGCCGCGACGCCAACCCAGGCCTTGCCCAGTTGCCCACGCCTCGCGTGGGTGTGCTGCTGGGCGGGCCACGCCAAGGAGTCACGTTCGATGAGGGTTATATCGAGCAGCTCGCCACTCACTTGTTGGCCCGTCATCGCCAGCAAGGCGGCAGCTTGCTGGTCGTGGCATCGCGGCGCACACCCGTGCCGCTGGTAGATATCCTGCGCCAGCGCCTTGCCGGCATTCCGGGTTTGGTGTGGCGCGGCCGCCAGGATGGCGGCAACCCTTATGCCGGCGTGCTCGCCTGGGCCGATCGGCTGGTGGTAACCCCCGACTCGGTCAACATGCTGTCCGAAGCCTGCGCCGTCGGCTGCTCCGTGCACACCTTTGTGCAAGGGTCGTTGCCGGGCAAACTGCAGCGCTTTCACCAAGCTCTGCGCGAAGGCGGCTGGCTGCGCGCCATGGACGACGACGCGCCACCCGCCGGCCCACTGCGCGAAACCGCAGCCATCAGCGCGACGCTGCGCGAACGCATCGCAGCGCGACAAGCGACCGAACGTTAGGGAAGGTCCGATTAATCGACTTTTCGTTCGTCATTCCTGCTCTTGCCCCCTTTTTCGGGGTTTGCTCGGATGACGATCAAAATCAGAGCGTCCCTAAGGATGCGCCGAGCAAAACTGCGCTCCCCTTCGGGCGGGGGCGGGCTACGCGAAGATCGAGAACGTAGTGTTGAGGCCGACCTGCATGGCGCATCCGCGCGCGCATGCGGCGGTGGTCAGTCGTGGCGGATGTCGCGCGCTGACGGCGCATGCCGCAGCAGAGGCGCGCCGGGGCCGCATGGTGCGACGGGTGGTCGCCTGACAAGGCGTTCGGCGCGCCTCTGTTACTTTTCGTCTCGTTGCGCGCGGGGTGTCTGAATCCGTCTCTCGCGCAACCGTGACCTTCGGGTCATGAGGCGCGGGCCGCGTGAGGTAACGACTCACACGACCCGCTAACCATCAACAACTACACGAGAGTTGATCATGGCTACCCACGATCATACGGCACGCGCACGCCCGTCTTTCCCATCAGAGGCTACGCACGCGACCTCCGCCGACACGCTGGCTCCCCCAGCTGAGGTTGGGGACGCAGAGCAGCGGTTGTTAACGCTGATCGGTATTGCCCGCTCCGCAGACGCCTTGCTGGGTCTGCTGATGGATAGCGAGGAGGCTTTCCTCGCCCCGCCGCGCCGAGGTTCCCGCCCGTTACGCCAGCTTGCCCTAACCCCGTTGGAATCCGCGGGGTTATCGACAGCCGTGCATTACCTGCACACCTACGCGCGCTTGTTGGGCCAAAAACCCGCCGCCAGCACCTGACCCGTCCGTTGATCGCCCCCGCGGCGCACCGGGCGTGTTGCCGGTGTGCCGCACCTTGGCGATCACTTACGTTTTAATCGGTGCTTTGCCTACACCTATCGCTGCGTCGACGCCGGCGTGTTTAAGCGTGCGCGCACATCAACTAAGGACAGTGATGAGTCGGATTCCCCTCTCACCGCGCATGTACGTCAGCCGTGTGCTAGCCGTGCGCTCACCCGCGCAGGTGCTGCTGCACGATTACATGCTGCCGGATGACCTCACCTTTGCGCAGACGGCGCGGCGCATCGGCATCACCAGCGCACAGCTAAAGGATTGGATGATGAATGGCAAGCCGATGACGGTGGAATTGGCGAAGATGTTTGCGCGCGCGTTCGACACCACGGCGTTGTATTGGATGGTGCTGGAAGCGCGATGCGTGTTGGAGGAGGGGTGACGGCTTAGGTGGCGCGCTCATATCGCCATGAACGCCGCTATTCGCTACGGTCGGCGCGCTGAAAGCAAAGGCGCTGGATTCCTGCCTTCGCAGGAATGACGAGCAAGTTGCCACTTGATAAGACGGCCCCTAGATTCAAGCCCCCGCTAGGGGATGATCAGAACCAGGGCATCATCTAAGCCGACATTCCTGCGAACCCCAATAGGGGGCAAGTGCAAGAAGCGCCTCTCAACAGCCGAGGCGCTCGTCATCCAGTGCCTTTACGTTCAAGTATCGACAGGCGATGGATCACCGACCCTTTGACTGCTGAAAAGTGCCTCCTGCTCTCGCCCCCTTTTGGGGTTCGCAGGAATGACGATCAAGATCAGAGCATCGCTAGAACCGAAAGCCCAGCTCGGCCGTCACTTCACGCACGTTGCCGCTCAGGCGCTCCAGTTCCTCGTCGTGTGGCGCGATGCGCGAGCGCAGATCCAACGTGCATGCCAGCGCGCGATGCAGCAACTCCGCATGCGCCTCGGCAAACAGACCAGCCTGTCGGCCATCCAACAGGCCCGCGTTGCGGCATGCCTCGATGAGGCCCGCATTGGCGGTGATGTTGAGCAGTGCAGGCCCGTCGCTCGCGTTGGCCAATACCAGGCCTTGCAGCGCAAACTCGATATCGAGCAGGCCGCCTGCGCCTTGCTTGAGGTCGAACAGGCTGGCGTCGGAACGGTCACGTTCGGCGCGCCAGCGCTGGCGCATGTTGCTCACTTCGGTAATGACGGCCTCTCGCTCGCGTGGCGTGGCAAGTACCTCCCGGCGCACCGCCGCCAGTTCGGCGTTGAGCGCGGCATCGCCGGCCACCGGGCGGGCGCGCAACAGGGCCTGATGTTCCCAGGTCCATGCGCGCCCCTTTTGGTATTCGGTAAACGCCTCCAGGCTGCTCACCAGCAAGCCCTTGGAACCGTCGGGGCGCAGGCGCGTATCTACTTCGTACATGCGCCCGGCGCGGGTAAGCACGGTGAGCCAGTTCATCACACGCTGCACCAGTCGCTGGTACCAGCGCGAGCCTTCCAGCGGGCGGGCGCCGTCGCTCATCGCATGCGCGCGGCGACCGTCGTACACAAAAACGAGGTCCAGGTCGGAGGCAAAGCCCAGTTCCTCGCCGCCCAGGCTGCCGTAACCCAGCACCGCCAGGCCGCTCCCTTCGCCAGGGAGGCGCCCATGCTGCGCAGCGAGTTCACGTTCGGCCAAGGTAGTAACGGCCTGCACGATCGATTCGGCCAGCACCGCCAAGCGACGCGCTGTGGCAACGGCATCGGCACGGCCGTCGCTAAAGGCCAGCCCCAGGCGAAACGCTACGCTCGCCTTGAACTCGTTGAGGCGCTCCAACTCCGCTTCGGCTTCGCGCTCGTCCAGCGTCGCCAACACGCGGCTGATTTCTTCGCTGATATCGGCGCGCTTGAGCGGCAATTGATCGATGCGCGGATCGAGCACGTCATCCAGCAGCAGAGGTTGCGCGATGACGCGCTCGGCAAGGAAGGCACTTTCGGCGAACAAGCGCGCCAATCGCAAGCGCGCGGCGGGCTGCTCCTCCAGCAAGGCGAGGTACGAGGAGCGCCTGGCTACGGCTTGTACCAACCGGCAAAGGCGCAACAAACAAGGCACCGGCGCCGCGCTGTCGCGCGCCACGGCGAGCAACTGCGGCATCAGGCGATCGAGTTGGTCGCGGGTGCGCTGCGCCATGCTGCGCACACTGCCGGCCTGAGCAAGTTTCTGCAGGGCTTCGGCCACTTCGGCGCCGGGCGCAAAGCCCGAGGCTTCCATCTGGGCGGCATCGAGGCTTTCGGTGCACGCGCGCTGCCACAGCGCCACATCGGCCACCGGCGCGCTCGCCGTGCGGCCACCTTGCGGCACCAGCACTTCGGCGAACTCTTCGCTGACCAGCGCGCGATGGTGCGCTAGCTCTTGCGCCAACTCCTCCCAGGAGGCGTGCCCCAGCCCCAACGCGATGCGTTCGCGGCTCAAGGCGTCTTCGGGAATGTCGTGCGTCTGCGCATCGCGCAGCATCTGCACGCGGTTCTCGACGCGGCGCAGGCACACATAGGCTTCGCGTAGCGCTTTGGCACGCGCGGCGCTGATGTGTCCGCGCGCCTCGCAGGCGGTGAGCGCGGGGAGCAAGCCACGCACGCGCAGGCTGGGCTCGCGCCCGCCACGAATGAGCTGCATCAGCTGCACCACGAATTCAATCTCGCGGATGCCACCCGGCCCCAGCTTGAGATTGTCGGCCAGGTCTTTGCGCGCCACTTCGGCGTCGATCAGCGCTTTCATCTCGCGCAGGCCTGCGAACGCGGTGTAGTCGAGGTACTTGCGATAAACGAAGGGGCGCAACAGATCCTGCAATTGCTTGCCGGCGTTGCGATCACCCGCCACGGCGCGCGCCTTGATCCAGGCGTAGCGCTCCCAATCGCGGCCTTCGCTTTGGTAGTACTGCTCCATGGCGGCAAACGGCAAGGCGAGGCGGCCGGCATTGCCGAACGGCCGCAGGCGCAAGTCCACGCGCGCGCAAATGCCGTCCACCGTGGGCTCGGCCAGCAGACGCACAAGCTGGCGCGCCAGGCGCACGAAATACTCGCTGTTATCGAGCGAGCGTGTTCCATCGCTCTGCCCGCTGTTCGGATAAGCCAGCACCAAGTCGATGTCGGAAGAGAAATTAAGCTCGCTGCCACCCAGCTTGCCGAACCCGATGACCACCATGCGCTGCAGCTCGCCTTCGTGGCTGCGACTGTGCCCGTAGCGCACGGCCAGCGCGCGCTCGGACCATGCCAGTGCGGCGCCGAGCAGGGCCTCGTACAACACACTGGTGGCGGACAAAGTCTCGGGCAATTCATCCAGCCCGTTCACATCGCGAAACACCAGGCGTAACGCCTCGGCATGCCGGAATCGTCTCAATTCCGTCAGGCAAACCGTTTCATCTTCCGAGAGCTTCAGGCTATCGACGCGGGCGCTGGCATCGCTGCCCGAACGCAGGCGCTCCAGCCCTTGGGGGGCGAGCAATTGCGGTTGGCGAAACCACGTATCGAAGGCGAAATCGCTGGCCAGCAGCGTGCGGCGAATGCGCTCGGCCACGCCGGCATCGTCATGCAAAGGCACGCCCATCACCCGGCAACGTGCAGCCAACTCACTGTAACGGTCATCGATCAGGGCACGTAGCGCCTGGGATTCCGTGGGCCTGTTCAAAACGGTCATCGTTGCATTGTGCCCCAGTGTCGCGCTCGCTGCCGCTCCGCCCTGCTCGGGCATGAACAGACACCCGGCGCGGCCAACGATTGGTTCATATGCACGACATTACAGTCCGGTGTCCACGTCATGACAGCCCGGCCGCAGGATGGCCATGAACAACCCTTCGCCACATCGCCCCGCCCTGCGGGATCGCTCCACCCCATGGCGCCTGGGGCTCGCGCTCCTGGCCGTGGTGGTATTCGTGCTCGCTACCGGCCTGATCGATGGCGGCAAAGGCGTGGGCCCGCTGCAGGCGATCTACCAGCCCACTTACCTTATTGCCAATGCATTGCCCGGCCTGCTGCTGGCGGGCCTGCTGCTGGTGCTGAGTCGACGCCTGCTGCTGTCCTTCAGCCTGGCGTTCCTGATGCAGGCGTTGGTTTACGGCATTAACGCGTTGAAGGTGAGCCACCTGCACACGCCGTTGATGCCGGCCGATTTTCGTATGGTGGGGCAGTTGCGACGTGGCGGCCTCGCCCTGCTCGGCAGCTACCTGCCTGCCAGCCCGTGGCCCTATCTCGTCACGGCGATGGCGGTGGCGCTGATCGTGCTGGCGTGGCGCATGGAATCGCCGCTGTTCGCGCGACGCACACGCGGCAAACGCATCACCACGGGCGTGGCGCTGCTCGCGCTCTTTGGCAGCCTCATGGCAGGGCAGCCCGGTTGGATGAAGATCTACGGCGGCCATCACCTGTGGCTGGAACCGTGGTCGGCCTCCGCCACCGCCGAACACTCCGGCTTGTTCAGTTCGCTGCTGATGTTCCACCTGCAACACACGCATGCGCGCCAAAAGCCCGACCCCGACGCGGCACGCGACCTTATTGCCCGCTCGGACCTCGCTGTGCGCCAGCGCTTGTTCGCAACGGCGGGGCAAGGCGAGTCCCCGGATATCGTGGTGGTGCAGAGCGAATCGTTTTTTGATCCGTCGATCATGCGCGGTTTCGAGCAAAGCGATTTCACGCCTCACTTGCGCCGCTTGGCCGCGCAAGGCGTCAGTGGCGCGTTGCATGTACCCACCTTCGGCGGCGGCACCATTCGCACCGAGTTCGAAGTACTCACGGGGCTTTCCCTGCGCTACTTCGACGACATGCAATTTCCTTATCTGCAAATGAACCACAAGGTGGTGCCAAGCATGGTGCGCGCCTTGCGCTCGCAGGGCTACGAAACCATCGCGCTGCATGGCAACGACCCCAGCTTCTGGAACCGCAGCACCGCCTTTAAGGCCATGGGTTTTGATCGTTTCGTATCGCAGTCGGCGTTTCCCGCACAGGCAACGACCGACGGCATGTATATGACCGACCGCGCGATGACCGATGAAATCATGGCGCAACTGAAGAACGAGGGCCCGCCGCAGTTCCTGTTCGCCATCAGCATCGAGGCACACGGCCCGTACGACGTCACCCCGGCGAACCCGACCGAGCGCGACGCCATTGCGCTGCCCGACACCATCACCGGCAGCGATCGGCTGGAATTGCAGAATTACCTGTATCACCTGCGCCATGCCGACGAGGAGCTGGGACGCCTGGCCGACCTGCTGGCCCAACGCGAACGCCCAACCCTGCTGCTGTTCTATGGCGACCACTTGCCCGCGCTCACCAGCGTATTTGAGCGCGCCGGCTTCGCCGATGGTCAGGACATGCTGGGCCAACCCAGTACGTGGCTGCTGGTGAACCCACGCAACCCCATGCCAGCCGAACACGAAGCCCTGGCTTCCTGGATGCTGCCTGGTCGCTTGCTTGAACAGGCCGGGGTGAAGAGCGATGGCTATTTCGCCCTGACTCAAGTGGTGGGTAGCCAGTTGGCCACGCTGACCCGTGCGCCTGGCGCCCGCCAACCGACCGAAGGCGGGCCCGAACAACGGGTGGACAAGGACATGGCCAACGTGGCGCTGCTGCGCATGAGGGGCAAGCTGGACGCCTTGCTGCCGCGCGACGAGGCGCAGTTGGCGCATCTGGAGCATGAGCAGGCGGGCGCGGAAACCGGCCCAGCCGTTGGCGCGGCGCATTGATCGCCAAATAGCCGTCCAAACGAATCGAGCACGGCGGCCACTTCCCAGGCTTTTCAAGTGGGATGGCACCGGGTTTTCATCGGTCAGGAAGCGTCGATTCATCGATCTGTCTGGCCGCTAAAGGGAGCCGGATCGGTTCAGGTTCGGTAAGGCGAATCGGGTCTAGCGTTGATCCCAGCCGAGACGCAACGTCGTCACGGCACTTTACCCACTGGAGGTTTTCCTCATGCGCAAGACCCTGCTCGCCGCTCTCATCGTCACCGCCGCCACCGTGCTGACCGCTCCCGCCTTTGCGCAGGAAACGGCTCCGGCCAAGGCCGCTGCCACCACGACCGCCGGCGCAACCACGCAGGAAGTCACCAAGGCGAGCGATGCCGCCGCCATGAAGGCAAGCGACGCCTCCAGCAAGGCTACCGAAGCCGCCACCAAGACCAGCGAAACCGCTCACAAGGCCAAGAAGCAGCACAGCGGCCACAAGGCCAAGGCCAAGGCCGCCACTGAAGCCACGGGCGACAGCGCAGCCAAGCCGGAAGCGTCGGGCGGCGCCAAGTAATACGTCGCTACCACGGCTTTAACGACAACGCCCCGGGGGTCAAACCCCGGGGCGTTTTTCTTGCGCAACGATCAGAACTTCCAGAGGAAGCCGCCCTTAAAGCCGCTATCCACCGCGTGTCGGCCAAGCTGGCCGCTGTAGGCAATGTTGATGCTGGCGTTCTTGGTGACGGCCAGATCCAGCCCGGTATCCACGACCATGGCGTTACGGGCCACCGGCACGCCTTGCACCGCAAAGTCCGCACCGCCGGTAAAGTGCAACGCGGCCTGCGGGTTCACGCCACCAAACGCGTGGCGCCAGCCCAGCATGGCGTGCGCACTCACGGCATCGCCCGCGAACTCGAACTGCGAGGCCACGCGGGCACCCAGCGTGCTGTAGCTGGCCGAGTCGTTCTCGCTGCGCCCGTTGAGCGCAGCGGCACCGGCCAAGCGCTCGCTGAAGGCATCGTCGTTCAAGCGCACATAGGCAACCTGCGCAAACGGCTCCCAGGTGGTGGCGCCATGCTGGATCGCGTAGCCGGCGTCGACAAACGCCTGCTGGGTATCCGACTTGACGCGGCCTTGCGGCGATACGGCCACCGCAGCGAAGTCGACGCGACGGGTGACCTCCAGCGTGTGCTCGGTGTATGCCACGCCGCCACGCAGGCCGAACGCGCCCATCGTGGTATCGGCGTAGACACCCACGTGCGCATCGTCGCTGGAGCCAGAGGATGCGCGCGAGCCGACCTGCAGTGAGGTCTGCGTATAACCACCTACGGCGCCAAGATGGCTCCGCTCGCCCAGCGGCACATCTGCACCAATCACGAAGCCACCCAGCGAGCGCGACACTCCACCAGCGTTGCCATCGCTGTCGCGGTGTCCCCACGAGCCGATGAACTGTCCCCACCAGACGAGCTTGCTTCGGCTCCCATCGGGCTGGGTATGTTCGAGGTCACGCAGGTGGCTGGTGACGGCGTCACGCAGAAAGTGGCTGTCTTCCAGGAACGTGCCCCGCGCCGTGGCATAGATATCCCCCGACAACTGGTCGGCGGCGCTACGAATGGCAGCATCGTTCGGCAAATTGGTCACCGTGGTGAACAGCGCATTGGCCGGAGCCAACGACTGCACGCCACTGAGCGTCGCCACCTGGTTATGCGTACCACCCACGGCGTCCAGCGCACGCAGCTGCACCACATCCAGGTAGACGTGTTGCGCATCCGACGCCTGAGCGATACCCAGCACCGCGCTGAGCTGCGTATTGCCAGTCAACGCGTAGCTGCCGCTGATACCCTGCGCGGCGCTGAGCACCGTATAGCGTGCGCCGACCTGATACGGCTGCCCCGCCGCTGACGGCGCCAACGTCACCGCCGCACCCTTGGCGAGCGTGGCCTGCCCACTCACGTTGATCTGGCTGGACACACCCGCCTGCAATGGATTGGCAGCCACCAAGTACACCGAGCCGGCCCCTTGCAGATAGTTGCCGCCCACCGTGAAGCCCTGGAAGGTTGGTGCCACCGTGCCGCTGACACTGAGGTTGCCGCCCACGCGCCCCTGTCCGGTGAGCACGCCGGTGCTGGCGAGGTCGCCCGCGATGCGGCCATTGTTCTGCAGCCAACCTTCGTTGAGCACCGAACCGCCGACACTGCCGTTGTTGGCGAACTGCCCCAGGTTCACGACGCCCGCCGCCAGCGAACCCGTTAGGTTGAGCGCGCCTTGCGCAGCCACGCCGGTACTACCGGTATAGGTGTTCTGTCCGCTCAGCGTTTCCTGACCCGCGCTGATCACCAGGCCACCGCCCCCCGCACCGCTGAGGCCACCATCGGTGAGCTGGCCCGCGAAGGTACCGGCGGCATGGGTGAGCATGAGCACGTTGCCGCCCAACTGCACCATGCCACCGCCCGATAGCGATGTGATGGCCGTGGCCTGCGCTGTGCGGGAGATATCCAGCACACCGTTGACCAGCACCTTGGACGACTGCGACACGCTGCCCGGACCCGCCAAGCCCAACCAACCACCCGCATCGACCTGGGTCAACCCGGTATACGTGTTCACGGCACTGAGGTTGGCAATGCCGCCGTGGGTGACCACAAAGGGCGCATTGCCCGAGATCACACCCGCCAGGCCCAACGGCCCCATCGCCTGAGTTACCGTAAGGCCGCCTGCAATGTCCTCATCGGTGACGTAGAACGGCGTGTAGCCGGTCGACTGGTTGGCCAGGTCGTACATCACCGCGTTGCGGAAAAAGAAGCCGATGCCGTAAATGGCGCCGTTATCGAAATTGGAATACGGCCCGACCGTCACCACGTTGGTGTAATCGCCGGTGGAGTCATCACCGGTAGCTACGGAACTAGGCTGCGCACCCGGCGCCACACCGGTGGTGGTGAGCGTGATACCCGGGATCTCATTTCCGTTTTGATTGATGTGTCCGACCGCGGTTTCGCCCGAAAGCAGGCCTACCCCGTTATCGATCAACATGATGTTGGGCGTACCGGTATCGAACAGCGTGGGCAGCGATGCACTGGAGGTGTGCTTGCCGTCGCTCAGCGCATACATGAACTGCGTATCGAACTGGTTGGCCGAAGGGGCACCCGAGAGCGCGAAACTGCCCTGTGCGCCGCCGATCCATGGCACGACGCTCAGGAACTGCGCGCGCAACGACGGCGTAAGGCCCATGATCAGGCAGCCTGCTCCGCAGCTACCAGGCACAGCCGATGTGCCATTGGCCTCCACGATATAGCCCGAGCTGGTGAGCATGCCCGGCACACCGTTGCCAAAGTCACCGGCACCGACAATGCCGTAGAAATTGCCCTCTTCCGGCGCCACGCCATTGGCGAGGTTCTGCTGAAAGCCGGTGTCCACCTTCAACGTCACGCCACCGGCGGTGCCAGCCACTGGGCCGGTGGCCGTGGAGGTGACATAGGCGTAGTTGATCGCCACCGGCGCGCCCGTGGGCGTGGCATAGCTGGCTACCTTGCTGCCCGTGCTGCTGTTGTAGAACTCAAAGCTGGATACCGTGGTGGACGACTGCAGGTAGCCGTAGGTGCCGTCGCCGTAGAGATAGAACCGCAACGGGCCCACATTGGCGCCGGGTTGAGTCGGAAACCACGCAGGGCCCGAGCCATGCAGGGCGGTTAGACCCGCATCGATGTTGAACGAGTCCGAGCCTGTATCGAACAAGTATTCCTTGGGCTGGGCGCCATTCACGCCCACATTGATACCCAGGCGGAAACCGTACTGCCCGCCGCCGAAGTCCTCCTGGATGATGTCCAGCGGGATATCACCCGCATGCGCCCACGACGAGCACGCCAAACCGTACGCCAGCGCCAAGGCCAGCGGCTTGCAAGCAACCTGCTTCATCAATTCTCCCCTCTACGTCTGTCGTCCCATGCCCGGTCCATTTCTGGGCGATGGCCCGTTCCATTTGCGGTGTTAGCGCAAGGTCCCCGTAGAGTTAGACGTTCGAGAGGTGCCAGACGGAAACGAGGGGGAACGATCAGAAGTCGTAGCTACCGCTCAGCAGGAGCGAGCGACGCGTGCGCACCGGCACGAAGGTTTCATTGAAGTCGTCCGCATAGAGGCGGCGCGAGAAGAGATTCTTGACGCCCAGCGTGACGCGCCAGCGCGCGGCGCGATAGGACAGGTTGGCGCCAAACTCCGCCTGCCCGGGCACGGGGTAATACGCGGTGTAGTCGGAGCTTTGTCCATAGGAGCGCCCGCGCGCCAACACGCCGGCGGCTACGCCCCAGCCGCGCAGGGCTTCGTTCTGGAACCAATAGCTGGCCCACAGGTTGAAGCGCTGGCGCGGCGCGCCGGAGGCTCGCGTGCCGTCATGGTTGCTGATCATCGCGTTGGTGTAGCTGCTGCTCAGGTCCAGGCCCGGCGTAACTTGCCCAACGAACTCGACCTCGACGCCGCGATTAGTTTGACCCGGCCCCAGCTCGGCAAAATTCGGCGGTTGCGGCGACACCAGCAGGTAGCTGTGGTCGAGCATGATGCGATACAGCGATACCGTGAGGCGTGCGCGCTGATCGAACAGGTTGAACTTGGCGCCGGCTTCGATCTGGCGTGAGAGCGCCGGCACGAGTGGCCGACCGTTTTCGCCCAGGAACGACACCGGCTGAAAGCCGCTGGCCGTACCCGCATAGAACGCCACATCGGGCGTGAGCTTGTAGACCAGGCCCGCGTTGGGCACCCATTTCGTTCGCCGGGGTGTCCACGGGTTGCCGTTCACGTCCTCGGTGGACACCGAATAGGCGGCGCGCCGCAGCGCCACGAGCAGATCCCAATGCTCGCCCAGGCTCAGCTGATCCTGCGCAAACAAACCGTTGTCCACCGACCAGGAGGTGCCGGCGATGGGCTGGTTGTCATCGAGCGTGACCAGCGAGGGTACCGACGGCAACGCTGCATCCTTGAAAAGGTTGTAGCTACCATCGGCACCCCACAGGCGCACGTAGTCATCGGCATGACCGATGCGCGAACGCGAGTAATCGAAACCCAGCGTCACGGTGTGCGTGATGGGGCCCGTATCGAACACGCCGACAAAATCGTTTTGCAACGAGTAGTAAGCATCGCTGTAGCGATACGACTCGGCCACCGCGGTGACGTCGCCGTTGGGCGACGGGTTGTAGTAGGTCCACCCGGTCTGGTCGTTGCGTTGCCGCACGTACTGCGCGCGGCCTCGCCAGCTCCAGGTGTCGTCCAGTTGCTGGTCGAGCAGCAAGTACAGGCGATCGGTCTGGTAGCTGGCGTAATCGTGCGGGTTGCCAGGCAGGATGCCGAACGGCGAAGCAGACGACAGCCCATCGCCCAGCATCACGACGTGATCGGGTACGGGCAAGCGATTCTGGATGCGTTGTGCGCCCACCACCAACTGCGTTGTGGAGGTGCGCCACGCGATGGACGGCGCGATATACGAGCTGCGGCGATTGAGATAACCCTGCGGCGAGCGATGCGCGTATTCGCCCGACAGCACCAAGCGGTAGCTCAGCTCCGGGCTGCTTGCCAGCGGGCCAGTCAGGTCCAGGCCCATTTGGGCCTCGCCACGCTCGCCGAGCGTGTAGCTCAGCTCTCGCAAGGGCGCACCCTGTGGTTGCTTGATCGTCACGTTGACCAGGCCACCAAAACTGTTGCCGGTGGTGTCACCCAGGATCGACTGCGGCCCCTTGAGCACTTCCACGCGATTCACACCGATAAGGGGCGGAAAATCGCCGGAACCGGCAATGCTGTTGGGCATGCCGTCGGTGAGGCCATTGCCGACATAGAAGCCGCGTATTTGAAACAGCGGCAAACCGTCCGAGCCATCGATGTACTGCACACCGGCGACGTTGCGCACGGCGTCGGCCACACTGAGCACCTGCTGCGAATTCATCAGGTCGCGTGTCACCACGCTCACCGATTGCGGCACATCGATCAGGTCCGCGTCGTTACGCGAGGCGGAGCTGGTGAGATTGGCCATGAAGCCCACATCGCGTCCTACCAGCGCGGTGGTCTGCACCGGCAGCAGCTCCTTGACGTCGCGCGGCTCGGCCTCCTCGGACGGGTGTGCATTGGCGGCGGTGGCGCGCGGCTTGATCACCACGGTATGGCGATCGGTGAATTCGTACCGCAGGCCGGTGCCTTGCAGCAGCCGCGCCATGGCCGCATCCGGCGAATAACAGCCGCTCAGCCCGGTGGATCGGAAGCTCGCCACCGAGCTGCCGGAGGTAAGTACCTGGATATTGGCCTGCTTGCCAAAGGCGATGAGGGCGGTGGCCAGCGGCTGCGCGTCGATGGCGAAATCGACCCGTGCACTGTCCGCTGTTTCGCTAGCGCTCGCACAAGCGTTGCCGGGCGCTGCCAGACTTGCCGACATCACCAGGCAGCTCATCACGAGCAGCTGCGCGCGCAACCTCATCCCTTTCGGCTCTCCCCAGGCGAAAGCGGCGAGTTTGGCATGGGTTACGGCTATTTTGACAGCACGATGCGCTGAATGAATGCAGTCTGACGCCAGACTTGCACACCTGCGCGCGTACTCGTGCGCACGTCACCGCACTTGGGCGGCGACGTGCCTGGACATGGCTCGCTAGCGCGATTCGCCCTGCTTCGCTGCATCGGACAGCAACATCTGGCCACCTTCTTCGCGCACCTTGAGCGGTAATACCTGCGGCAGGGCGTACAGCCAATCGTCGATGGCATCCAGGCGCACGGTGCCGGTGAAGGTCAGCGGGGCGAGATCCTCGTCCACGATGCGTACCGGGTGCTCGCTGTAGCGGTTGATGTTGGCCACCACCACCGACAGCGGCTCGTTGTCGAACTCCAGCCGCGCATCGCGCCAAGCCCCCACGCGGGAGGGGTCGGTGCCGGTGACGCGCAACGCCGGGTGCTGCGGGTCATAGGACACCACGTCACCTGCCACGGCCTCCAGCCCCTCCTGGGCGCCGCTCACGCCGTCGAAAATACGCACCTTGCCCTCTGCCATGGCGATGGTGACGCGATCTCCGGTACGGCGTACGTCGAACACGGTGCCGACATCCTCGATGGTGAGCTTGCCGGCGCGCACGACAAACGGGCGCTGCTCGTTGTGGGCGACCTCGAAGTAAGCCTCGCCATCGGACAATTCCACCTGGCGCTGGTCATGGCTGAAGCGCGTGGTGAGACGCGTGGCGCCGCCGAGCGAAATGCGCGAACCATCGTCCAACATAAGGTCGCGGCGCGCGGCGTGTTCGCTCGCGTAGACCTGGGTGGTGGTCTGCTGGCTCAGCAACATCCAACTGATGGCGCCACCGGCCACCAACACGACCACGGCGGCGGCCGCCGCCCAGGGGCGCCAACGATGCGCCGATACGGCCGGCGCGAACTCCGCCATCAGGCGGGCCCGGGACACCTCACCCAGGCGACCCAATTGGCCGCCCAATTCGCTGACGCGCTCGAAGGCCACCAGGTGACTGCTGTCCTCGTCGGTCCAGGCCAGCCACTGCGCGGTCGTGCGCTCGTCGGCGGCGGGGTCGCGCAAGCGCATCCACCAATCCGCGGCGATACGCAAGGTCTGTTCATTCGGGGTGTTGGCCATCATGGCATCTCCGGTTCGTCCACCCGCGCCCGGCAATGTGCCAGGGCGTTGGCAACGTGATAGCGCACCATGCGCTCGCTGATTTTCATGTCTCGCGCAATAACGCCGATATCGCAGCCGTCGATGACATGCCTTACGAAGGCACGTCCCGTTTTGGCGGGTAGTTCACGCAATGCGGTATGCAGCACGCGCAATTGGTCGTTGGCAACCACATGCCGCTCGGGGATCGGCGCGAGGTAGAGATCCTCCACCGGCGCATCCAGCGGGTTGCTTTCCCGCACCTGACGCATGCGCAGGCGATCGATCGCCAGGTTGGAGGCGATCTTGAACAAATACGCGCGCAGCGACTCTACCTGCTCGGGTTGATCCAGCGTCACCAGGCGGATATAGGCTTCCTGTGCCACTTCCTGCGCATCGGACAACGAATTCAGACGGCACTGCAAAAAGGCCACCAACGCACGGTTGTGCTGGCGAAACAGATCCGCCACGCGCATCGCATGGGCCGGATCCAGGCTGACACCGGCCTGGCCGGGTGCCTTGGCTAGCTTGTCCACTGAGCTCCCTCAACCATCGTGGGTAGCGCGGGGGACCATTCTACCCCCGCCTTAGCCGCCCCACGTTCCGCCCGGCGCATCGGCTGGCCAAACGCCTGGGCGATCAACTGCTCGCCCTGCGCGCGCAGCTCGCCACGCTTGCGATAGCTGGACCGATGCTTGCTCGGCACCTCGGCCTCGCTGCGGTGATGCAGGGTTTCCGGCAACACGTACCAACCGCCATTCAGCGGCACGCCGCCCTGCTCCTGCCAGAACGCGTCGTAGTCGGCCAGGAAGCGCCGCCGCTTGTGCAGCGGATGCGCTTCATTGCCCACCGCCAGCACGTACCGGATGCCGCACGCGCCGGCGAACGCATACGCCAGCTCCAGCATCAACTGCTTGGGTCGCAGGCCGTGCATCTGGCGAGTGAGCACGCGCACGCGCTCGCGGCCATCCTCGCCATCCGGGCCCTGAATGCAGCCGATGGTCAGCGTTGGGCGCACGTCATCGATGACGGTAAGCACCAGCCGATACAGCGTGCTGCCGTCAATGTCGGTCAGCTCGATGCCCAGCTCGCCCTCGCACCCCATGGCGATGGACGGCCGCAGATGCACCCGCACGCGGCTGTCGTCCTTGAGCACCAACTCACCCAGGGTGGCGCGGCCTCGCACATACACGGCCTCAAACAGCTCGCCCGACATGCGTTCGAGCATGCTGCGGTAGTGCGCCTCGATGGCGCGCAGGCGAGTGGGGCGATGCCAATGCCGGTTCACGAAGCGATGGAGATGACGCTCCTGCAGGCGCGGATCGCGCCCCACGGCGGCGCGCATCAGCGGTTGATCCTGCAAGAACGCCAGGAAACGATGGTGCGACACGGCCAGGCCGATGGCACGAATGAGGTACTTGGCCGCCGTGACATGCCGCTGCCTGGACGATCCCGTCCAGTCATGGCGATCGCGCAGCGAAGCCAACCACCTGCCAAATCCAGAGTTGCCATCCTTGGCTTGGGTCTCCGAACGTCCAGCAACGGGCGGGCACAGGGCTCCCGCAGTCCGCAGTTCGCGCACCAGGCCGCGTTGCGCCGCATAGGCGCAACCGCTGGCGGCAAAAACCAGCTCGGCATCCAGGGGTTCCTCCCCCGGTAGAAGAGTCCTTTCGTTCAAGGCGCGCTCATCCCGCGTAGTTGCTGTGACAAGTGCTAAGACGGGCGAGCCGGGCAAAACGGAAATGGATATCGAAAAAATTTGCGCCGCAGCCTGAAGCTTGCGTCAAGCTAACGATTTGGCCCAGCCGGTGCGCCAACGGGGAGCCGGTGGCGCTTCAATGGTCGGGGGCGATGGCAGCCCGCCAAAATCCTCGGGCATGGGCAACGGAAGCCTCGACATCAGCTGCACTGCTCCAAGCGCTTCAGGGTCAGCGGCTCGGTCCGGCCGTCTTGGGCAGAACGCCCATGGATCGCGTCATTGGTGGCTGCCGCCTCGCCGGTGAACGTTGCTGGATCACCTGGGATCGTCGGCGACAGGCTCACCTGCATGTCCTTTTGCGAGGAGTGCAGCAAAGAACATAAGAAGATCCAACACACCCGTGCCGCGACGAGGCGCTAAGCGGTACGGCTGCGCTGTAGACCTTCGACCATCATTTTGGGGTCGGCCTTACCGTTCTGATTGGTCAGCACGATGATCGAAACGTCGTGGGCAAGATCACGGCGGTACCAGCAGGAGAACCCTTCGGTTCCACCACCATGGGAAACCACGGTGCCCCCGTCCTCGTTGCTCACCGCCCACCCGTAACCCCAACCC
Source organism: Frateuria sp. sgz306004 (assembly GCF_057750885.1). NCBI lineage: Bacteria > Pseudomonadati > Pseudomonadota > Gammaproteobacteria > Lysobacterales > Rhodanobacteraceae > Frateuria > Frateuria sp. sgz306004. The sequence goes on from NZ_JBYLFE010000012.1 coordinate 60,266, forward strand.
GAGGGGTTGCCGTTCGCCAGCGGCGCCGGCGTCCACATGGCTCTGCATTCGTCCGCCGTGAGGACGTGCCCCTGATCCAGGGCGATGGACCAACGATTGATATCTCTTGCCGTGGAGTACAGGCCACCGGCGGACCATACGGCGCTTGAAGATACCGGTGCCGTCGACTCGAACTGGTGCCCATTCCAGAAGTGTCCTGTCGCTAGCACAGAGCCTTTCTTCAGCCGGTGCCGCGGGCCGGTGGACACCATGCCGGCCGGCTGGAACAAGCGCCGATCCAGCTCGTCCCAATAATCGCGCGTCGTGACCGCCTCGATGACCATGCCCAGGAGAATGAACCCGGTATTGCTGTAGTCGAAGCGTTCGCCGGGCGTGAAGCGAAGCGTCGGGTCCTTCACCATCGCCAGGATTTCGCGCGGCGTGAGGCTCTTGGTCATGACGGCCCTGAAGTTGCTTTCATCCAGGTAGTTCGGGATGCCCGACGTGTGGCTTAGAAGCTGCGCCAACGTTAGCCGTCGCCATGCCTCGGGCAAGTCGGTGACGTATTCCGACACAGCCATTTGAATGTGCAGGCGACCTTCGCTTTGCAGCTGAAAGATCACCGATGCGGTGAACGTCTTGGTCAGTGAGCCGATCTCGAAGACGGTATCGCCCGTGGGCGGTAACGGCGATAAAGCGGATGCCCGACCGTAACCGCCAAGCGCACAGGCTTTACCTTGGCGAACCACTCCCGCGGCGGCGCCAGGGGCGCCATCGAGCACAAGACCCGCCAACCCGGTTGCTTGTAAGGATCGAGGCCACACCGTCAGCGCGAGCGGCGCCAGTGCCACAGCGCGTAGCAGTATCCGCCTTGTTGGCTCACTGAGGACTTCGCGATCCATGGATATGCTCTCTGCGGCCAGCCAACCAACCCAACGACGCTAAAAATGTCCAAGGGAAACGATGTGCATGAGCCGAATCCGCGATCTCAGTTTCCAACCCAGGATGCATCCTGGGTTGGATATCGTGGGTTCGAGCAATAAGCGTCTCGAGCGATCGCTTCGCTTAAAACTCGTCGAGTAACTTACCCCTACCTCAACAGCACTCAACTCGTTCGACCGACGCCCATCAAATCGGGTCGTCGATCGATTTGGCGAGCGGGGTGAACAGCTTGGGGCCGGTTTCGGTCATGTGCCAGCAGTCTTCCAGGCGAATGCCGAACTCGCCGGGGATGTAAAGGCCCGGCTCATCGGAGAAGCACATGCCGGGCGCCAGCGGTGTCGCGTCGCCATGCACGAGATACGGCGGCTCATGGCCGTCCAACCCGATGCCGTGTCCCGTGCGGTGGGGCAGTCCAGGCAAATGGTAGCCGGGGCCCCAGCCTTCCTTTTCATAAAAGGCGCGCACGGCGTCATCGATGGAGCCCACCGGAGCACCCACCTTGGCGGTTGCCAAGGCGAGTTCCTGGCCGCGCTTGACGGTGTCCCACACCTTGCGCTGTTTCGCGGTGGGCTTGCCCATGACCCAAGTGCGCGAGATATCCGACTGATAGCCATGCACGGTGCAGCCGACGTCCATCAGGATCACCGAGCCGTCGTGCAGGGTCTGCGGCTGGTGCGAACCATGCGGATAGGCGCTCGCCTCGTTGATCAACACCAGGGCGAACTCGGGCGAGCCGCCCAGGGCGACGGTCGCGGCATTCATCATGTTGCCGATCTCGTCGGGGCGCATGCCGGCACGGACGTTGGCATGGACGTAGCGAAGCGCCGCCAGGGTCACGTCGTTGGCGGTCTGCATCAAGGCCAGTTCTGCCGGGGACTTGATCAGTCGAACGGCCTTGACCAGGGCGTCACCGGAAACCACGCGGTAAGCACCCGCACTGGCGTCGCGCACGCCATCGACGATGAACAAGCGCGTCGTGGCTTCGAAGGCAATGTCGCCTGACGTTACGCCGCGATCGCGCATGGCGCCAATGAGGCGGGCAAACGGGCTCTCGTGCTCGTTCCACGGACGCACATCGCCGCTGACGGCCAGCGTCTCGCGAATGGAGGGTTCCTCGAACGCCGGCGTGACCACGACGATCTCGCCACGCGCGGGAATCATGGCAGCCGTGGTGCGCTCGGAGCGGTGCCACTGGATGCCGGTGAAGTAATCCAGGCTCGACCCCGACTCCAGGATCAGCGCGCCGATCTTCTGCTCCACCATCAGCCGCTGCAGCTTGGCGATGCGCGCCTTGCGCTCCTCGACCGCGATGGGCTTGGCGCCGGTCGTCAAAGAGGTTAGCCCAGCCAGTCCGGTAGACCCGGTTGACGCCGCCGGCGCAGCCTGCGCCGATCGACTGCCCAGCATGAGCACGGAAGACGCAGCGGCCGTGGCGGCTACCGCCCCGGTGAGAAAGTCGCGACGACGCATGAAGACTCCGGAGCGGTTTCAAAGGTGTCGCGCAGTATGCGGCCCAAGTCGGCACCGCTACCACTGTCATCAGATGGGCTTCCCTTCGCCAGCGCGATGCTTATCCGCGCTGCCCGGACCACCACGCCGGGTGGTCGCCGGCGAAGGTCGGCAACTGGCGCGCGAACTCCGCTTGTAGAAACTCGACGAATCGGCGCACGCGCAGCGGCTGGAATGCGTTGGGGTGATACATCGCGTGGATGGGCGACGGTGCGGACCATGCCGGCGCGTTGACCAACACCAGCCGCCCTTCGCGCACATCCTCCGCCACGGCCCACCACTGTCGGTACGCAAAGCCGCGACCCAGCACGGCCCAGCGGCGTATCACCTCGCTGTCGGTGCACTCGTGGTACCGCCGCACCCGTATCACCTCATTGCCCAGGCGCCACTCGTTGCGCGGCCCCGCCTGCGTGGTCAGCACCAGCGTCGGCCGCTCGGCCAGCTCCGCCGACTGCGCAGGCATGCCGTAGGTGGCAATGCATGCGGGCGAGGCACACACCACGCGACGGCTATCGACCAGGTGGCGCGCCACCAGCTCGCTGTCTTCCAGCGGCCCCACGCGTATGGCCACGTCGATATCGTCCGGCACGAACCGCGACAGCGAATCGGACAGGGTCAGCACCACACGCAGGTCCGGGTGTAGCGCCATGAAGCTGTCGAGCAGCGAGGCGAGCACGTTGCGCCCCAGGTCCGAGGGCGCGGAAACGCGCAGCGTGCCGCTGACGCTGGCGGTGCCGCTGCGAACAGCCCGCTCTGCCTCCTTCATGGTTTCGAGGGCGGCCCGGCACGAGGCGATGTAGATGCGCCCTTCGTCGGTCAGGCGCAGTTCGCGCGTGGTGCGCTCGAACAGCCGCGCGCCAAGCGTGGCTTCAATGCGTTGCAGGCAGGCGCTGGCCGCCGCGGGCGAAAGCCCCGCCCGGCGACCGGCCGCCGAGAGGCTGTTGAGGTCGGCGGCGTCCACCAGGATCTGCATGTCGCTAAGGCGGTTCATAAGCGCCGATCCATGTGAGCGAAGGGAGCTCGCCGATGATCTTCAAACCAAATTTGAAGGTCAATGAATATCCGGACCCATTATCAAAGGAAAAGGAAGAGGTAACGATCTCCCCACCCCACCCACCCTAGGTGTCGCTATGTCACGTACAAGGCTTTTGCTGCTGGCTTGCTGGGCAGCCCAACTCGTTGCCACGCCGTTGCTGGCGGCGCCGCTCACCCCCGCCCCTGCCATGCCCAAGACGGCAGCCCCCATGGGCCAAGCCATGGTGCCCAAGGAGCTGATCGGCGCCTGGGCGCTGGTTCGTTGCGACAACGTCTACCCGGATGGTCATCGTGTCGCGCTTTACGGACCCGACCCGGTGGGCATGTGGATGATCGACGCCCAGGGCGACTACATGATGCAAATGGTGCGGGCCAAGCGCATGCCCTTCGCCGCCAATGACAAATCCAAGGGCACGCCCGATGAGTACCGTGCAGCCTCCATGGACAGCAACGCGCATTTCGGCCACGTCAGCGGTGACGCGAGCGTGCTGCACACTGAGATTCTGCACGCCTCCTTTCCCAACTGGGATGGAAAAATCGGCGATACCGGATACACCATCAATGGAGACGAGCTGACTTATCGCGTCGCCAAGCCTTCGAGCGGCGCCGGCGAAGGTGCCCATGGCGAAGTGGTGTGGCGGCGCATCCACTCATAGTGGCGGCACGAAGGCACGCAGGCGGAACCAACTCACCCAAACGGCGCTACCTTTCGACGGGCAAGGCACGCGGGCATTGGCTTCGCGCTGATGTGCCAGCCACGAGCCATGTGACCCCTGTCGCTCGGCAAGCTGGTTTGGTGGCGAGGCGCCGATGGATGACGGATCAACGCCTCTATGCTTCACGACAACAGCGACCTTGGCTCGGATGCCAAGGTCGATCTGTCAGCGATTAGCGCTGGTGTTCGCCGCCAACTGCGCGGCAAAAGCACGCTGATAGGCGGGCCGTGCTTCGCCGCGAGCGACATAGGCTGCTAGCTTGGGAAACTCATCCAGAATGTCCGAGGGCCTTGTCCTGAGCAGTACCGACACCATGAGCAGATCGCCCGCACTGAAATCGCCATCCAGCCAGTCGGCATCACCGAGGCGCGAGGAGAGCTGGCCAAGGCGATGACGAATGCGGTCCATCACCAGCGGCAAACGCTCTGCGCTCCACGGCTTGTCGCCCTCCTGAAACCGGGCGACAACAAGCTCCAAGATGCTGGGTTCGACTGAATTGAGCGCGGCGAACATCCACGCGATGGCGCGTGCACGCGCATGAGCGTTCTTGGGCAGCAGGCCATCATGTTGCTCGGCGAGATGGAAAACGATCGCACCGGTTTCGAACAGGATCAGGTCACCCTCTTCGTAGGTTGGGATCTGGCCAAACGGAGAAAGGCGCAGATGCGCGGGCTCCTTCATGGCCTGGAACGATACGTAGCGAACCTCGTAAGGCTGGCGCACCTCCTCCAACGCCCAGCGAACCCGCGTGTCGCGCGCTAGCCCCTTGCCACCATCGGGCGATCTCTCAAACGCGGTAATGGTGATGCTCATCGTCACGTTCCTTTCGAAAAGGGACCCACTGCCGGCATGTGGTTTCCATCTGCCAAGATCCGTATTTGGCCGGACGCACACACCGAGCGCCTGAGTTAAGCCGTGTCGAGGAGTCGCATTGGCTCAAATGATTCGTTGGCCCGCAGCGCCAAGCAAAACGCTATATGGACTCCGGATCAAACATGATCTCGCGAACCTCCTGCGCGCAGCGACACGCAGCCGCGAACTTGGCAGCCCATCTATGTGCTTCTTCGCGTGACGAAACCTCAATGATCGAAAACCCGCCGATAACCGCCTTTGTCTCCGGCACAGGCCCGGCGGCGAGAGTCCCGTCTATCGCGATAATGGTCGATTGCTGGCGTTCTACACCGCCGCCGAAGATCCAAACCCCTGCCGCCTTGGCCTCACGAAGCACCTTATGTGCCGCCTCGCCCACCGATTGGAAATCTTCCTCGGGGATATGGTCCATCGAGCCATCGTCAAACGATATTAAGTACCGCTGAGTCGAAACGTGGCTATCGGTGGTCATGAATGCCTCTCTATCGGTCGGATCGAGTTGCCAGTCACCGTGACTGGCCTCACTTGGTTCTACCTATCCGACGAGCAAGGTTGCGTGGGATCGACATGGCGTGTGGGCGTCGAGGCCGACGACGGCACAGTTGAGGGCGGAAGCGTGCGTTTGCATCAACCGCTCGTTTGCCCACCCCCGGCGGGTGGTGGTAAAGGCTGGTTATACACCGCCCCTACTCCCGCGGCGCCACGATGCTGCTCCGAAGGGTAACCAGTAGGCGGTACGGGAACGCCTTGGGTCCAAAGAAATATTCCTATAAGCAAGCCACCAAAGATGGGCGCCAGCCACACGAGCAACAGTTGCGCCACCTTTTGTCGCGGAGACAGACCTGTGCTTCGTACGATCATCAGGCTCACGAGAGCATTCAGAGCTCCAAGCGCGATCAGCCCATCTTTCAACAATACATGCCAGCTCATAACCCCACCCATTGAAACAACCAGCTGAATCCACAGTCGGAAGCGGGCATTACCGAGCTTCCGACAGACTCCGCACCGTCTTAAGCGCCTGCCCGGCTTCCTCGGCTACCGCAGAGTTTCCACAGTTGTCTACATAGTCGGTCGGAAGACGCTCTTGTCCGGCCATTTCAGCAACCGAGATATGACGTACAAACAGCAGATAGGTTTTCCCAATATCCATCCAGAACCTGGCCGAAGTGTTTTCCGACAGAAGTTTTATGGTCCGCCTCGGCGCCCCCTTGAAAGTCTCCAATACCTGGACGGTGTAGACCGTCCACGCATAGCCATCCGGATCGCCTGGCTCCGAGATATTGCGCTCAGCCGTGACGCGCCCAGCAATCACGAACGCCGCCTGTTTGAACTCGACGGTAACCGTCGGATGCCGATAGATCGCAGTCGCCCCTTCACCGGACTCCCAGCAAGTGGCGTAAGAAGCAGTCGACATTGTGACCATTGCCAATGCAAGGCCGGACAAGGCATATCGTTTGAATTGGCGCACTGAGCCCCCTTAAAGCGATTAGCTGAGCCACCGGAGATCTTATGCGCGAAGGGCCCGTCTTTGGTCGGAAGCGGACGTCCTTGAACAACCTATCACCAAAGTTGGCCGGCCTATTAGCGCTTCCGCCGAAATGCCCGAAACCATCCCCAGATCAATGCGACCCACCCTCCCGCTATGCCGCAGATCACCAACAAGGCTCCGAGAAGCTGCAACGGAGGAAAGTGGATAAGAGGAGCAAGGATTACCAAGCCGAACCCGGCGAGTGCGCAAATGAAGGCCATACCGCCGTAGATGGCGGGGCGAAGCATTTCGTCTTCCTTGTCTAACCGCATCAAATTGCCACTGCCTAAAACCTCGCCCTAGCGCTATCCAACAATAGTCCGCAATGGGTTGCGGAAGCAGACACTTTCGTTGCCCGCAATGCTTTAGCCAATACTGCTTCGTACATACAGATGAAGGCTGGCCCATGTTGTGGCAACGATCACCCTCACCGCGAACAAGCTCCATTCCTTACGTGTAAAGAGAATACGCACCGCCCTGACGAACACAACGACATTGAGCAGAGTGCATGCCAGAAGGACAGGGAGGGCTGTCAGACCGAGAGATATGAAAGCAGGGCCATCATCGACATCAAAGCGACCATCCGTTCCAGCAGTCAAGGCACTCCAACAAGTGGGCACATCAAGAATGAGGCGAATTGCGTTGCCCACGAGGCAGTACTTCATCGCCTTGGAGACGTTTGCTTCCACCATCTCGTTTTCCTTCTTGAGCATCCACCACCAGTCATGTCCGCTATGGGTGAGAAACAGGGGTCAGAGTCGACTTTCTCGAAGACTTCCTCCACTCGACCAGCAGTTTCTTCCCCAACGTAGAGAAAGTGCACTCTGACCCCTGTTTTGTTTGCTTTGTTTGCTTGATTGGTTGCACCCATATAATTTTCGATGTCCGCTGCGGGTTGCGGACATTACCTTCGTTAGCTTGCCTTTACGCCGGCGAGGGCCAAGACAATCCAGTCGGCAACACGGGACCGAAGAGAAAGTGAAGGACACGCCGCGGCAATGGGGAAAGCGGCTTACTGGATGAATGAATCAGCAAAGGGCGCATAACCAATACACCGCCTCGCGGGACCACACACTTGATCCTACGATCCGCGTACTTTCTGACCGAGCCACTGGCAAGCCGACCCATCGCATGACTTCCAGGAACAACCTCGAGCGGACCGGTCTCAGAGGCATTCGCATCCAATTGAAGTCGCACGACGACAAGATCTTCAAGGAATGCCGTTGGTGGTTGTGCAAACCAGACATTCTCCTTCATGGACCAGCCTCCCCACCCAGGAACGTCAACGCGGTTGGCCACGGGAACGCTCAGGTCTTGATGCGGAGTCACTGACCAGCTCATGCCCTCACCTTTGGCAAACAGGGCGCACAACACAGGATAGTGCTCCTCGCCAAGCAACCCCAGATCAAGGAGTTGCCGACGCAGCACGCCAGCCGTGCGGTCGACGGCCATGTTATTAAGAAGGCCACGCGATCCGACTCTGCATTGATCTCTGTCCGCAATCGCCGCAATCAGTTCATCGCATCCGTCCGGCGATATGAGGTCAGGAAGAATGGTGAAGCCGTCTTCTTGAAACTTCACGTCCCCCCCCTGATTTGCTTGCGGTGTCGGTCACTGTAACGTCGGAGGCAAAAGGTCCGTCTTGGGTTGCGGTTTCAGCCGGTCGTTGCAACGAATTGCTGAAATCGTTCGGCCGGTGTTTCGAAGTTTTGAGTCTTTCGCGGCCTTCCGTTCAAACGCCTGACCACGGCATTGAGTTGCCCTTGCGTAACCCCGGAAATATCCATGCCCTTGGGGAAATACTGCCGCAGAAGGCCGTTGGTGTTCTCGTTCGACCCACGGTGCCATGGGTTGTAGGGATCGCAGAAATAAACCGTGATGTCGGTGGCTAACGTGAAGCGCTGGTGTTGGGCCATCTCCGACCCTCGATCCCAGGTCAGCGATCGAAACAGCTCCTGCGGAAGTTTGCGTGCGTGTTTGATCAACTTGTCGGTCACCGTTTGGCTGTCCCGACTATCCACCTGCACCAGCATGACGAAGCGCGAGTGCCTCTCGACCAAGGTGGCGATCTGGCTGTTCCTACCACCAAACAACAGATCGCCCTCCCAATGGCCCGGCACGGCCCGGTCCTCGACCTCGGCAGGACGCTCGCGGATGGAGATCGCATCGGTAATCTGCGCGTGGCCTGCCGTCTTCTGCGTGTGGTGTCGCGAGCGGCGCATGGCTCGGGTGCGCTGCAAGTGCGCCAAAAGCTCTTTTTTCAGCGCTCCGCGTGCCTGGATGAAGAGACTGCGGTAGATCGTTTCGTGCGACACCTGACGCGCCTCATTGCCCGGATATCGATGTTTGAGCCAGCCGGCAATCTGTTCCGGCGCCCATTGTTGCCGCAGCTTAGCGGCTACCAGGCGTGCCAGGACGCGATGACGGACTAGCTTGCATTCCTTGGGGCGTCGGGCGCGATCCCAGGCCTGCTGGTCAGCGCGGCTAGCGCGATAGTGATCCTTCCCACCGTTGCGCCGAATCTACCGACTGATGGTCGACGGCGCCCTGTTCAATCGCGTGGCCACGGCACGGATCGACTGGCCTGCCATCAGCGCCCTGGATATCTCCTCGCGCTCGGCCAGCCTCAGCACTCGCGTCGAGCGGTGGCGCGCAGCGGGCCGGATGCCACCGGTTTCCGACAGAATCCGGCGTACCGACGAATGGTGTCGATCGAACGACCCGGCGATCTGATGAAGTGACTCGCCCCGTTGCCATCGATCCCACATCACCCCTATCTGGGCCTCGGTGTAATAAATCTTTGGTCGCTGGGACAGCTTGCAACACTCCCGCTGCTCGCGCAGTCTTTAGTGTGTTGCAACGACCGGCTGAAACCGCAGTCGGAAGCGGACCTTCCCAGCTTGCCGGCGAGCCAATCTGACCGCGAGGTCTGACGCCAGTCGTGAGCGGGCATTCCGGGGCCAGTTGCGACGCCTCTCCTTACCCTTCAGCATGCCCATACTGTCGCCATTGATGGCTTGGGGTTTCGCTAGATGCTTCGAAGACTCCTGCTGGGGATATCGACTAAGGCTTTGATTTCGGTATCCAACAATCCGGCCAAGCGTGTTGACGCCGTGCCCGTGCAGGGCCCTGGAGTTTGTAACTTCATCGCCATGGAGTACTACGCCGGCATTTTGAACAGAACATTCCTTGTGTCTGGGTCAGCTAATGGCATCAGTGGCGCGCGTGTCATGGGCGTGATGGCGAATCCTGGCTACAGACCCCCAAGCGATGTCGTTGACCCACATTCCTATGTAAATCAGGAGTTGCTGGCACGCTACGCAGATGGAGCGCACGACTCGACCGATTTTCTCAGTCTGGACGGAGCAAATTTCTACTATTCGATGCGGGAGATCTCCTCCATATCAACGGATATGACTCCCAAGTGGGGGATGGGCAACGTCCGCTATTCCGGCCGAATCCTAATTAGCCTCTCAGCTGCCAAGACACGAGAATTCATCTTGCTAGGCTTGCAGGACGTTAAACGTATTGCCGAAGACCTTCAGAAGTTACGGCAGTCGAGCGGCGGCTGAGCGCCGGAGCCAGTTCCTCAGCACTCATCGACAAGATGTCTCCTTCGGGTCGAGGCTGTGTGAAAACGCAAAACGCCATCTCGCGCTGCGCGGTTCTTGATCAAAATGATCTGCATAGATGCAAAGCTGGCCTGCTCGCGTTCGACGAGTGAGTCAGATTTCGCGTAGAAGCCACATCGTTGTTGATGGTCCGGCGTTTTCACACGGCCTGGGTCGAACGCGGACATTGCGAATGTCGGCGCCTCAACCAGGCGTAGCGCTTTGCACTGAATGCCTCATGACATCCAGCTACTACAACGCTTCGTACTGCGAATCCATCGTAGCCGGCCAGCCTCCTCCCTCCATCAACCGGGTTGCCTTTCAGCCGTCCAAAAGAAAACCCCGCACAAGGCGGGGTTTTCCTGTATTGCGGTGCCTGGAAGGCGTGGACTTAGAAGTCCATGCCACCCATGCCGCCCATGCCGCCGGCCGGGCCGTGCGAGTGGGCTTCTTCCTTCTTCGGCACTTCGGTCACGGCCGCTTCGGTCGTGATGATCGAGCCGGCCACCGATGCGGCGAACTGCAGGGCCGAACGGGTCACCTTGGTCGGGTCCAGGATGCCGAAGGCAATCATGTCGCCGAACTCGCCGGTGGCGGCGTTGTAGCCGAAGTTGCCGTTGCCTTCCTTGACCTTGTTGAGGATCACGGAGGGCTCGTCACCGGCGTTGGCGACGATGGCGCGCAGCGGGGCTTCCAGGGCGCGACGGGTGATGGCGATGCCCAGGTCCTGGTCAGCGTTGGCACCCTTGAGGCCGTCGATGGCCTTGAGCGAACGGATCAGGGCGACGCCGCCGCCCGGCACCACGCCTTCTTCCACGGCAGCGCGGGTGGCGTGCAGGGCGTCTTCAACGCGGGCCTTCTTTTCCTTCATTTCCACTTCGGTGGCGGCGCCAACCTTGATGACGGCCACGCCGCCAGCCAACTTGGCCACGCGCTCCTGCAGCTTCTCGCGGTCGTAGTCCGAAGAGGTCTCTTCGATCTGCGCCTTGATCTGGCCGATGCGCGACTGGATGCGCTCGGCTTCGCCGGCGCCGTCGATGATGGTGGTGTTTTCCTTGGTGATCACCACGCGCTTGGCGCGGCCCAGGTCGGTGATGGTGGCCTTGTCGAGGGCCAGGCCCACTTCTTCGGAGATCACCACGCCATTGGTGAGGATGGCGATGTCTTCCAGGATGGCCTTGCGACGGTCACCGAAGCCCGGCGCCTTCACGGCGGCGACCTTGACGATGCCGCGGATGGTGTTGACCACGAGGGTGGCCAGCGCTTCGCCTTCCACTTCTTCGGCGACGATCAGCAGCGGCTTGCCGGCCTTGGCGACGGCTTCGAGCACCGGCAGCAGTTCGCGGACGTTGGAGACCTTCTTGTCGTGGATGAGGATGAACGGGTCGTCCAGTTCAACCTGCTGCGACTGCTGGTTGTTGATGAAGTACGGCGACAGATAGCCGCGATCGAACTGCATGCCTTCGACCACGTCCAGTTCGTTCTCGAGGCCCGAGCCTTCCTCGACGGTGATCACGCCTTCCTTGCCGACCTTTTTCATGGCGGTGGCGATGATTTCGCCGATGGCCGAGTCGGAGTTGGCGGAGATCGTGCCGACCTGGGCAATGGCCTTGTCGTCAGCGGTCGGGTTGGAGAGCTTCTTCAGCTCGGTCACGGCGGCCGTCACGGCCTGGTCGATACCGCGCTTGAGGTCCATCGGGTTCATGCCGGCGGCAACGGCCTTGAGGCCTTCCTGGATGAACGCCTGAGCCAGCACGGTGGCGGTGGTGGTGCCGTCGCCGGCCACGTCGGAGGTCTTGGAAGCGGCTTCCTTGACGATCTGCGCGCCGATGTTTTCGTACTTGTCGGCCAGTTCGATTTCCTTGGCCACGGACACGCCGTCCTTGGTCACGGTCGGGGCGCCGAAGCTCTTCTCGAGCACGACGTTGCGGCCCTTGGGACCCAGGGTGACCTTGACTGCATTGGCCAGGGTGTTCACACCCTTGAGCATGCGGGCGCGGACGTCTTCGCCGAAGCGGACTTCTTTAGCTGCCATAAAATTTTTGCCTCAAAAATTTTGATTAAGAATGGGAAAGCTCGCGACGGGGTTTCTACAGAGCGCGTCTATCGCGCTTAAACCCCAGCGGACTCAAATTAGGCTTCGATGACAGCCACGATGTCGTCTTCCTTCAGGAAGACCAGCTCTTCGCCGTCGATCTTGATTTCCTGGCCGGCGTACTTGCCGAACAGCACGGTGTCGCCTTCCTTCACGGACATCGGGCGGACCTTGCCGTCTTCCAGGATGCGGCCGGTGCCGGCAGCGATGACCTTGCCGCGGGTCGGCTTTTCGGTGGCGCTATCGGGAATGACGATGCCGCCAGCGGAAATGCGCTCTTCTTCGAGACGCTTGACGATGACGCGATCGTGCAGCGGACGCAGTTTGCTCATGTGATGGGCTCCAGCTTGGTTGGATGGATGAAACAAAAAGGGTTACCCCGGGGCGGCGCCTGGGTGGGCGCGCTGTTAGCACTCCCCGAAGATGAGTGCCAATTCTAGCGACGCAAGCTCCCCCTGCAATAGGGGCCGTCCGGTGGCTGAGATCAGCAATGGGGCGGCCCGCAACGCCTTTCAAGGGCGCCCGGCACCTAAAAACGCTTGCGGGCGCCCCTGCTCCGGCTAGGCTGGCGCCCATGACCGACACCGTCCTGCTCTGCTATTGCACCTGCCCCGACCCCGACACCGCCCAGCGACTGGCCCAGGCCCTGGTGGGTGAGGGTTTGGCGGCCTGCGTGAATCACCTGCCCGGCATCCGCTCCACGTACCGCTGGCAGGGCGAGGTCACCTCGGACAATGAGGAGCTGTTGCTCATCAAGACCACCGCCGGCCGCTTCGAGGCCCTGAAAGCCCGGGTACTGGCGCTGCACCCCTACGAGCTGCCGGAGCTGATTGGCGTGCCGGTCACGCAGGGCCACGAGGCTTATCTGGCCTGGGTGCGGGGGGCTTAGAGGTGCTCTGACCTTGATCGTCATCCCAGCGAAGGCTGGGATCCATCGCCTGTAAGGACCTGATCCTAAAGGCGCTGGATGACCGGCTCTTGGGCTGTTGAAAAGTATTTCCTGCCCTCGCCTCTTTTTTGGGGGCGCGGGCATGACGAGCAGAATTTCGCTCAATCAAACCTTCGTTAGCCTGCCGATGCGTCGAACGCGACGGCCAGCGAGCGCACGGCGTCATCCATGCTTGCCGCCGGCACGCGCCCCAGGCCGAGCACGAGGCCGTTGATGGCGGGCTCGGCCCTGCCGCTGTCCGCCAGCGCTTCGATGCGTAGGCCCAGCGCACTCGCCGAATGCACCACACGCCGGGCGTCGTAGCGACGGTCCAGCTCCACGGCAAGATGCAGACCGGCGTCGCCCGCCAGCGGTTGCGCGCGGTTGGGAAGGTGGCGAGCCAAACCATCCAGCAAGGCTTGCCGCCGTTCCGCATAGAGCCGGCGCATCTTGCGCACATGCCGCGCGAGGTGTCCTTCCGCGATAAAGCGCGCCAGTGTGTCCTGCGCCAGCACATCGCCATGCCAATCACTCAGGCGGCGCGCCTGCATGAGCGCGGCCATGGCCCAGGGCGGCGTCACCACATAGCCCAGGCGCAGGGCCGGGAACAGGCTTTTGGAGAAGGTGCCCACGTAGAACACGACGCCATCGCGGTCCAGGGTCTGCAAGGCGTCGAGCGGGCGACCGCCGTAGCGAAACTCGCCGTCGTAGTCGTCCTCGATGATCACCGCGCCGCGCTGGCGGGCAAAGGCCAGCAACGCCTGTCGCCGCGCCGGGGACATGGCCATGCCCAGCGGGTATTGATGCGACGGGGTGACATAAATGATGCGTGTGTCGGCCGGCAGCCGCTCCACCACCAGACCTTCCGCATCCACCGGCACGGGCACCACCACGGCGCCGGCCGCCTCGAAGGCGGCACGCAACGGCGGATAGCCGGGGTCTTCCACCGCCAGCACGGTGCGCCCCGGGGTGACAAGAATGCGCGCCAGCAGATCAAATGCCTGCTGGGCACCGTTGGTGACCACCAGATCATCGCCACGGCAGCTCACCGCACGGGCATAGGACACATGCCCGGCGATGGCGTCGCGCAGGGCCGGCCGGCCCTCGGCCGCGTCGTACTCGGCGGGCGCGCGTGACAGTGCGCGCAGTGCCTGCGCCGAGAGTCGGCGCCACACCTCGAAGGGAAAGCAGCCCAGATCCGGCACGCCCACGCGCAAATCCAATCGCACAGGCGGCAATGGCGACGAGACGGGCAAGATGGCCTCGCGCCAACGCGGCTGAAGACGGCGATCGCCCACCGCGGCCGATGACATCGCCGCCGCGCGACGGGCTGGCAACAGGTCGGCCACAAGATAGCCGGCACCCTGCCGGGCGCTGAGGTAGCCCTCGCTCAACAGGCGTTCGTAAGCCCCAACGACCGTGTTGCGCGACACGCCCAGGGCGGCCGCCAGCGCCCGGGTGGAGGGCAGCGCCTGGCCGGCGCGCAGGCGACCATCCTGCATGGCGGCGCGCAGCTGGGTGTGCAGGGCGCGCAGGCGGCCGCGCTCGGGCAGCGCCAGGGGAAAGGCCAGCAGGGGTTCCACGGTATCAGCTCCCGCCGTCACTGGTACTCAAGATTTATCCGTTAATGGATCTTTTTCAATACCAGTGAGCACCGCACAATCGTTCCAACACATCCCCAGGACGCCACGCCATGATCGACCTGTACTTTGCCGCCACCCCCAACGGCCTCAAGGTGAAGCTGTTCCTGGAGGAAGCGGGCCTGCCCTACACCACCCACGCGGTGAGTCTGAGCAAGGGCGAACAGTTTCAGCCGGCCTTCCTGGCGATTTCGCCCAACAACAAGATCCCCGCCGTCGTGGACCACGCCCCGGCCGGCGGCGGTGCGCCCGTGACGATGTTCGAGTCCGGCGCGATTTTGCTTTACCTGGCCGAGAAGCTGGGGCGCTTTATTCCTACCGAGATCCACGGCCGCGCCCAGGTGTTGCAGTGGCTGTTCTGGCAGATGGCGGGCCTGGGTCCGATGGCCGGCCAGATTGGCCATTTCAATGTCTATGCACCTGAAAAGGTGCCCTACGCGATCGAGCGGTACACCCGCGAAACGGCCCGCCTGTACGGCGTGCTCGACCATCAACTGGACGGCCGCGACTTTATCGCGGGCGAGTTCTCCATCGCCGACATCGCCTGCTATCCGTGGATCGTGCCGCACGCGGCGCACGGGCAGAACCTGGCCGACTTTCCGCACCTGGAGCGCTGGTTCCACGCCATGGCGGCGCGTCCGGCCACGCAACGCACCTATGCCGGCGTGGAGAACGCCTATGCGCCCAAGCAGAACCTTACCGAGGACGAACGGCGGGTGCTGTTTGGCCAGGGCACGAGCACCGTGCGCTGAAGTCTGCTGACAGGTTCTGACACTGCCACGCCCTACGCTTTCACCGTCTTCTCTCGATGCCGCCGCCATGAAGAAATCCGACCTTGCCGCGTTGCTGTTGCTGGGGGCCATCTGGGGCGCCTCGTTCCTGTTCATGCGCATGGGCGCGGACCAATTTGGCGGCATGGCGCTGGCCGGCATGCGCGCCATTGGCGCGGCGATCTGCTCGATTCCCCTGCTGACGCGGACGCGCCTGGCCGAGATGCGCACGCACTGGCGCGATATCGCCATGGTCGGCATCGCCAACTCGGCCTTGCCATTCGTGCTGTTTTCCTTCGCGGCGAAGAGCCTGCCAGCCGGTGTCTCGGCCATTTCCGACGCCATCGCACCGTTGCTGGTGGCGCTGTCGGGCTGGATGCTGCTGGGTGAAAAGCTCAACCCCACGCAGGCCAGTGGGCTGGTGGTCGGCTTCACCGGCGTGGTGTGGCTGGTGGTCGGCACCGTGGGCATCAGCGGCAGCGCGCATGCCACCGGCTGGGCCATGGCCGCCTGCCTGGGCGCCAACATCTGCTACACCTTCGGCGCCCACTACAGCCACCGCCGCCTGCGCAGTGGCGTGACGCCGCTCAGCGTGGCCACCGGCAGCCAATTGGCCGCCGCCGTGTTGCTGCTGCCCTTTACCGTGTGGATGTGGCCCACGCAGAGCCCGGGATGGACGGCATGGCTGGCGGTGCTGGGCCTGGCGGCGCTGTGCACCTCGCTCGCCTACGTGTTGTTCTATGGCCTGATGGCCCGCGTGGGCGCTTCGCGCAGCATGGTGGTGATGTTCCTTATCCCGGTGTTCGGCGTGCTGTGGGGGCTCATGTTCCTGCACGAGCCGGTGACCTTGGCGATGGCGGGCGGTTGCGTGGTGATCCTGCTGGGCGTGGCGCTCACCACCGGGTTGTTGCGCCTGCGGGCCCCGCGCCTTCAGGCGGCCGCGGAACACCCTTGAGCATCTGTGGTCCCAGGCAGGGCGGCTCCCTCGGGCGAGCTGCGCCATAATCCCGGTTCGCTCGCGCCTGGCGCGGGCCTGCCCTGCTGGAGCCGCAATGCGTCTGATCTCCCACGGCCAACGACTGGCCGCACGTTTCTCTACCCTGCTTTGCCTGTGGCTGGCGCTGTGTGGCACGGCCTTCGCGCAGGACGATACCGACGGCCTGCTGCCCGTCACCGAGGCGTACAAGCTGAGCGCGGACGCCTCCACACCGGGCGTGCTCAAGCTGCACTGGGAGATCGCCCCGGACTATTACCT
This sequence comes from Frateuria sp. sgz306004, assembly GCF_057750885.1. Taxonomy (NCBI): domain Bacteria; kingdom Pseudomonadati; phylum Pseudomonadota; class Gammaproteobacteria; order Lysobacterales; family Rhodanobacteraceae; genus Frateuria; species Frateuria sp. sgz306004. The sequence continues at coordinate 77,144 of NZ_JBYLFE010000012.1, forward strand.
CTACCGCGGCCGCATGAAGTTCAAGGGCGGCGATGGCGTGTCTCTGGGCGAGGCGCAATTGCCGGACGGCAACAAGCATCACGACGAATACCTGGGCGACGTGGAGACCTACCACCACGGCGTGGACGCCACCGTGCCCTACACCCTGGCCGCCGGCACCAGCCGCCTCACCCTGAGCGTGCAGTACCAGGGCTGCCACGAGGTGGACCCCAAGATCTGCTATCCGCCGCATACGGAAAAACTGGACCTGGCCTTGCCGGCCGCAGCCGGCGTTGCCGAGCAGGGCGCGTCGCTGGGCGCGGCGCTCAATCAGCTCGGCGCCAAGGGCAGCAGCGATGGCGCGGCGCTCCCCGCCGAGCAGGCGTTCCGCCTGGAGGCGCTGGCGCAGGACAGCCAACACCTGCTGCTGCGCTGGAGCATGCCCAAGGGCTACTACCTGTATCGCGACCAGACCCAGCTGCAATTGAAGGACGCCGGCGGGCTCACGCTCGCCACCCCGCAATGGCCAGCGGGCGTCACCCATGAAGATGCGTACTTCGGCCACACCACGGTCTATTTCGATCAGGTTGAACTGCCCGTCACTCTGCAGGGCGACGCGGCCAAGGTCGCCAGCATCACGCTGGAGGCGCGCTTTCAGGGTTGTCAGGAAGGCGGCCAATGCTATCCGCCGATGACTCGCACGCTGCAGGTGTCCCTGGGTGGCGCCGGTACCCCGAACACCAGCGCGGCGCCCGCGCCGGAAATGCCGCCGGCCGAGCTCGCCAACGGCCCGCTGCAGGTCGGCCTGCTGTCCGCGCTGCTGCTGGCGCTGGGCGGTGGCCTGGTGCTTAACCTGATGCCCTGCGTGCTGCCGGTGTTGTCGATCAAGGCCGTGGGCCTGCTGGAAAGCGGCGAAAGCCACGCCCGTGCGCGCGGCCATGCGCTGGCCTATACGGCCGGCGTGTTGTGCACCTTCGCCGCGATCGGCATTGCCATCATTGGCCTGCGATCGGCCGGGCACGCGCTCGGCTGGGGCGCACAGTTGCAGCAACCGCTGCTGGTGGGCGCGCTGGCCTGCGTGATGTTCGCGGTGGGTCTATCGATGTCGGGCGTGGTGCAGTTCGGCACCTCGCTGGGCAATGTGGGCCAGTCGCTGGCATCGCGCTCGGGCCATGCCGGCGATTTCTTCACCGGCGTGCTCGCCGTGGCGGTGGCCAGCCCCTGCACCGCGCCGTTCATGGGCAGCGCGTTGGCTTATGCGTTTGCGGCACCGATGCTGCACGCCCTGCTGGTGTTCCTGGCGCTGGGCCTGGGCCTGGCCCTGCCATTCCTGGCGGTCGGCTTTGTGCCGGCGTTGGCGCGCCTGTTGCCGCGCCCCGGCGCGTGGATGGAAACCCTCAAGCAGGTGCTGGCCTTCCCCATGTACCTCACCGCCGTGTGGCTGGTGTGGGTGCTGGCGCACCAGCGCGGCGCCGATGCAGTGGGCCTGGTGCTGGTGGCCGCCGTGCTGCTGGCCGCCACGCTGTGGTGGTTCGAGCGCAGCCGCTCGCGTGGTGCGCTGAGCAAGCTGGCCGCGCTGGTGCTGGCCGTACTCACGGTGCTGCCGCTGGCCGCACTCACGCGCCTGCCCCCCCCGTCGCAGGCCGCCACCGTGGCCGAGGGCGTGGTGGCTTATTCGCCCGAGAAACTGGCCGAGCTGCGCCAGGCGGGCACGCCGGTATTCGTGGACATGACCGCCGACTGGTGCGTCACCTGCAAGGCCAATGAGCACGCGGTGCTGGATACCGAAGCCTTCCGCGCGCTGCTCAAGAAGACTGGCGCCGTTTATATGAAGGGCGACTGGACCGACGTGAACCCCACCATCGCCGCGTTCTTGCAGCAGTACCACTCACCGGGCGTGCCGCTGTATGTGGTGTTTCCGCACGATGGCGGCGAGGGGCGCAAGTTGCCCACCGTGCTGACCAGCTCGCTGGTGGAAGAGGCCCTGACCCAGGCGGCCGGCAGCTCGGTCGCCGGGAACCCGTGATGCTCAGCCGCAGCAATTGGGTGATTCTTGGCTTGGCCGTGCTGGTCGCGGGCGTCGGCGGCTGGCTGCAGCACGCCAGCCTTCGCGAGCGGGTACCGCCGGGCGTGCATCCGGCGCAGGCGGGCGATATCGCGCCGGATCTGGCCCTGGCCGGACTGGACGGGCGGGAACATCGGCTCTCGGAGTATCGCGGCCACCGCGTGCTGCTCAACTTCTGGGCCACCTGGTGCGGCCCCTGCCTGAAGGAAATGCCGGCGCTGGCCCAGGCGCAGGCGAACGCCGGCGAAAACGGAGCCATCGTCATCGGCATCGCCATGGACGATGCGGAGCGCGTACGCGCCTTTCTGGCGCAGCACCCGGTGAACTACCCCATCCTGCTGGGACGCCTGGACAGCCCCAGCACTTCGCTGCGATTAGGGAACGTCGGCGAAGTGCTGCCGTACAGCGTGCTATTGGATCCGAACGGTCGCGTATTGAATACGCGACGCGGCGCGCTGGATGCGGCCACCCTGCAGGCCTGGCTGGCGCCAGCCGCGCCCTGATGCGGTTTGCGGCGCCATACGTCGCCGCACGGAGAAGCGTTAACTTCTCCTTCAAACATCGCCGAACTGCGGCGAACTGGACAACAACGGCCAGGGCGCGCACACTCCGCGCCGGACGCCGGGCCTGCCGGCACAATCCAAGGTAAAGGCGTGGCCAAGATCCTGGTCCTGCATGGACCCAATCTCAATCTGCTGGGCGTACGCGAGCCGGAAGTCTACGGCCGCACCACGCTCGCCGATATCGACGCCGCCCTGCTCGCCCAGGCGCAGGCTGCCGGCCACGTGCTGGAAGCCTTCCAGTCCAATGCCGAGCATGCCCTGATCGACCGCGTGCACCAGGCTCGCTTGGATGGCACGGCCTTCATCCTGATCAACCCCGGCGCCTTCACCCACACCAGCATCGCCCTGCGCGACGCGCTGGCCGGCGTGGCGATTCCGTTCGTGGAACTGCACCTTTCCAACGTGCATGCGCGCGAACGGTTCCGCCAGCACTCTTATCTCTCGGACATCGCCGTGGGCGTGATCTGCGGCTTCGGCGCGGACAGCTACCGGCTGGCATTGGATGCCGCCACGCAACGACTGGAGCGCTCCGGCGCCTAGGCCTGCCTCACCGGCAACCGCCACGTATTCCCATTCCGGCTGCCTTGGCAGCCCCAACGAAAAGGTTTGAACGATGGACCTGCGCAAGATCAAGAAGCTCATTGACCTGCTTGAGGAATCCAACCTCGCGGAACTTGAGATCAAGGAAGGCGAGGAAGTCGTCCGCTTGTCGCGCGTGCCCAAGGGCAGTGTGACCGTAGCCCCCGCACCGGTAGCCGTCGCCGCTGCCCCGGTGGCATCGGTGGCCGCTCCCGTGGCTGCCGCTGAAGCCGCGCCGGCCACCCCGAGCCTGCCGGCGGGCCACGTCGTCAAGGCACCGATGGTCGGCACCTTCTATGCTTCCTCCAGCCCGGGCGCCCCGGCGTTCGTGAAGGTCGGCCAGCAGGTCAAGGCTGGCGAAACGCTGGGCATCATCGAAGCGATGAAGATGTTCAACCAGATCGAGGCCGACGTCGCCGGCACCGTGCAGGCCATCCTGCTCGAGAACGGCCAGCCGGTGGAGTTCGACCAGCCGATGTTCGTGATCGCCTGAGCGGGCTGACCCATCATGCCGATGCTCGAAAAAGTCGTCATTGCCAACCGTGGTGAGATCGCGCTGCGCGTGCTGCGCGCCTGCCACAGCCTTGGCATCAAAACCGTGGCGGTGCACTCCACCGCCGACCGCAACCTCAAGCACGTCGGCCTGGCCGACGAGTCGATCTGCATCGGCCCCGCGCCGTCGGTCGACAGCTACCTCAACATCCCGCGCATCATCGCCGCGGCGGAAATCACCGACGCCCAGGCCATTCACCCGGGTTACGGCTTCCTCTCCGAGCGCGCCGACTTCGCCGAACAGGTGGAGCAGTCGGGCTTCATCTTCATCGGCCCCACCGCGGACGTGATCCGCCTGATGGGCGACAAGGTGGAAGCCATTCGCGCCATGAAGGCCGCCGGCGTGCCGTGCGTGCCCGGCTCGGGCGGTCCGCTCGGCGACAACGTCGAGGAGAACATCCGCATCGCGCGTGACATCGGTTATCCGGTGATCATCAAGGCCGCCGGCGGCGGCGGCGGTCGCGGCATGCGCGTGGTGCGCACCGAGGCTCACCTGGGCAATGCCATCACCATGACCAAGCAGGAGGCCAAGGCGGCCTTCGGCAACGATCAGGTGTACATGGAGAAGTTCCTGGAAAATCCGCGTCACGTGGAGATCCAGGTGCTGGCCGACGGCCAGGGCAACGCCATCCACCTGGGCGAGCGCGACTGCTCCATGCAGCGTCGCCACCAGAAGGTGGTGGAAGAAGCCCCCGCGCCGGGCATCACGCCGGAACTGCGCGAGCAGATCGGCAAGGTGTGCGTGGAAGCCTGCCTGCGCATCGGCTACCGCGGTGCCGGCACCTTCGAGTTCCTCTACGAAGACGGCCGCTTCTACTTCATCGAGATGAACACCCGCATCCAGGTGGAACACCCGGTGACGGAGCTCATCACCGGCATCGACCTGGTGCGCGAGCAGTTGCTGATCGCCGGCGGCGAAAAGCTGTCGATCCGCCAGGAAGACATCAAGATCCACGGCCACGCCATCGAGTGCCGCATCAATGCGGAAGACCCGGACAACTTCCTGCCTTCGCCGGGCACGGTGAAGCGTTTCGAGGCACCGGGCGGCCCGGGCGTGCGCGTGGACACCCACCTGTACGATGGCTACCGCATCCCGCCGAACTACGACTCGATGATCGGCAAGCTGATCGTGCACGGCCCCGATCGCGAAACCGCCATCGCGCGCATGCGCCTGGCGCTGGCCGAGACGGTGATCGAAGGCGTGAAGTGCAACATCCCGTTGCAGCAGCGCATCATGGCCGACGTGGGCTTCCAGCATGGTGGACAGAACATCCACTACCTGGAAAAGCGCATGGCCGAGCAGAAGGAAAAGGCCGCCACCGGCGGCTGATTCATCGAGGCGGGCCGCGCCTGCGGCCCGCCTCGTGATCGTTTTATGGAAACACTGCTCACCCTGCCCGAGGCGATCGACGCCATCCGCGACGCCTTCGATGAAGGCGATGGCTGGGATCGCTACGCCTGGGTGTACATCAGCGGCAGCATCACCTCGCCGCAATGCCGGCTCTATCTCTCGCACGTCGCCGATGAAGACGATGCGCTGATCCAGGATCACGGCCACGCCCTGCCGCCGTTCGCCGCGCAGCACGACATGCAGCATTTTCTCGAAGCGTCCGATTTCGCCGAAGTGCTGTTCGCCCAGCGCCGGCGCGATGCCGACTCCAGCGTGGCCGACTATGCGCGCGCACTCGATTACTACCGCCGCCACGACGCCTTTCTGGGCCTGCCCAGCGTCGAGCCCTAGCCGTCGCTGCCAGATCGGCGACAATAGCGGCCTGATCCGCAGGAACACCCCATGCCCTGGCTCGAACTCTCGCTCACCATCCGTTCCGAACAGCAACCCCGCGTGGAAGAAGCGCTGGACGAGGTAGGCGCGCTCTCCATCACCATGCAGGACGCCGACGCGGAAACGCCCGACGAGCAAGCCATCTTCGAGCCGGGCGTGGGCGAACTGCCGCTGTGGCCCACCATCACCCTCCATGCGCTGTTCGACGCCGACACCGACCGTCGCGGCCTGAGCGAAGCCCTGGGCGACCTGCTGCCCTGGCTGGAGCCCGACCACATGCAGTTCCGCGATGTGGCCGACGAGGATTGGGAACGCGCCTGGATGGACCAGTTCAAGCCGATGTCCTTCGGGCGCCGCTTGTGGATCTACCCATGGAACATCGAGCCGCCCGCCGATGAAGACGTCGTGGTGGTGCGCCTGGACCCTGGCCTCGCCTTCGGCAGCGGCACCCACCCCACCACCGCGCTGTGCCTGGCCTGGCTGGACAGCCTGGACCTCGCCGGCAAGCGCGTGATCGACTTCGGCTGCGGCTCGGGCATCCTCGCCATCGCCGCACTCAAGCTCGGCGCCGCCAGTGCGGTGGGCGTGGACAACGATCCGCAGGCGCTCACCGCCTCGGCCGACAACGCCGAGCGCAATGACGTAGCCGAGCGCCTCGCCTTGTTCCTGCCGGAGGACCTGGATGCGTCGCCTGCCGACGTGTTCGTCGCCAACATCCTCGCGGGGCCGCTCGGTGAACTCGCGCCCACCTTCGCCGCCGCGGCCAAGCCCGGCGCGCCGTTCGCCATCTCCGGCATCCTGCATGGCCAGGAAGACGAACTGCTCGCACGCTACGCCGAATGGTTCGACGACTTGCGCGTAGACATGCTCGAAGACTGGGTACGCATCAGCGGCCGTCGCCGCTGAGCGTTCCCACGCCCAACTTTGCGAGCGTGTTCACGTGTCACGCGGCTGGCGTGAACATGCTCCAACCCACGCGCGTGCTTTGCAGCCCCCGCTGCACTAGGCTTGACCCAGCTCACTCCAGCGATACCTATGTACGCCCAATGCCCTGACTGCCTGACCGTGTTCTCGCTGAACACGGATACGCTTGCGCTGGCGCGCGGCCAGGTGGTGTGCGGGCATTGCGGCACCGAGTTCGACGCCCTGGCCACCCTGGTGGATCAGTTGCCGCCCGAACCGTTCGAGTACCTCGCCCCGCGTATGCCCGAGCCGCCACCGCGACTCGACCTGGCGGTGTACCGCCCGCAACCGCCGGCCGAAGCGCCGCCAGCAGCCACTGACGAAAGCACCCAGGCCGAGCAGACTCCCGCGCGGGAGGATTTCAGCAACCTGGTCGTTACTCCGCGGTTCGCCCGCCAGCCCGGGCCGCGCAGTCGTCGCTGGCCGTGGATCGTGGCTACCTTGCTGCTTTTGCTGGCCCTGGGCGCGCAGATCGCCTGGGCCAAGCGCGATGCGCTGATCAGCGATGCCACCACCGGCCCCTTGCTGCGCTCGTTGTGTAGCAGCCTCGGCTGCCGCCTGCCATTGGTGCAGGACACCTCGCACCTAAGCCTGGTCGCCCGCGACGTACAGTCGCATCCCTCTGTGCCAGGCGCCCTGCTGATCACCGCGAGCCTGCGCAATGACGCCGCGTTCGCCCAACCGTATCCGGTGGTATCGATCACGCTTTCCGACGCCAATGGCAAACGCCTCGCCATGCGCCGGCTTCGCCCCAGCGAATACCTTGGCGATACCGCCGTGCTGCAACAAGGCATCGCTCCGGGCGGCAGTGCCGCACTCATGCTGGAAGTGGAAGATCCCGACGGCAAAGCCGTAGCCTTCGAATTCGGTTTCGAATAGCCGTCCAATTGGTTGCAGCTTGCCGTTCCTCGCGATGGTCGCCTGGGTAACTGGCCACCGCCGCGGACAGGCATGAGGCGTGCCATGTCCAGCATGGTTTGTCCATACGGCATTTCACAGAGCCCGACCAGGCGGCCCTTGTTCACACGCCAGGGACTTAAAATTGTCCGCCCGCGAGGGTAAACTCCCCCCTTCGTCTTTGTGCTGCACCCGGCGTTCCATGCGAGCCGCCGCCCGCGGTATTGCCATAAACAAAGGCAGCGACCCACGTAGTCGCTGCGCTAGAACGTGAGGGGAAATGCCCGTGAATGCCGTCAGACTGTCTGCCAACGAAGCCCCTTCGGAAGCTTCGTCGCAGAGCGTGTTGAGCGAATGCGTCAGTCGCACCGTCCGCCGTTACCTCGCCGACATCGGCGATACGGAGTGTGACGAGGGCCTGCACGCGCTCGTGATCCGCGAAGTCGAAGGCCCCCTCCTGCGCGAGGTGCTGGCCTGGCACGACGGCAACCAGAGCCGCGCCGCCGCGGTGCTCGGCATCAACCGCGCCACGCTGCGCAAAAAGCTGGCCGCGCACGGCCTGCTCTGATCTTCGCTCGGCGCGGCATTGCCGCGCCTTGAGCGCCAGCGCGACAAGATCGTCGTTTCATGACGCTTCCCACCAGCATCCGCACTGCCTGCCCGGCCGACGAGCCGCGCGTCACGGTCATCTGGGAAGCAGCCGTTCGTGCCACGCATGATTTTCTCGCCGAAGACGACATCGCCTTCTTCCGCTCGTTCCTACCGCAGATATTTGGACGGCTAAATGTGCGCGTGATCGAGCGCGCCGGCCAGGTGGAGGGCTTTATCGCCACCCACGCGCACCATGTGGAAGCGCTGTTCGTGAATCCCGCCCTGCACGGCCAAGGACTGGGCCGCCAACTGCTGAATGCGGTGATCGCCGAAGCCACTCAAGGCCCCTCCTGGACCGTCGACGTGAACGAGCAGAACCCGCAGGCCACGCGTTTTTACGAACGCTACGGTTTCGTGCGCATGGGCCGCTCCGAGCTGGACGCCAGTGGGCGCCCTTTCCCGTTGCTGCACCTCGTGCTGCGCCGCTAACAGGCCCTTCGGAAGGCCAAACGCGCGGACCTAAGAGCCAGTTCACAATCTCCGCGTGACCCGCGCCGGGAGCGGTTTGCGCGCAGATCAAGGAAGAACGAGGGCGTGCACGTCCGTACACCACCGAGTGATGACGTAGAGCTGGGGTTATAATCGAGATCTTTCCCCCCCAGGAACCCGCACCATGTCCGCCGTTTCCCTGGCACCGATCCGCCGTGCCCTGCTCAGCGTCTCCGACAAACACGGTCTGCTCGACCTAGCCCGTCGCCTGTCCGCCAAGGGCGTGGAGCTGCTCTCCACCGGCGGCACCGCCAAGGCGCTGCGCGATGCAGGTATTCCGGTGAAGGACGTCAGCGACGTCACCGGCTTCCCCGAGATCATGGACGGTCGCGTGAAGACGCTGCACCCGAAGGTGCACGGTGGCCTGCTCGGCCGTCGCGGCATCGACGACGCCGTGATGGCGGAGCTGGGTATCGGCGCGATCGACCTGCTGGTGCTGAACCTGTACCCGTTCGAGCAGACCGTGGCCAAGGCCGACTGCACGCTGGAAGACGCCATCGAGAACATCGACATTGGCGGCCCGGCCATGCTGCGCTCCGCGGCCAAGAACTGGAACGATGTGGGCGTGCTCACCTCGCCGGACCAGTACGAAGAAGCACTGGCGGAAATCGAAGCCCACGGCGGCCTCACTCGCGCCACCCGCTTCAAGCTGGCCGTGGCCGCGTTCAACCGCGTGTCCAACTACGACGGCGCGATCAGCGATTATCTCTCCGCACTCAAGCTCAACGACTCGCTCGACGCCATTGCCGGCCACGACGCCTTCCCGGCGCAGGCCAACGGCCGCTTCGTCAAGCTGATGGACTTGCGCTATGGCGAGAACCCGCATCAGCAGGCTGCGTTCTACCGCGACCTGTATCCCTCGCCCGGCACGCTCGCCACGTTCCGCCAGTTGCAGGGCAAGGAACTCTCGTTCAACAACATCGCCGACTCCGATGCCGCGTGGGAATGCGTACGCAGCTTCACCAAGCCCGCCTGCGTGATCGTCAAACACGCCAACCCCTGCGGCGTGGCAGTGAGCCTGGATGGCATCGGTCGCGCCTATGACCTGGCCTACCAGACCGACCCCACCTCGGCCTTCGGCGGCATCATCGCCTTCAACCGCGTGGTGGATGCGGCGACCGCACGCGCCATCGTCGAGCGCCAGTTCGTGGAAGTGGTGCTGGCACCGGGTTACGAAGACGAAGCGCTGAAGGTCTTCGCCAAGAAGGCCAACGTGCGCGTGCTGGAGATTCCCGCACCGGCCAACGGCGACCTCAGCGCCCCGCACCCCGGCAACGACGTGCGCCGCGTGGGTTCGGGCCTGCTGATCCAGACCGCCGACCGCGCCATGGTCAAGGCCGAAGACCTCAAGATCGTCACCAAGCGCGCGCCGACGCCCGCCGAGGTTGACGACCTGATCTTCGCCTGGAAGGTGGCCAAGTACGTCAAGAGCAACGCCATCGTATACGCCAAGAACCGCCAGACCATCGGTGTGGGCGCCGGCCAGATGAGCCGCGTGTACAGCGCCAAGATCGCGGGCATCAAGGCCGCGGACGAGAAGCTGGAAGTGGCCGGTTCGGTGATGGCCTCGGACGCGTTCTTCCCGTTCCGCGACGGTATCGATGCAGCGGCGGCGGCGGGCATTCGCGCGGTAATTCAGCCGGGCGGCTCGATGCGCGATGCAGAGGTGATCGCAGCGGCGGATGAGCACGATATCGCCATGGTGTTCACGGGCATTCGCCATTTCCGCCACTGATCGCGTTGACGCCCTCTCTCCTTTGGGGAGAGGGTTGTGGCTCCCGCCCGGATGGGATGAATGCGGGGCATGCGGAGCTTAGTCACGCCTCCGCTCTGTTAGGCCGTCGTTTCAGCGAAGGCTGGGGAGGCCTTCGGTAGCGAAAGGGCTGGTCACTCGGTGGCCTTCGGGTGCTGTGGTGCGGTGATCTTGCCGCCTACGCGGCGGGCGTTTCGATCGTCTGCCGACACCCATGCGGAACTTAGTCGCGCTTCCGCTCTGCTAGGCCGTGGTTCTGGCGGTGGCTGGAGAGGTCTTCGGTAGCGAAAGGGCTGATCACCTGATGGCCTTCGGTTGCTGTAGTACGGCGATCTGGCCGCTTACGCTGCGGGCGTTTCGATCGCCTGCCGGCGCTCGAGTCACTTTTCTTTGTTGGCCCAAAGAAAAGTAAGGCGGTCTCTAACATCAAGTGCAACACCCCAATGGAGGTGATGCATGGGTCAGCACTACAGTCATCTGAGCGCCGAAGAGCGAGGCGCCATCATG
>NZ_JBYLFE010000013.1:0-45134 GCF_057750885.1 Frateuria sp. sgz306004
CGCGTTCTACAACCACCGGCGTCCGCACCAAGCGCTGGGGATGAAGACACCCGCTGAGGCTTATGCTTTAGCGGCCTGACCTGCGCAGGAACTGCTGGGTCATTACACGTGTCGAAAGACACGGCCCTTCTGTTGATGGCAATCGATATTCAACGAGATCGGCGCCTGGAATGACGCGACCATCCCGGTCGTTCCAGGCTTTCCGGAGCGTGCGAGGCCAAGCCACGCTCCGGCCTTCGGATCAGAACTGCCAACGCAAGCCCAGGTTCGCGCTCCAGCCCTGCTGGCCCGAATTGCCCGCGCGACCTTGGTAATCGGCTTGGCCGAACACCGAGACTGTAGACGTGAGCGAACCGGTCACACCCGCCCCAACCTGCCAGGCTTGTCCCCACGTGCCCGTGGCAAAGCTGTCGCTGATGCCATAGCTGCTCAGGGTCACGCGACTGCGGGAATCGGCGCTACCCAGGTAGTTCACCCGCACCCACGGCGACCAATGCTGGTTCGCCGCGGTCGTAAAGGTTTTGCCCATCATTACGCCAACGCGGCCCAGCCATGCGCCCGTATGCCCAGGGGAAACGGTGAGGTGATCCGCGTCGCTGAAGCTATCGCTTCGCAGCGACTGATAGACCACCTGCGCCTGCGGCTCGATGCGCAAACCGTTGGCAAGCTGGATCGGATAGCCACTTTCCAGCGCATAGGTCCACCCATGCGTCTTCATACGCGCCATTTCGCTACCGCGATACGGCGTTTCCACACGCGTGTCGTAATAGCTGCGCGCCACGGTACCGTCCATGTAGAAACCTGTCGCATGCACGTACGTGCCCGTGAGCGCACCGGTACCCGCACGTACGCGCATCGCGCTGGCGCCATCGATAGCCCGCGGTGCAATGCGGGACGTACCCGTGCCAGCGTAAAGCCCCAGGCGCCAGGTTGCGTTATCGCTATCCTTACGCAGCCAGGTGCCACCGAGCTGGATGCCGCGATCCTTCTGCTCAAAGCCAAACCCCAGATCCGCAACGCTCCGATCGCTGTGGTATTGGTAGTTACCACCAAACGTGCGCGCGAAGAATTCATCGGCCACCGAAGGATCGCCTGCATGGTCGCCGTGGACTTCACCAAGGCGATCGTGAAGGCTCGCCACGCTACGCAAGCCATACGACAACAACGCCGTCGATACACTCAAGTACGACGGCACCTGCGGTACCACGACGTTGCGTATGGGTGCGGGCGGCGTCACTTCCTCAGGCTCGGGATTCTCTGGCGTTGGCGTTGGCGTTGGCGTTGGCGTTGGCGTTGGTGTTGGTTTGGGCGTCGGTGCTGGCTCAGGAGAACCAGGGTTCTCCACGTCCGGGGGAGGCACTGGTCCGGGTGGAAAAGAAGGTCCTTCCGGCAACAAGGCAACAGGCTGCAGGCGGTAGTCCCAATAGCCATCGTAACCTCCCACAACTGCGCGGTTTTCTTGGCTACTCGCGCCAGGCTGATAGGCCACCAGCTCGTAGCGCCATGCTCCTGCCGCTAGATAACCGCCCTGTAGAACAAATGACGAAGCATCCGCGCGTCCTGCTACTTGCGCCAAGGACACACTGTAGTCCGACGACGCATCTGCGACCGCATTCCCTGCCTGGTGAGTAAACCAAGGCACGGGCACGACAACGAGCGCAGTGGTGCCCTCTACATTGCCATCGACCAGCACCTGGTCACTCCACATCGCATCTCGAGGTCCACTCAGCAAGGCATTGAGCGCGATCACTCCTCCGTGGCTGACCAAATCGCCACGAACATACAGCGCTCGGGGCCTCTCCACCGGGTAAGGCTCTGTAAACACCACATGCCCCTGCAGGTCCAGTCGCGATCGCTCACCCCTTAGATCGCCTCCGGAGTTCGCGATATCGGAGTCGCCGGTTACATTCCACACGCTACTTGAGTCAATGGAAACGCTACCGAGATTCTGCGCCGCACCCGTCCATTCAGAGTCATTGGTGAGACCAATATCCACATGCCCCGGATATACAGAGCGCGCGTCACCTAACAAAGAGACATTGCCATAGGCTTCTAAACTGACCAGCGCGGCGTACGGATCGATGACGGCAGGCTCTGGATCCTCCCCTTCGGACGCTCGCGTCATGATGACGTTATCAAGAAGTACACCGTTGCCACCTGTGATCTTCGCCCCGCCGCCTATATAGAGCCGGTTAACGCCAGCATCAACGTGAATCGCGGCATCTTCGATCGACGTTACGGAACCGCCATACATGCTGAAACTATTGATCTCGCGCGACGAGGTTGAGTAGGGACCAAATGCAATGCCATAACGGGACCCGACGATATCTGTGTCCCTGATTGAGGCACTGCTATTCCTTAGAACGAGGCCATCCGATCCTTCGCCACTGGTCTTAACGGCCGCTCCCATTGCCAAGACGAACGAGTCATCCACGCCCACTAAACCGTGAGACCCCACGCCAGTCGTCTGGATAGTGCTTCCCTCATTGAGGAGAACCCTCCCTGCATTCCGAGCAAAGGCGCCAAATGCCCCGTCTCCAGATGTACTTGCCGATGCATAAAAGGTGCTGACATTGCCGCCAAGGCTCGCGACAAGACCATGAGCCTCGCCTCCAAACGTAGCCACGCTAGCGCCGTCATACAGGACGATCCGTCCCTTCTCCGCGTTCACACCCCACGATGCGTTGCCGCCTTTGTCGTAACCACCACGCGTTTGTATCTTGGTTCCCTCCGCAGCAATGAGACTCATCGCATCACTCGCGTCCAGGCCAATAGATCCGCCTCCATTGGTGGCAACATTTCCCCCAAAGAGATCAATCCTTGCCGACCCCACCGCAAGAACAGCGGAACTTTCATCTGCGGTCGTCTCGGCAGAGACATCGTGGGCGACTATTTGGGCGAGCTCGCCAATGGCAAACATCGCTCTAGAATGAACGCCGTTCGTTCTTATTGAAACGTCGCTCAAACGAACTTCACCACCGATATCAGCTTGCGCCCCTGCCGAGTAGAGGCCGTTCGTAACCACAGACACGTGGTCTGCATGGACACTGGTACCTCGGGCGTTTGCGTAGAGGCCTTTTGAATTATGGTTAAGGGTCTCGATAGCGCTGTCTCTTAACCACACACTGGCACCTTCTCCAATGGCTTGCACACCGTTTGAGGAACTGCCATTTGTCGTAATGCTTATGGCTTCGGCCGAAACGCTCGACCCCATGCCCAAGGCGCGCAATCCGTCAGACCGCTCATGCGTGACCACCTCTCCGCCAATTATCGATATGGCGCTGCCATACGCCGCTTCAATAGCATGAGACGATGCGCCAAAGGTGGTGATCGACGTGTTGCGCGCGACCACTTTCGAGCCTTCACTTGTAGCCAAAAGGCCACGCGAAGCATCACCCAAAGTCGTTATTGAGCTTGCGAGCAAATCGATTTCGGAAGTACCCGACAGGGAAAACACTCCTGAAGAATTCCACCCCACAGTGCGAACAGCTATGCCAGTTGCGGAGATATGTGATCCATCACCAAACGCTCTCAACCCGTCACTGTAGGATCCATGGGTGATCACCGAACCACCTAGAAGATCGATTCGCGCACCATAGTAGACGCTCGCTCCATAGGAACTCTGTCCATACATTTCAACGGCAGTGTTGTTCGCTCTCAGAATTGCCGACCCGTTGCCTTCGCCATCGCCTAAACCGTTGGCCCAAAGGCCAACCGAGCGATCGCCGTAAGCCTGCACGCGGCCCTGATTCATCGTAATTGCCCCGCCGTCTTCAACGACTATGGCGTATGCCTGCAGGCCTTGAGACTTGATCAGCAGATCGTTCGCTACCAGCTGCGATCCAAAAGAATGTGCTGATAAGCCCGAAGATCGGGAGCCTTCCGTTGAAACACTCCCTCCCGCCAGTTGTGCATATCCACCACCGGTGACATCGACTCCCGCCGCCCACACACCCGACGTCGTCAACACCAAGTTCTGCCCTAATAATTTTGAACCAGGGTCCAGAACTTTAATTGCCAGTTCGCCGTCGCGACTTGTCGTGACGGAGTCGCCACTCAGAACCGCATTTTGGCCGCCTCGTACAAATACCGTAGTCGTATAGTCCGCAGCCCAAGCCGTGGATGGGCTGGAAGCCAACGCCACAGCGATTACCGGCGAAGACACCAACGCCACGCGGCCATGGCTCTTGGCAAGTTCTGACGCGACCACCCAGGTCGACGTCACTTTGTTCCAGACAAGTCGAAAAATACGATTCACTCGGCACTCTCCATGCGATCGTCGCCATGCCTTCGCAAATCGAACCACGCTGGGTGCAGCGTCGATGACGGGAAGAACACGTTGCGAACAGGTAAATCGCAAATTATTGCGGATGGGGCGCCGGCGTGATCGGCGGAGTGCTGGTCATGAGGCCTATTTGTGTCAGCGCCTTTATCGTCTTCTTCTGTAGGTCTTCGCTATGTACGGCTGAGAATGACAAAGGCCGCACATAGAAGTGCGGCCTTTGCTTGGATCAACGAGTATCGCTGTACTCAGAATTGCATCTCATGAAGCCGTTGCGGCCGCGACGCGCAGATGCCGGATGCGCACGACGGCTTCAAGTCGCTGGATTCCTGCGATCGCAGGAATAACGAGCAGCGACTTGTTCAGGCCCTTCTTAGCTCTTGCGCTTGAGGCGGATCAATCCCGAGATGTCGTCGTCACCATAACCCTGGCTCATCAGTTCGGCGTAGTCGGCGAGCGAGCGCTCGATGACGCTGCGGTTGGTGCCGGCGTTTTCGGCAATGCGACGCACGATGCCCAGATCCTTGTGCAGCAGGCCCAGCTTGAAGCCCACGCTGAACTCGTTGCGCAGCATGGTGGCGCCGCGCTTTTCCAGGAACCAGTTGCCGGCCGCACCCGCGCCCAGCGTGGGCAGCAAGCGCTCCGGGTCCAGCCCCAGGGCTTCGGCCAGCGCGAGCCCTTCGCACACGCCCTGGGCAATGCCCGCCACCAGCACCTGGTTTACGGCCTTGGTGGCCTGGCCGGCGCCCACGTCACCCAGATGGGTGATGCGCAGCGCATAGGCTTCCAGCACTGGGCGTGCATGGTCGAGCACGGCGGCATCGCCGCCCACCATCACCGACAGCTTGCCGTTCTTTGCACCTTCCACGCCGCCGGATACCGGGGCGTCGAGGAAGTGCGCGCCCACGGCGGCAAGACGCGCCGCGGCCTGCTTGGCTGTATCCGGCGCGACAGTGGAGTGATCCACCACGATGGTGCCGGGCTTGATGTGCGGCACCAGCGCATCGACCAGCCCGAGCACATCGGCGTCGGCGGTGACGCATAGCGCGATCACGTCGCATTGCGCGGCGATATCCGCCAGCGACGGCGCGACCACG
Source organism: Frateuria sp. sgz306004 (assembly GCF_057750885.1). Lineage (NCBI taxonomy): Bacteria > Pseudomonadati > Pseudomonadota > Gammaproteobacteria > Lysobacterales > Rhodanobacteraceae > Frateuria > Frateuria sp. sgz306004. The sequence continues at coordinate 5,380 of NZ_JBYLFE010000013.1, forward strand.
CCCAACTGCTGGGCGACGGCATCGGCGTTCGCCTGCGTGCGGCTGCTCACCGCGTGGAGCAGGCCGTGGGCTTTCAGATGGCCGGCCATCGGCGTGCCCATGGCGCCGAGTCCGATAAATGCTGCCTTGAGACTCATGAGTTTTCCTGGTGGTTCAGTCTTCACAATGAATGTCGTGCGTCACGAAGGGGTGCTCGGCGCTGGGCCGCGCGAACCACTGCGGCTCCGCCAGCGTGCACTGTACGTCCTCCATGCCACTGTTCCAGTGCTGGTGCATGCTGGCCAGACTGAACTCGTAATCCTTGTAGTGCCCTTCGTACGGCTTGTTGCGGTAGATGAGGTGGAACAGATTCACCAGCGCGCCGCCCGCGTGGATTTCCGCCTGGCGATAGGCCGGCTGCTGGCGTTGATCTTCCGGCACCAGGGCCATCACGTCTTGCAGCAGGCGTTGCTGGCGCTGGCGCAGGCTCATGTACTCGGTGATGAGGCGGGTGCGGCTGGAGTACTGGATGTCCTTGGCGCGCGAGGTCACCTCGGCAAGATCGCGCGGCACCTCGCCGCGCGCGCTCCATAGATCCACCTGGAAGATGAGCGAGTCGCGACAGTTGGCATCGGACAGCACTTTGTACAGCGGCGTGTTGGAAACCATGCCGCCATCCCAGTAGAACTCGCCGTCGATCTCGGTGGCGGGAAAGCCCGGCGGCAGCGAGCCGGACGCCATGAAATGCTCCACCCGCAGCGGGCCTTCGGTGTTGTCGAAGTACGCGAAGTTGCCGGTGCGAATGTTCACCGCGCCCACGGAGACGCGCATGGCGGTCTTGTGGTTGATGCGGTCGAAATCCACCAGCCGCTCCAGCGTGCTGCGCAAGGGCGAGGTGTCGTACCAGCTCGCCGTGGTGGGCGAGGCGCGCCACGGCAGCAGCGGAAACGGGCGCGGCGTGAAGAAACCCGGCTGCCCTTCGGTGAGCGCGCGCCACGCGGCCCAGCCACTCAGGCCGTTCTGCCAGGGCAGCTCCCACGCGCCCGGATCGAGCGGCAGCGTGGGCCACAACGGCAACAGCGGCGGGCGGCAGATGGTCTGCCAGAACTCGCGCAAGCGTTCCACCCGATGCTTGGGCGGATTGCCGGCGATGATCGCGGCGTTCAACGCGCCGATGGAGATGCCGGCTACCCAATGGGGATGGATGCCGGCCTCGTCCAGACTTTGATACACACCGGCCTGGTACGCGCCCAGCGCGCCGCCGCCCTGTAAAACCAGGGCGACGGTGCGGTAGTCACGCTTTACCGCCTCGGCCAGCTCCGCCATGGAGGGAACGTGCTTGGCGATATCCATGGCGGCTTACTGCATGTACCAGCCGTGGCTGACCACGATGGACTGGCCCGTGAGCGCCGCGGAAGGGAAGGTGGCGAGGTAGAGCGCGGTTTGCGCGATGTCCTCCACCGTGGTGAACACACCGTCCACGGTGTCCTTGAGCATGACGTTCTTGATCACCTCGGCCTCGCTGATGCCCAGCTCCTTGGCCTGCTCGGGGATCTGCTTTTCCACCAGCGGCGTGCGCACGAAGCCCGGGCAGATCACGTGCGAGCGCACGTTGTGGGCGGCGCCCTCTTTCGCCAGCGTGCGCGCCAGGCCCAGCAGGCCATGCTTGGCGGCCACGTAGGCGGACTTGAGCTTGGAGGCTTCGTGCGAATGCACCGAGCCCATGTAGATCACGATGCCGCCGCGATCATCCTTGTACATGTGCTTGAGCGCGGCCTTGGTGGTGAGGAAGCCGCCGTCCAGGTGGATGGCGAGCATCTTCTTCCAGTCGGCGAAGGCGAACTGATCGATCGGGTTGATGATCTGCACGCCCGCGTTGGAGATGAGGATGTCCAGGTGACCGAAAGCCGCGACGACCTTGTCGGTGCCGGCGTTGACCGCGTTTTCGTCGGTCACATCCATGGCGATGCCGATCGCCTTGCCGCCGGCCGCGTTAATCTCGGCCGCGGTCGCATCGGCCGCCTGCTGATTGATATCGGCAATCGCCACCGCAGCGCCGTTCTTGGCGTACAGCTCTGCGATCGCTTTGCCCAGGCCGCTGGCTGCGCCTGTGATGAGTGCCACCTTGCCGTCGAGACTTGCCATAACCACTCCTATCGATGGGGAACGGGGAAAGCAGAAACGGTGTCAGCTTGTCGCCTGTGCCGTCTTTGACGACAAAGGCTGTCATAGCTTGCGGTGTGCGGCCATGCGACGAATGGACAATTCAACCGTGGCCCGCCTGGTTGGTCATTCCCGCCGCATCAGAATCGACGCGCAGGAGGCGCAAGGCATTCGCCGTGTTAACGCACACCTTCGGAAAGGTAGGTATATCCCGTCAAACCTTCATTCAAGGTGACAAACAGCGCTTCGGCCGGCTCGCCCTGTACGCCCGCCGCTGCGATGCGCTCGCGGTAGCTGCGGCGCAGTGCCTCCAGGTCGTAGCCCACGTAATCGAGCATCAGGTCGGTGGTGTCGCCACGGCGCTTATGCGCGAACACGTACGAATCGCCATCCACGCGCACGTTCACCGCGTCGGTGTCGCCGAACAGGTTGTGGATGTCGCCCAGGGTTTCCTGGTACGCGCCGACCATGAAAATGCCCAGGCGATAGCTTTCCTCGTCCTTGAGCGCGTGCAGCGGCAGGCTCACGTCCACGCCTTCGGCATCGACGTAGTCGTCGATGCGGCCGTCGGAATCGCAGGTGAGGTCCACGATGACGCCGCGACGGGTGGGCTCTTCATCCAGGCGGGCAATCGGCGCAATCGGGAAGATCTGGTCGATGGCCCAGATGTCGGGCACCGATTCGAACACCGAGAAGTTGACGAAGTACTTGTCCACCAGCTTCTCGTCCAGCTCGTCCATCGCCTGGCGATGCGACCGCTCTGCCGGCAGCAAGCGCGTGCGCACGGCATTGGCGATGGCGTAGTACATGTCGTCCAGGTGCGCGCGGTCTTCCAGGTTGAGCTGGCCCAGCGCGTACAGCGCCTGGCCTTCGGCCAGGTGGTGCTGGGCTTCGTGGAACAGTTCCAGCGCGGGGCGCACGTCCAGTTCGGCCCAGGTTTCGCGCAGGCGACGCAGCACGGCTGGCTCGTGGTCGTGGGCCGGGGGAATCTGGCCGGGGGGCACCGGCTCCACTTCGGTCACGTTCACCACCATTACGGCGTGGTGCGCGGTCATGGCGCGGCCGGCTTCGGTGATGATGTGCGGCGCGGGCAGGTTTTCTTCCGCCACCGCCTCGGCCAGCGACTGCACGATGGTGGCCGCGTACTGCTCGATGGAGTAGTTGATCGAGTTGTGGCTGCGCGAGCGCGAGCCTTCGTAGTCCACGCCCAGGCCACCGCCCACGTCCACGATGTCCAGCGGCACGCCCATGCGCTTGAGCTCCACGAAATAGCGCGTGGCTTCGCGCATGCCGTTGGCGATGTCGCGCACGTTGGAGATCTGCGAACCCATGTGGAAGTGCTGCAGCTTGAGCGTGTGCTTGAGGCCCGCCTGCTCCAGACGCTCCACCAGGGTGAGCACCTGGCTGGGCGAAAGACCGAACTTGCCCTTGTCGCCGCCGGTGTTCTGCCACTTGCCCGCGCCGATGGAAGCCAGGCGCACGCGCACGCCCAGCAGCGGCTCCACATCCAGCGCCTTGGCTTCGGTAAACACGTGATCGAGCTCGGAGAGCTTCTCGATCACGATGTGCACGCGCAAGCCCAGCTTGAGGCCGATGAGCGCCAGGCGGATGTATTCGCGGTCCTTATAGCCGTTGCAGATCACGATGCTGCCGGGGCGGGCCATGGCCAGCACCGCCATCAACTCGGGCTTGGAGCCGGCTTCCAGGCCAAAACCGTGTTCGCCGGCGGCCACCAGCTCGCCGGCCACGCCGCGTTGCTGGTTCACCTTGATCGGATAAACGGCGGTATAGCCGCCCGCGTAGCTCCACTCGCCGATGGCCTTGGCGAAGGCGTCCTGCAGGCGCTTGAGACGATCGGCAAGAATGTCGGGAAAGCGCACGAGCAGCGGCAGGCGCAAGCCTTCGGCGCGGGCGCGGTCCACGATGGCCGGCAGCGACAGCGCCGGGCCGGTGGCGCCCTTGGGGCGCATCACGATGTGGCCGGCGTCGTTGATGTCCACATAACCGTCGCCCCAGTGCGGTACGGCGTAGGTATGGCGGGCAGCGTCAATGTTCCAGTGCTTCGACATGGAGGGTTCCTTGGAATGAAACGGGCGTGCAACACCCTGAACATGTCGTCGCAGCGGCGGAGCCTTGACGAAAGCAAAGTCAGCCGGCCGGAAGCCTCGCACGCCGCGGGGCCGGACAGACCTGACGGCCTGCGGCGACATCGCGCGGCAGTCCGGACGGCTATTGTAACGGCGTCTTGTGACAATGTGCCCACCGCCGTTCCAGCCGGTTCGACGGATATCGGCGCCAGTTCGGCTACAATTGGCGTTCTTTGACCCCATCGTTTGCAGGATCAACCCATGTCGCAGCACCCCACCTGGTTCACCGAAGCCCATCAGGCCTCCGGCTCCTCCATCGGTTATCGCGTGGAGAAGCTGCTGCATGCCGAGAAAACCCCGTTCCAGACGATCGAGATCTACCAGACCACCGACTGGGGCAACCTCATGGTGATCGACGGCTGCGTGATGCTCACCAGCCGCGACAACTTCCTCTATCACGAAATGATGACCCACCCGGCGCTGTTCACCCATGCGCGCGCCAAGCGCGTGGTGATCATCGGCGGCGGCGACTGCGGCACGCTGCGTGAAGTGCTCAAGCACGAGGAAGTGGAGCACGCCGTGCAGGTGGAGATCGACGAGCGCGTCACCCGCCTGGCCGAGCAGTATTTCCCGGAGCTGTGCGAATCCAACAACGACCCGCGCGCCGAGCTGCTGTTCATCGACGGCATCAAGTACATGGCCGAGGCGGAGCCGGAGTCGCTGGACCTGATCATCGTGGACTCGACCGATCCGGTCGGCCCGGCCGAAGGTCTCTTCAATGCCGCCTTCTACGCCAGCTGCTACAAGGCCCTGCGCCACGGCGGCATCCTGGTGCAGCAGTCCGAGTCGCCGCTGGCGCACATGGAGCTGATCAAGTCCATGCGTTCGGCCATGCGCACCGCCGGTTTCAGCGCGGTGAAGACGCTGCCGTTCCCGCAGCCGTGCTACCCCACCGGCTGGTGGAGCTGCACCATGGTGCGCAAGGGCGGCGACCTGGCCGGCTTCCGCGAGCGCGGCGCGCTGAGCAAGAACTTCCCCACCCGCTACTACAACGCCGACATGCACAAGGCGGCGCTGGCCCAGCCGGAATTCATGCGCGAAGCGCTGGGCGAGTAAACCCGTCCGCTCCAACGAGGCCCGCTACCGGCGACGGTGGCGGGCCTCGTCGTTTTCAGAACAGGGTCTGGCGAGCCTTGGGCAGCAGTACCAGCACCAGCGTGGCCAAGGGGCCGAACACCAGCGACAGCAGGAACCACCACAGGCCACTGCGATTCTTGCCCTGGGCCAACCCCGCGTTGATCAGCGCCAGCGTGCCCCAGCCCACGAACCACGGGGTCGCCCGGCCGTCGGCCAAGATGGAAAGCTCATTCACTACCTGTCTCCTGTGCTGCGCGGGATGACAGTTCATCCCGGGGCGTCGCTAAGCAGCCATGCTAACAAGCCAGGGGGTCATATCCCGGCGCGCCCCTTCCCTAGGATCAGGCGAGCTTAATGCTAGAGCGGTATGCTGGCCGCTTCGATGTCACAAGGAATTTCCATGCGTGGACGGCGCTTGCTAACAATCGGCCTGGTCTTGGCAACTCTCGCGGCTCCGGTCATGGCCGCCAAGGCCCCGGCCAAGGCGCCCGCGGTCGATAAGCAAACCGCTGCGCGACGCCAGGCCCTGCTGGCCTTCCAGAAGGATCTGGTCAGTGTCATCGCACCCCAGGCGGCGCCCCTGCCCCTGCTCGGCGGCGCCCTGTTGGCCCGCCCGCTCAACGACCTGCCCGAGTTCAACAGCTTTCACGCGCTGATTGTCCGCGCATCGCAGGCCGAGGGCGCCGGCCCGGAAATCAACTGGGTACGACTGAGCGACTGCGACGCCAAGGCCGACAGTTGCCCCAACGTGGATGCCATGAACACGCTGGTGAAGCAGGCCCCGGACAACGCCGCGGTATGGCTGCTCAAGATCGGCCAGGACCTGCGCGACAACAAGCAGGACGCCGCACGCGACGACCTGGCCAAGGCTGCCGCCGCCAAGCTTTATGACGACTACACCGGCGCCAGCCTCAAGGCACTGGCCACCACCGTCACCCTGCTGCCCCCGCCCGCGGCGGCCATGAGCCCGCTGGCAGCCAACGGCGCGGCCAGCATGCAGGTCATGATGGTGTTCGGTCTGGCCGAAACGCAGCCCCAGCCCGGCCTGCAGGCCACCGCACGATTGTGCGAGGAAGGCAGTAAAGACGCCGCGGTGAAGGCGGACTGCCTCAAGCTGGGCAAGGTGCTCGAATGGAGTTCCAGTCCGCTCGCCCGCTCGCTGGGCCTGCATCTGCGCGAAGTACTCACCGACGACACCGCCCAGCAAGACGACGCCCGTCGCGCTCGCCGCAATCTGGTTTGGCAGGTGCAGAACTTCGCCGAACTCTCGGGCCGCGCCCAAGGGGACGCCGCCGTGGCCCAGCACCTGCTGGCCCTGGCTCGCTCGGGCGGCACCGAAATGAGCCTGATGCTCACCGCGCTGCGCGACTACAACATCAACGTGGACGCCCCCGCCGACTGGCAGCCGAACAAAGCCAGTTGAACCCGCTTGCGTCGCTGCCCCAACCATCGTGTAGGCTTGGCCTCAGCTTGGTTACAGGGGCAGCGAGATGCTGACGGTACTGGTGGCAAGCAGCAAAGGCGGTTGTGGCAAGAGCACGCTGGTGACCCAGCTCGCTTCGCATTGGTCGCAAGACGGCAAGCGCACGGCGATCGTCGATGCCGACCGCCAGCTCTCCGGCTACCGCTGGGCCAGCCGGCGCCCGGACAACGTACCGGGCGTACTGGCGCTGGAGGGCGGCCGCCGCGCCTTGGACAAGCTCCCCCCCGACACCCAGCGCCTACTCATCGACACCCCCGCCGGTTCCCAGGAACGGGACCTTGAGCCCTACCTCGAAAAGGCCGACGTGGTGTTGGTGCCGGTGTTGCCGTCAACCTTCGACCTCGATGCCACGTTCGACTTCCTGCAGCACCTCGCGCAAATCAATCGCATCAAGCGCGGCAAACTGCCGGTAGGGCTGGTGGGCAATCGCCTCAAGCCCTGGACCAACGCAAGCCAGGAGGCCATGGCACAGGTGGCTGAGCAGTCCCCCTTCCCGCTGGTGGCGCAGCTGCGCGATAGCCAGGCCTACGTGCTACTGACGGCGCTGGGCAAAGGCATTTTCGACTACGCCTCGGAGAATGTCCGCAGTCACCAGGAGGATTGGAAACACCTCCTGCGCTGGATCAAGCGCCAGCATTGAATTATCCGGCCAACCAGCCGACCTAGGAGCACACACGCTATGCACGAACTTATCCTGTTGCGCCATGCCGAAGCCCAGCCGGCCACCAGCGGAGGGGATGACCCCAGCCGGCGCCTGAGCGGGCGCGGCGAACAGGAAGCCCGCGCGGCGGGGCAGTGGCTGGCAAAGCACGGCGTGAAACCCGATCGCGTGCTGTGCTCGCCCTCCGAACGTACACGGAGCACCGCCACCTTGGCGTTGGCGGCGCTACCGGGCGCACCGGCGCTGCAGCTGGCGGACGGCATCTATGAAGCCACGCCCGGCGAACTAATGGCGCTGCTCGACCAGCACGGCGATGCCGGCACTGTCATGTTGATCGGCCACAATCCAGGCATCGAGCGCCTGGTGGCGCTGCTGGTGGAAGGGCGCTCGGACGAATTCCGTGGCATGCCGCCTGCCGGCCTCGCCGTGTTGCACCTCAACGGGCCGCTGGAGCCAGGCAACGCGCGATTGGATGCGTTCTGGTCTCCCTGATCGAAAGGTTCGCGTGTGAGCTATCCGGCGTCGAGGTGGTCGCGTTACGGTCATCGGCACCGCTGGATAGCTCTGCTGCTCGCCCTGCTGGCTTGCCCAGCCTACGCCGCCGACTACCGCATCGACCCCGCCCGCTCGCACGCCGACTTTGGCGTTCGCCTGTTCTGGCTCAGCCAGATCAGCGGGCGTTTTGAGGAAATCGACGGCGACGTCACCCTGAGCAGCCTGCACGACACAGCCGTGGTGGACGCACGCATCACGGTGGACAGCATCCAAATGGGCTCGGACCGCATTCGACGCTGGGTGCTGGCGCCGGAGTTCTTCGATGTGCTGCGCTACCCGTCCATCCGCTTCATCTCCGAGCCCATCTCACTGAACATGCTGGAGAAGGGAGGCGACCTGGACGGCACCCTCACCCTGCGAGGGATCACCCGGCCGGCCCGTTTCGAGTTGCTGCCCTCGCGCTGCCCGCTGGAATCGCCGCAACAGTGCGTGATCGCGGTGCGCGGCACCATCCAGCGCAGCGACTTCGGCATGAACGGACACCGCACCGCGTTGTCGGACAACGTGGAACTGGGCCTGATGATCAGCCTGGATTACGCCAAGCAGTAACAACCATCCGTATCATCGCGCCATGCGCCAACGCGGGATCGCCCTTTCCATGTTGCTCGTTGCGATCCTGCTCTCGGCGGGATGCAGCGTGTCGCCTGCGCGCGTGCGCCGGGCGGACACCATCGTGGCCGACCAAAGCGACCGCACGCTGGACTGCCCGCGCCCTGACCACTGCGCCATCGACTCGCCCCTGCTCGATGCCGCGCGCCAGGCCATGAGCGACTCCACCGACGACGAGCCGGTGCACGTGGTGACCCTGCTCAACGATAGCGAGGCCGCCATGGTGGCTCGCCTCAACCTCATTCGGGCCGCCCAGCACAGCATCGACGTGCAGACCTATATCTGGGACCAGGACGACGCTGGCCAATTGGTGCTCAACGAGTTGCTCGCGGCAGCACGACGCGGCGTGAAGGTACGCATTCTTGCCGACCAGCTCTTTTCCTTCGGCGACCCCGTGTTGCTGCAACGCCTTGCCAGCGTTCACGAGAACCTGGAAGTGCGCCTGTACAACCCAACCTTCCACGAAGCGCAAACCTCCGCCGTGGAATTTGGCGCCGGCATCGTGTGCTGCTTTCTCACGTTCAACCAGCGCATGCACAACAAGCTGCTGCTGGTGGACGACACGATCGGCATCACCGGCGGCCGCAATTACCAGGACCGCTACTTCGACTGGGACAACGATTTTGACTACGTGGACCGCGACGTGATGGTCGGCGGCCCCGCGGCGCGCGCCATGGCAAGCAGCTTCGACACGTTTTGGCAGCACAAGCGCGCCGTTCCCCTGACACGGTTGCGCGACGTGAACCGCCGCATCCTCGACGACCCTCCACCCGGCCCTTGGCCCGCACCGCGCTACGCCCACCCGCAACGCGTGGCCCGCGTGCAGGAAGAGGCCGAGGACGACGACTGGCTTGAAGACGCCCTGGTATCGGAAACTTTGCGTACCGGCCGCGTGGATTTCTTCAGCGACTTGCCCGCCAAAACCGAAGACCCACAAAAGCGCAGCGCCCGCGAGTTCACCGCGCACGTCATGCGCCTGGTCAACGCGGCGCAGCACGAGGTGGTGCTGCAAACCCCCTACCTGGTGCTGAGCCAACGCGCGCAGGACATCTTCAGCCAGTTGCACCAGCGGCAGGCACCGCCGCGCATCATCGTCTCCACCAACTCGCTGGCGTCCACCGATGCATTCGCGGTCTATGCCATCTCCTACAAGCACCGCAAGCGCTACCTGAAGAACTACGGCTTCGAGATCTACGAACTGAAACCGCATGCCGCCGGCCCCACCGAAGACAACGCCGATGCCGCCGACGACGCTGGCCCCATGCCTTCGCTTGGCAGCGGGCAGCCGCAGGTGCGCCGGCGCGTAGGTACCGAGCGCGGCCTGCTGGGTAGTCATGGCAGCGCGCGCCGCAACCGCCCGGCGCCGCTCACCAGCGAAGGCCGCCGATTCGGCCTGCACGCCAAATCCATCGTGGTGGACGACGACTTCGCCATGGTTGGCTCGCACAACTTCGATCCGCGCTCGGATCACTACAACACCGAGGCCGGTGTGATCGTGTACGACGCACGCTTCGCGAGCGAACTGCGCGAGAGCATCCTGCGCGACACGCAGCCTGAAAACGCCTGGGTGGTGGCCCCGCGCCAGCAGAGCGAGTTGAGCATGGCCATCGGCGATCTTTCCGCCAGTCTGCCGGTGTTCGACCTGTGGCCCTATCGCTACGCCACCAGCTACGACCTCAAGGCTGGTTGCACGCCGATGCGCCCCAGCGACCCCGCGTTCCTCAGTTGCTACACGCCGGTGGGCGATTTCCCCGAGGTAGCGATTTCGTCCAAGCTGATCTACACACGACTCATCACCGCCTTTGGCGCCGGCGTGAAGGGCGTGCTCTAAATTGCGCTAGGGAAGGTCCGATAAATTGCCTTCTTGTCCGTCATTCCTGCGGACCCCAAAAAGGGGGCGAGAGCAGGAGGTGCTTTCTAACAGCCGAAGGGCTGGTCATCCAGTGCCTTTACGTTCAGCGATTTACAGGCACTGGATCCCAGCTCTCGCCCCCTTTTTGGGGTTCGCTGGGATGACGATCAAAATCAGAGCTTCCCTAAGGCGTTGGCACGCTGGCGGCGAAACGCATCACCAGGCGGCCACTGAGTCCTTGCGGGCGATCGGCCGGCACGGCAAAGCGCCAGCGCTGCACCGTGCGCACGGCGCGCGCATCCAGCCCATTGTCGCCACTGCTCTGCACCACGCTGGCCTGCTGTACGTGCCCTTCGCCGTCCACGCGCAAGCTCAGCTCCACCTTGCCCTCGCCCCAGGCGTCACGCGACCACAACGACGCGGGCAGCGGTGGCATCTCCAACGGTGTGAGTTCCGGCTCGGCGGGCAACGGCGCGGGTGACGACGCAGCCACCGGCGCGGGGGCTGGGGGCGCCGCAGCCGCGCGCGCATGTCGCCGCAGCATGGCGCGCACCTTATCGGGGCGCGGCGCAGCCTGCCCGGGCGGGCCATCCCATTGATCGGTGAAGGTACTGAGCCAGGCGGTGCCGGCAATGCCCACGCCCAACGTGAGCAAACTCAGGCCAACGGTGCTGCGCAGGCGCCACATACCCAGTCGCGATGCGCCTGACGCGAACCGCTCAGCGCTCGAGGATGGCGGTGACGCCCATGCCACCCGCCGTGCAGATGGAAATCAGGCCACGGCCCGAACCCTTTTGTTCCAGCATCTTGGCCAGCGTAGCGATGATGCGCGCGCCGGTGGCGGCAAACGGATGGCCCGCCGCCAGGCTGGAACCATTCACGTTGAGCTTGGCCGGGTCGATGCTGCCCAGCGGCTGGTCCAAGCCGAGGCGGTTCTTGCAGTAATCGGCGCTTTCCCAGGCACGCAGGGTGCACAGGACCTGCGCGGCGAACGCCTCGTGAATCTCGTAGAAGTCGAAATCCTGCAAGGTCAGGCCATGGCGCGCGAGCATGCGCGGCACCGCGATGGTCGGAGCCATCAGCAAGCCTTCGCCGTGCACGAAATCCACCGCCGACACCTCCGCATCGCGGAACCAGGCCTGCACCTTCAGGCCGCGCTGGTTCGCCCATTCCTCGGTGCCCAGCAACACGGCGGCCGCGCCATCGGACAGGCCGGTGGAGTTACCCGCCGTGAGCGTGCCGTGACCGGAGGTCTTGTCGAATGCGGGCTTGAGCGATGCCAGCTTTTCGAGGGTGCTGTCCGGACGCAGGAAACCATCGCGCTTCAAACCACGGAACGGCACCACCAAGTCTTCGAAGAAACCAGCGTCGTAGGCCGCCGCGAGCTTGCGGTGGCTATCGAGCGCCAACTGGTCCTGCGCCTGGCGGGTGATGTGCCACTCCTTGGCCATCTTTTCGCAGTGATCGCCCATGGACATGCCGGTGCGTGGCTCGGCCACGCCCGGAAACGCCGGCTTGAACTCCTTGAAGGAGAAACCCTGGGTGGCGGCGCGCAGCTTGTCCTGCCAGGTCTTGGCGCGGTTCATCGCCAACAGGCGCTTGCGCAGGCGCTCGCCCAGCACAATCGGCACGTCGCTGGTGGTATCCGAGCCGCCGGCAATGCCCGCCTCGATCTGCCCCGTGGCGATCTTGTTGGCGATGATGATGGCGTTGTCCAGCGAGGTGCCGCAGGCACGCGCCGTGGTGATGCCGGGGGTGGTGGGTGCCAGGCCCGAGGAGAGCACGGCCTCGCGGGCCAGGTTCCACTCCGAGGCGTGCTTGATCACCGCGCCCATGGCGACTTCGCCCAGCTCCACGCCATGCAGACCGTATCGCTCCACCAACGACCCAAGCACCTTCACCGACATGCCGAAGTTACCGACGTCGGCGTAAGCGGTGTTGTTGCGGCAGAACGGAATACGTACGCCGCCGATCACACCGACGCGCTTGAGCGTGTTGTCCATGGCTGGAGCAGTCCAAAAAAAGCCGAGTCACCAAGGCTAACCCGCTACGCCACCGTACGGAAGCCCAAAACCCCCTGGATGCTAGAATTTGGTTCTTTGCCGTTCGGGTTCGTCTCCGTGGAAGCTCAAACACTTGTCGCCCTGCCGGTGGTGCTGGCCCTGGAACTGTCCGCCGACGAGACGCCCGCCCACCGCACCCTCAGTCGCGACCAGGCCGCCGAGCTGGCCGCCCTCATCGCCGCTGACCTGCACGGACTGGTACCCGAGGTGGCCGAAGCCCGCCTGGCCGTGGCCGGCGCGCTGTTCGACGCGGTGGAGCTGCTGCGACCTGGTTTCCCGGTGTGGGCCACCCTGGACGAACTGGCTCGCCGCGTGCCGCGCGGCCATCTGGAAAACGTGGTCGCCTTTGGTACCCACGAGGGCCGCATGCCCGCCCAGCCGCTGGAGCCCGAAGCCGTCTATGCCGACGGCCCGATGCGCCTATTGCCCATCTCCCTGTTGGTGCCCGAAGCGCTGGCCGAAAGCCTCTCCGAACAGCTTGAAGTAGAGCTGGTGGGTCGCGGCGAAGCGGGTGCCCGCACGGCCGACTGGCTCATGCGCACCCTCGGCGCCCGCCTGGAGCACGCCCGCTACCTGAGCCGCAACGACCTGCTGGCGCTCACCTGCGTGCAGTACGAGCACGTGAACCTGGCGCCGCTATGGACCCTGCTGGAAGCCGCCTTGCTCACGCCCTACCGCGACGAAACCACCATGAGCGCACGCGGCCTCACCCTGCGCTACCACGAGGGCAAGGTGCACGCGCAGTCGCCCGCCGCCTGGCTGCGACAGCACAACAGCGCCGCCGAACAACGCGGGCACGACTTCGCCGGCATCGTGTTCGAGCTGCGCCAGTACGCCGCCCTGCTCGATGCGCACCAACTACCCCTGGTGCTGGAGAACGGTGACGCCACGCCCGGCTATCTGCTGGAAGCCCTCGCCGAGGCCGACCCCGCCTACGACGCGCCTGCCTTGTATGCCCACGAGGCCGCCGGCCTTGGCGTGGTGGCCGTGACCCTGGCGCAACGTGGGGAGGGTGGACAAGCCCGGGTACTCGCCCACGGGTATCCCCTGCACCCCAAAGCGCTGGGCCCCTTGGTGGCCGCGCTGGCGGACTGCTATCGCATCGCATCGGACCTGCATGCGCTCGGGCAGATCCTGCTGGACACGCAAGGCCAGCTCGGCGCACCGGCCACCCCACTGCACTGACCGTTCGGGGCAAACTGCGCGCCCCGGCGCGCAGTGCCCGCATCATCCCAAGATCATTCCTGCTGCACAGGCGGCCCCACTTGTCGCATCATCGCCGGGCAGGACGCGGGGAGCGTCAACAGCGGACCATCGATGGCGCCAAACGACAGCGAGTACGTACCCGCAGGTGGCGAGGCCCAATGGCCCGCTCACGTGCTGCAGGGCGCGCCTGCGCTCATCACCTATATCGACCGCCAACGCCGCTTCCGCTTCGTCAACGGCACCCACCAAGCCTGGATGGGCCTCTCCCCGCAGGACATGGTGGGGCGCACCGTGGAAGAGGTCATCGACCGTTGGAGCCTGGCGCGCGCGGGCTACTGCCTGGATCAGGCGCTGGACGGCGAGCCGGCGGTCTACGAGGGCGAGCTGTTCAGCGGCGCCGCCCGCTCCTACGTGCACGGCAACTTCCAACCTGACTTTGACGAACACGGCCAAGTGCGCGGCGTGTTCACCGTATTCATCGACATCAGCGCGCGCTATGCACTGGAAACGCAGTTGCGCGAAAGCGAGCAGCGCTTCTATGGCGCGTTCCAGCATGCCCCCATCGGCATGGCGCTGGTCACCGAAGAAGGACGCATGCTGCGCGTCAACGGCGCGCTTTGCCAAATGCTGGGCTACGGCGAGATGGAGCTGCTCTCGCGGTCTCTGCTGGACCTCACCCACGCGGATGACATGGCCGTGTCGCGCGACATGGCGCGCTCGCTGATCGAAGGCGAATGCGAGTCGTACCAGTTGGAGAAGCGCTACATCCACGCCGACGGCCATGTCGTGCATGTGATGTTGAGCGTATCGTTGGTGCGCAACGTGCAGGGCGAGCCGTACCACGCGGTGGCGCAGATCCAGGACATCAGCCAACGCAAAGCCTACGAAGAGGCCCTGTTCCGCGAACGCGAACTGGCCGAGGTGACCTTGCGCTCCATCGGCGATGCAGTGATCACCACCGACCTGCAAAACCGCGTGACCTCACTCAACCCCATCGCCGAAGCGATGACCGGCTGGACCCACGCCGAGGCCGTGGGCAAACCGATGAGCGAGGTATTTCGCCTGATCGACGCACGCAACCGCGAGCCCCTCAACAATCCCTTGATGGATGCCATTGCCCGCGACGCCATCGTGGAACTGAAGGGCAACGCCGTACTGCTCCACCGCAATGGCTTTGAAACGCCCATTGAGGATTCAGCAGCCTCCATCCACGACCACGCTGGCAGTGTTATTGGCGGCGTGCTGGTATTCCACGACGTGAGCGAAACGCGCGCCTTGGCGCTGAAGATGGCTCACCTCGCCCAGCACGACACGCTCACCGGGCTGCCCAACCGCAGCCTGCTCCAATCGCGCCTGGAACAAGTGCTCGGGGCCGCCATGCGCCGCCACGACCAGGCCGCGCTACTGCATATCGACCTGGATCACTTCAAACAGATCAACGACACGCTCGGCCACGTGGCAGGCGATGCCCTGCTGCGCAATTTCGCCAGCCACCTGCGCAACACGCTGCGCAACGAAGACACTGTCAGCCGAATCGCTGGCGACGAATTCGCCGTGCTGCTGTCGCACGTGGATGGACGCATGGGCGCGCGCCAGCTTTGCGAAAAACTGATGCGCCTGTGGCAAAGCTCTGCCGCCAGCAAGATGGGCGACTTCGACGTTACCTTCAGCGTCGGCATCAGCGTCTACCCTGAGGATGCCGGCGACGCCGAAGGCATGCTGCGCAACGCCGATACCGCGCTATACGAAGTGAAAGTGCACGGCCGTAACGGCTACCGCATCTACACCCCGTCCATGAGCGAGCGCCCGGCAGCACGCCTGCGCATCGAACAGGACCTGCGCAAGGCACTGCAACGCGGCGAGCTACGCCTGCATTACCAACCCGAGGTCGATGCCCGCACTGGCACCATTGTCGGCGCCGAGGCCCTGCTGCGTTGGCAGGTAGACGGCAACGAAGTTTACGCGCCCGACCAGTTCATCCCCATCGCCGAAGAAACCGGCCTGATCGTGCCACTGGGCGAATGGGTTATCCGCGAAGCCTGCCGGCAGGCCGGCGAGTGGTATCGCCTGGGTACGCCCATCGTGGTGGCGGTGAATGTGGCCGCGCCACAGTTCCAGCATGCCGACTTCCATGAAGTGCTGCGCTCCTCACTGGCGGACGCGCAGCTACCGCCATCGCTGATCGACCTGGAACTCACCGAGCGCATGGTGATGTCCGCCGGCGACCAGAGTCGCGCACTCATGCAGCGCATCAAAGACCTGGGCGTAGGCCTGACGCTGGACGACTTCGGCACCGGCTATTGCAGCCTTTCCTACCTGAAGTACTTCCCCATCGACGCGTTGAAGATCGACCGCACCTTCGTGCGCGACATCGCCACCGACCCCGACAACGCCGCCATTACCGACGCCATCATCGCCATGGCGCGCGGACTGGACATGATGGTGGTGGCCGAAGGCGTAGAAACACCTGCCCAGGCCGAACACCTGCGCCGCGCCGGCTGCACGCTGATGCAAGGCTATCTGTTCGGCTCCGCGCTGCCGCCCGAAGAGCTCGGGCGGCACCTGCTCCCAGGCTGAGCCTCGCTCAGCGCGCGAATTCCGCTTCGTACATGAAGTAGTGGCAGCGCTCCATGCCGAGCCCGGCATAGGTGCGCTGCGCGCGCTCGTTCTCGGTTTCCACGTATAGGCGCAAGCCCACCGCGCCTGCCGCCTGCGCGCGCTGCTGCACTTCGTCGTAAAGACGGCGGAACACGCCCTCGCGACGTGCCGACTCAACCACGTAGACACTCTGGATCCACCAGAAATCGCCTGCGCGCCAGTCGCTCCATTCGTAGGTAACGAGCAGGCAACCACAAGGCTCTCCATCACGCTCGGCTATCAGGTAGAAGCCACGGCGTGGCTCGTCGAACACCGCGGTGACGCCGCGTGCGAGCACGCCGCTGTCCAGTGCCTTAGCTTCGGTTTCCCAAGCCATGGCGCGGTTCCATTGCGCAATGTGATCAATGTCGGTACGTACAGCGAGGCGAACAACGATGGTCATGCGTGGTTACTCGGGCTTGTTTGGACGTCGGGTGCGCGATGCACCCAGCTTGCGGGTCAACGTATTGCGCCCTACGCCGAGCGCGGCGGCGGCATGCTGGCGATGGCCCTCATGCGCCGCTAGCGCCGCTTGCAGCAGGGTGTGATCCAGCGCCTCGCGGGCGCGGGTATGGATATCCATCTCGCC
Organism: Frateuria sp. sgz306004; assembly: GCF_057750885.1. NCBI lineage: Bacteria > Pseudomonadati > Pseudomonadota > Gammaproteobacteria > Lysobacterales > Rhodanobacteraceae > Frateuria > Frateuria sp. sgz306004. The sequence goes on from NZ_JBYLFE010000013.1 coordinate 22,401, forward strand.
ATCGGCAATGGCTTGTGCGGCCCATTCGCGCAACGCATCGGTCCAGCCGCCCGCCGATCCGGCCGTGGGGGCACTGCCAAGATCCGAGGGCAGGATCTCCGAGCCCGGCGCAATGACCGCCAGGCGTCGGCACAGGTTCTCCAGTTCACGCACATTGCCGGGGAAGTCGCGTTGGGCGACGGCCTTTAGCGCCGACTTGGAAAAGCGCTTGGGTGGCAGCTTCAGCTCCTGGGCGGCCGTTGCGAGAAAGTGCTCGGCCAGCAGCGGAATATCGCCGCGGCGTTGGCGCAACGGTGGCAACTCGATGCGCACCACATCCAGGCGATGCTTGAGATCGGCGCGGAACTGCCCCGCTGCCACGCGCACATCCAAGTCCTGATGCGTGGCGGCAATGATGCGCACGTTGCCGCGGATCAACTCGCGCCCACCCACGCGATAGAACTCCCCGCCAGCCAGTACCCGCAACAACCGCGTTTGCAAGGCTAGCGGCATGTCGCCGATTTCATCGAGAAACAGCGTGCCGCCTTCCGCCTGTTCGAAACGACCGGCATGCCGACGCGTGGCACCCGTAAATGCGCCGGCTTCGTGACCGAACAGCTCACTTTCCAGCAACTCACTGGGAATAGCTGCCGTGTTGAGCGCGATGTAGGGCCTGTTGCGGCGCGCGCTTTCCTCGTGCAAGGCACGCGCCACCAGCTCCTTGCCCGTACCGGTTTCGCCAGTGATCAACACATTGAGATCGCTCGCGGCAACGCGACCGATCAAACGAAACACCTCGCGCATGGCCGGGCTCTCACCCAGCAAGGCATGCGTTGACACAGTCGGCGCAACCGTCGCGGTGGCCACGGCGGGCGTATCGGCCAGCGCACGCTGCACCGCGGATACCGCCTGATCCAAGTCGAACGGCTTGGCGAGGTAATCCACCGCGCCCGCGCGATACGCGGCGGCTGTCGTGGCCACATCGGTATACGCACTCATCACGATCACCGGCCCCACACCTTGTGCGGTGAGCGCTTCCAGCAAAGCCAGACCACCCTCACCCGGCATGCGCACGTCGGTAAGCAACAGCGCGGGACGCGATTCGCGCAGAGCGGCGCGCACATCCTCACCGTCGCCGAACTCGCGCACCTGCAAGCCTGCGTCGCGCAGTGCTTCGGCCAGCACGAAACGCACGCCGCGGTCGTCGTCGGCTATCCATATTTCGTGGTGTGGCTCAGTCATGTGCGTGGCCCATCGGCAGATAAAGGGTAAACGCCGTTTCGCCGGCACGGCTGGCGTAGCGCAATTCGCCACCATGCTCCCGGGCGATCTCGCGCGCCAATGCCAGCCCCAGGCCGCTGCCATCCGCGCGGCCGGATACCAACGGCTCGAACAAGGTGTCGCGCAAGGCGACAGGCACGCCCGGACCATCGTCGATCACATCCACCCGCAGCGCCATGCGCACAACGCGATCCCCGCATCGCACGGCGGCCTCGGCGCGGGTGCGAAAGGTAAGCGTGCGCGCACCCGCTTCGACAGCATTGCGTGCGAGGTTCAACAACAACTGCAAGAGCCGGTCCGCGTCGCCGTAGATATCCGGCAGGCTAGGGTCGTAGTCGTGACGCAAACTCGGTGGCGATGGCTCGGCCAGCAGCAGGTCGCCCAGCCGCTCCAGTTGTTCATGGATATTCACGGGCCCCAAGTGGGCCGCGCCGTCGTGATGCAGCAAACGGTTGGCGAGCGCCCCCAGACGATCCGCCTCGGCGATCACCAAGCCAGCCAATGCGCGCAACTGCTCGTCATCCACCCGCCGTTGCAATAGCTGCGCGGCGCCGCGCAAGCCGGCCAGCGGGTTCTTCACTTCATGCGCAAAGCCGCGCAAGGTGGCGGACAAGGGCGTCGGCGCGGATACCGGCGGCGCGAGCGCATGCACCTCCACCAGCAGTTCACCGCTGGGCAGGCCCTGCATCGACACATCCATGCGCACACCATCGCCGCGCGTGGATGGCAGCTCGATGCCCCGTAGCTGCAACGGCGCCGGCTCCTGCAACGCACGCGCCGCCAGCGCCATCCATTCGGGTTGATGCAGCAGCACCGCCAGCGATTGGCCCACCGCGCTGCGGGGACCGATCGCCAGCAACTCCGCCAGCGCCGGGTTCACCCACAACAGGCGCAACTGCCCGTCCGCCAGCGCCACCCCGGTCGCCAACGGCTCCGCCCACGCACGGCTGACCGAGTCACTCATTGCACCATCATGGACAATGCGCCGCTGTGGTGCAACGATCCGGTCAAGAATGCGACGTCAGCCTTGGGGATGCCCCAGCGCGTAATCAATGGCGGCACAGATGGCGGCGACCTGGGCATCGTTGCACTGTTGCGGCGTCGCGCGAGGGCTGTCTGGGTAGACCTCGGTGGTGGTGGCAAAGCGTGCGTTGGTAATGCCGGCGCATAGCGCCCATTGCTTCACCGGGAACTTGATCACGCCCGGAATCAATAGCGGCGCACCGATAATCTCGCCACGCGCATCCGCATCGGCGATATGCGTGACCTTGGCCACCGCCTCGATCACCGCTTGCTGGAAAGCGGGCTGCGGGTTGTCGGTGTCATCCACCAGGTAGAAGCCATCGGGCACTTCGCCCGGCTCGAACGGCTTGCCATCACGCGCAGCCAGCGCGGGGCGGAATTCGGACTCATCGGAGTCGGTGGTTTCGTGCAGATCGATATGCATGAGCACCCGATCGCTGAGTGGCTTGAGCAGCTTCACCAGCGCCGCCGACTCGCCGGCGGGACTGTCTTCGCGAAAATTGCGATTGGGGTCCAGTGCGTCGGGGTTCCAGCGATGGATGCGCTCATACGCCCACGGGCTCACGCAGGGCACCACCAATACGTTGGCGCGACCATCGTAGTCGCGCCCATGCTGGGCCAGGAACTGCAAGGCACCATGCACACCGCTGGTTTCATATCCATGCACGCCACCCGTCACGACCAACACCGGAAGGTGTTCCTGCCATAGCCGGCTGCGCACTGCGATCAACGGATAGTGCTCAACACCGTAGTGCAACGCACCGTACTCGCTCACCTCGAAGGTGTCGCGCAACGCGCGGATGGGGCTCAACACATCATCGGCGTAGCTGCGCTGCTTGCTCTGCCGCGCCAGCCATGCGGCTCGCTCTGCTGCGTCCCAAGGTTGACCGGGAGTGCCGATGGGGTAGAACGCGTCGTTGCTCATGGTGTCGCTGCCTGGAGGGGTACCGCGTACTTTAACACCCTCCAACATCCCACCCCACGAGGACGGATGTGCGATAGGCCCACGCCACGATTGTGTGACGTGGGCCATTGCGTTCAAAGCGGTATGCCGCAGATCAAACGCGCCATCCATGGCGACGCATGTTGCGCATCAGAAGCCCGTGGAAATATCGATAACAACGCCGCTGGATATCAACGTGAGGTAGAACTGGCCTTGATCGGCACGCACCCAGCGATAGCCCGGCGGTGGCGCACGCAAGTGGTAGCGTTGATAGTCTGTCACATAGTAATCGCGCGAGTAGTAGCGATCGGGCAAGCGGTCGCCCTTCTTGTACCAGCCATTGTGCCTGCCGTTGTCGTGACGCCCCTCGTCCTTCGGGTTATGCCCACGATCATGGTCTTTGTCGTTCCAATGCGCGTTATCGCCGTGCCCGCGATCATGATCGCCGTGATCGTCCTGCGGGGAAGCCATCACCAGCCCACTGCCTGCGATGAGAGCTGCGGCGATGAAGAGGGTATGTAAGCGCTTCATGGGAACTCCTACACGTGAAGTGAAAGCTGCGGATTGCCATGGCGGAGAGTGGCTCGCTTCGACGCAAGCCGCATCGCCATGCGTCAACAACATGGCACAGAAAGCCCGACGTAGCGTTCTGTTACATAGCGCTGAAAACCCTGCATTCAGCTTGTGATCCTCCTTGGATTCAGCCACACGACCCTTGCGCGCATCAACATGGCCTTCACGGCCGCCGCCCAAGTGGCACTGCGTAGTCAGTCCATGGGCATTTCATACTTGCCCGTCTCACCTTTTGCGCAAAGGCCCCCTAGGGGAGAGGCGCCAGAAAATCGGACACTGGTTCCAGGATCAACTCGGGCAAACTTTCGGCAATGGCCGCCCGCAGCTGCTGCCAGGCTTCAACGTCGACGGATGGTCGCGCGAGCCCTTCGGCCTTTGCCTCCGCCGAAGGCCATTGCGTATAGCTGTACCAAATATCGTCGGGGCCCCGGTGAAGCCGTGAGCCCAGCGAACCTCGCTCTGTCAGCAGAAGCTCCGTAATGCGCGACCACGCCTTGACGAACGAGGCCTCGGAACCCGGGTGAAGTCGCCAGCGATAAATGGCGCAGAAAGCTGGAGTTGCATTGTCCATGAGCCTATCCATGTGTGGTGATCATTCGCTTGCGACGTGGCTTACACGCAACCATGTGGAGCATGGCGTGCGCACACCGTATCCCACGGAACCGACTACGCCACCTGCGCACGCGATATGCGCACCGGCACGGACTTGTAGGACGGAGTGCCGCTGGCTTGATCGTGGTAGTCCAGCGGCACCAGGCAATTGCCCTCGGGGTAATAGGTTGCTACCGAGCCCTTCGCTATCTCATAAGCCACGGCGATCACGTTGACCAAGCGCCGCTCCTGACTCAGGCCGAGAGCAGTTTCCACCAGTATTTCGTCACCGTGTTGAATGCCACGCTCTGCCAGGTCGAGCGCATTCATGAACACCACATCACGGCGACCGAAGATCCCTCGGTAGCGATCATCGAAACCATAGATGGTGGTGTTGTACTGGTCGTGGCTGCGGACGGTGGTCAACTTCAGGACGGAAGGGTCCGCCGATGCGGGGTCTTCCTCCAGCCCCGCAAAGCAAATGAACTCGGCCTTTCCCGATGGCGTATTCCAGACCCGTTCGGTCGGCGGCAACGGCAGTCGAAAGCCGCCCGGTACGCGAATGCGTTCGTTGTATTGAGCGAACGCGGGAAACACAGCTTCGATAGCATTGCGAATACGATCGTAATCCGCGATCAAGTCCGTCCACGGCACGCGACTCTTGGGCAAGGTGGCCATGGCGATGCCGGCGATTATCGCCGGCTCGGAGCGCAACGCTTCGGAGGCGGGCGCCAGCTTGCCGCGCGAGGCATGCACCATGGACATCGAATCTTCCACCGTCACAGCCTGCGGCCCAGTTGCCTGCAGGTCACGCTCGGTACGCCCCAAACACGGCAAGAGGAAGGTGTGCTTGCCCGTGAGCAAGTGAGAGCGGTTGAGCTTGGTAGCCACATGCACTGACAAATCGAGCTTGCGCATGGCGGCAAAGCACGCTTCCGGATCGGATAGCGCCACCGCCAGATTGCCACCCAGGCTGATCAAGGCTTTGGATCGCCCATCGAGGATGGCCTGCATCGCCTCCACCGCGTTGTGACCATGCGACGCCGGCGGTCGAAAGCCAAAGGCTTTCTCGATGCCGTCGAGCAAGGCATCGTTCGGCTTTTCGGTAATGCCCACACTTCGATCGCCCTGCACGTTGGAGTGGCCACGTAACGGACAAATACCTGCACCGGGCTTGCCGAAGTTGCCACGCAACAGCAACAGGTTCGCCACCTGCTGCACGTTCTGCGTGCCTGTGCGGTGCTGGGTCACGCCCATGCCGTAGGTGACGATGGTGGCGTTGGACGCCGCATACGCCGCCGCTACCGCACGCAGGGCTTCCTCGCCAAGGCCGGAGGTTTCTTCGATCGCGCTCCACGGGGTTGCCCGCAGGTCTTCCACCCATGCGTCGAAGCCTCGCGTGTGCTCCCGGATGAATGCGTGGTCAAGCACGGTCGATGCCGCACCTGCCGCCTCATCCAGTTCGACCAGCGCCTTCATGATGCCCTTGAGGGCTGCCGCGTCGCCGCCCACTTTCACCTGCAAATAGGTGGACGCAATAGCGGTGGAACCCAGCGTGGCCATTTCCAGCGGCGCCTGCGGATCGGCGAAGCGCTCCAACGCACGCTCGCGCAAGGGATTGAACACCACAATGGGCACGCCGCGTCGTGCGACTTCGTGAAGCGTGCCCATCATGCGGGGATGATTCGTGCCGGGGTTGTGCCCCAACGCAAGGATCAACTCGCAATGATCGAAATCATCCAGCGACACGGTGCCCTTGCCGATGCCGATGGACTGCGGCAGGCCCACGCTGGTCGCCTCGTGGCACATGTTCGAGCAGTCCGGGAAATTGTTGGTGCCGTATTCCCGCGCAAAGAGCTGATAGAGAAAGGCCGCCTCGTTGGAGGCCCGCCCCGAAGCGTAGAACTCCACCATATCTGGGCTTTCGAAGCCGCGAAGAAGGTTGCCGATGCGAGCGAAGGCCTCGTCCCAGCCGATGGCTACGTAGATATCCTTTTCCGCGTCGTAGACCATCGGATGCGTCAAACGACCCTGGTCTTCCAGTTGGTGATCCGTCCAGCCAAGCAGCGATGTCACCGTATTGGCTGCAAAGAACGTGGGCGGCACACGCTTGTGGGTGGCCTCCCAGGTCACTGCCTTGGCGCCGTTCTCGCAGAACTGGAATGTCGAGGTGTGCTTCTTGTCGGGCCAAGCACACCCTGGACAGTCGAAACCCTCCGGCTTGTTGGTGCGCAGCAGCGTAACGGCAGCCTCTCTGGCATCCATCTGCTCGCGAATCGCCCGCGCCGTCGCACGAAGCGCACCCCAGCCACCGGCCGCGCTCTCGTAAGGGCGAACGCCCGGGATATCCTTTTCAGCCATGGATGCGCCTTGCCGACAAACGGGGGAGTTGGGGAGCTTAAGGTGCCACAAAACCCGACGGACTGATGTCTGCGTAATGCCGCGACGTCAACGAACCCGCGCCGACTCCCCTCCGGCAAACGCCACGTACTCCCTCAATGCCCGGCCGCCACCGCGACACGCTTACCTGCGCCATCCACCACGCCATCCTGGCGTAGCTGTGCGCCAATACCCGCTGCGTAGAAGCCACGCATAAGGTGATGGCGCGTGATGATCACGGGTGTGCCTTTCTCCTTAAGCTCGTTGAACATCCGCATGGCATCAGGCGATTGGTCGATCACGTAGTCGGTGTAGGCGATATCGTGGGCAACGAAGTATTCGCGCGCTTGCTTGCAGTACGGGCAGGTGGAGAGCGAAAGCATCACCACGGGCGTACCGGCCGCCTGAATGTAGGACGCGTAATCGCCCGTTTCCACGGGTGGCCTCGCCGCAGCTGGCGGGTGCAGCCAGGTGCCGAGGCGTGGCCCAAGCAGGCTGCCCAATAGCGCGCCGCCCACCAGGAACAGCGCCACCACAACAATCCCTTTGAATTTCATCGCACATCCTGGGCCGCGACAACGGCGGCAGCGATAGATGGAGGGGCTTGCATTGCGTGCATGGCACCACGGGGCACCTTTTGGTACCCCGTGATGCGGCGATCACATCAGTTGCACTCGAACTGGCAAGCCAGGTACTGCTGCAGGCTGCAGCCCTGCGGGCAGTGCAGGTGCTCACAGTCGATCACGCACTGCGAAACGGGTACGGTGATGGCGCCTGCCGCCGAAGCGAAGGTCATCAAACCCAGACCAAAAGCGAAAGCACAAGCTGCAAGATATTTGAGTTTCATCGTGAATCTCATCCTTTTGTCAGTACTTGTGGAATGTCCTCATGGACATCGTCGGTTGCTGCACCAGACGTCTGTGTGGTGCCAAACGACCCGTTGACTTCACCTGCGTGAAGAAGCGTTGGTATGGCGATGTTTCAATAGGATGGGCAGGCTGACTTGGTGATGGTTTGAGGTACGCCACCGCCCTGATGAAGGAGATAGATCGGGCGACCCTCGCCATCCACGGCCTTGTAGATGCCATAGAGGCTGGCCGCGGTGATCGGCTGCGCCACCGGCGTGCTGCCGCTGACATAGCGGTTGCCCACACGTTGGACGTAGTGCGTCTGAGCCTGCTGCACATAGCGGCTCAAGCCGTTGCTGATCTTGATATGCAGCCCATTGCTCACCGCTTGCAGCTCTTCGCTGGTGGCGCGCTTAAGCACCACGCCAGAGGCGAGCGGATTGCGCTCGTCGATCAGCTGATAGGTTCCTGCGCCGTTGGCGCGCACTTCGTAGTAGAGGTTGTAGCGGCTATCGGTGGCGGCGAAGCAGCCTACGAAGCGATCGGAGTCCTTGTCTTCGACGCGTGTGGTCTGCACGTCGGCGCCTTCACAGGGCGTTTCCTGGTAGGCCACCGCACCAGCTTTGGTGCACTTGTAGATGTCAGCGCGTACGCCGGTCGAGGCTGCCAAGGTCAGCCAAAGGCACACGAGCGCGGCCAGTCCATTGCCAGTTCGAAGCTCCACAACTCCCCCGAGTTGAATGCTGTTCGTGCCGCACCGTGCTGCCGCGGCCAAGCTCACGCATGAAACCTCAGCGCAGCATGCATGGCAAGTGCGGACACAAACAGCAAGAACCTGCGATCACGTTTCAACCACCGTAGCGGTGTTACTTACAGGCCGGGGGAAGGTCGCGAGGGGTCGCCATGGGTCGACGACGCTCGACAGGTGCTCTATGAGCTTGAAGGTTCGTCGTGCCGCTAGCCTTCCCTATCCCCACCCCATACCTCTTCGTACGACCCTGTTGCTGGCAAGCCTGTTGGCCGCGCTACCTGAGGCGGCTGCTGCCAATTGCGCGCTGCAGAGCGACGGCACCACGGTGATCTGCGACAGCACCTCGCCCAACCCATTCACCAGCAGCATCAACGCCATTGCGTCGGGTTCGGGCACTTTGCTGATACCCGCCAGCGGGGCCGTGGTGAACATCCAGTCCGGCGCGAGTGTTTCCACCAGTGGCGCGGCGGTACAGGTGAATAACAACAGCACCGTGACAAACGCCGGCAGCATCAGCACCACGTTCATTAACGCCTATGGCATCTGGGCGGGCGATCCAGGTAATTCCACCAGCACAACGGCGGGCTACGGCAATACGCTGGAGAACGATGGCACCGTTACCACCACAGGCAATAATTCGGTGGGCCTGTTCGCGCGCACGTACAACAAGACCAGCGGCAATACGCTGATCAATCGTGGAAACATTCAAACCTCCGGGGGCATTTCGGGCACCAGCAATCGTTCTTCGTCGGCGGGTATCCGCTCGGAGAGCGTCGTAGCCAGCACCATCGACAACTATGGCGTAGTGGCGGCACACGGGGCATACAGCACCATCGGCACCGGCAATGTCATGGCCATTGCCGGCAATGGGGTGGAAATGGCCGGGCCTGGCACTTTTATCAACGAGGCTGGCGCCAGCGTGACCAGCGACAACGCGTATGGCTTCTACGGCAATGGCGCCAATGCAAACGGCATTACGGTGATCAATGCCGGCGCGCTCAGCGGCGGACGCGGCGCGATCCTGTTCGGGCCGGGGCAATCGAACAACACGGTGGTGCTTAAAGGCGGCTCCACCACCACTGGGTCGATCGATGCGGGCGTTGGCGGCAGCAACAATGCGCTGGTGTTCGACGGCTTCAGCTCCACCGGCTTTGCCAACGCCATCCTCAACTGGCAGATGGTGACTCTGCGGAACAGCGCCAATGTCACGTTCAACGGCGCCAGCTACGCGCTGGTGAATATGGGTATCGACGGCACCTCGGCCGCCACCTTCACCACCGCGCCGCTGACCATAAGCGGGCAAATTACCGATAACGGCGCACTCACCTTTGCGGTGCCTGGCAACGTCACGATCGCGGCAAGCATCCAGGGCAGCGGAGCGCTCACCCAACGGGGTACGGGCACGCTCACGCTAACCGGCGCAGGCAGCTACAGCGGTGCCACCACGGTGGCGAGCGGCGTATTGCTGGCGGGTGCGAGCAATATCTTCTCTAGCGCCAGCGCTTATACCGTGGCAAGCGGCGCCGCACTGGATCTCGGCAACGCCAATCAAGCCATTGGCAGCCTCGCTGGTGGCGGCCAGGTGCTGTTGGGCAGCGGCAACCTCACCACCGGCGGCCTGGGCAGCTCCACCACGTTCAGCGGCGTCATTAGCGGCAGCGGCGCCCTTATTAAGAATGGTGCGGGGACCTTCACGCTTGCCGGAGGTAATACATATACCGGCGGCACCACCATAAGCGCGGGAACACTACAGTTGGGCAACGGCAGCACGGATGGCAGCATTGTCGGCAATGTGACCAACAACGGTGCATTGGTGTTTGACCGATCGGATACCAACACCTTCGCCGGTGTCATCAGTGGCTCGGGCAGCGTGGCTCAGGCAGGCAGCGGAACCACCGTGCTTACCGCTAGCAACACCTATATCGGCGGCACCACCATTAGCGCTGGGAGCTTGCAGCTCGGCAACGGTGGCACCACTGGCAGCATCGTTGGCAACGTGACCAACAACGGTGCATTGGTGTTCAACCGGTCGGACACGAACACCTTCGCGGGCGCTATCAGCGGTTCGGGTAGTACGACTCAAGCAGGCAGTGGCACCACCCTGCTTACGGGCGACAGCACATACACCGGCGGCACGACCATAAGCGCGGGCACCTTGCAGTTGGGCAACGGTGGTGCCAGCGGAAGCATCGTTGGCAACGTGACCAACAACGGTGCTTTGGTCTTCAACCGCTCGGACACCAACACCTTCGCCGGCGTTATCAGCGGCGCGGGTAGCGTGAACCAGATAGGTAGCGGCACCACGGTGCTTACAGGCGACAGCACATATACCGGCGGCACCACCATTAGCGCGGGCACTTTGCAGTTGGGCAACAGTGGCGCCAACGGCGGCATCATCGGCAATGTGACCAACAACGGTGCATTGGTGTTTGACCGCTCGGACACCAACACATTCGCCGGCGTTATCAGCGGCGCGGGAAGCGTGACTCAATCTGGAAGTGGAGCCACGGTACTTACGGGCGATAGCACGTACGCCGGCGGCACCACGATCAGCGCAGGAACGTTGCAGTTGGGCAATGGCGGCACCACGGGAAGTGTCGTGGGCGATGTTACCAATAGCGGCGCCTTGGTCTTCAACCGATCGGATACCAATACGTTCGCCGGTGTCGTCAGTGGCTCAGGCAGTGTGGCTCAGGCGGGCGGTGGAACGACCGTACTCGCCGCCAACAACACGTACGCCGGTGGCACCATGATCAACGCGGGTACGTTGCAGCTGGGCAATGGCGGCACCACCGGAAGTATCTTGGGCGATGTCACCAACAACGGTGCTTTGGTCTTCAGCCGCTCGGACACCAACACCTTTGCCGGCGTTATCAGCGGCACGGGTAGCGTGAACCAGATAGGCAGCGGCACGACAGTACTCACCGGCGACAACACTTACTCCGGCGGCACCACGATCACCGCAGGCATGCTGAAGCTGGGCGACGGTGGCGCGACGGGCAGCCTGGTAGGTAACGTGGCAAACAATGGTCGTTTGATTTTCGATCGCGTCGACACTGTGACGTTCCCTGGAGCCATCAGCGGCACGGGGAGCGTGAAACAACTGGGCACCGGCACCACCATCCTCACCGGCGCCAATACCTACAGCGGCGGCACGGTGATCGCTGGCGGCGCTTTGCAACTCGGCAATGGCGGCACCAGCGGCAGCATGGTGGGTGACGTGCAGAACGGCAGCCTGCTGATCTTCAACCGGTCCGACACGGTGACGTTCAGTGGCGTCATCAGCGACTGGACGCAGACCACGCCCGACCCCATCGGCGCTGTCACGCAGAATGGTAGCGGTGTGGTGATACTCGATGCGGTGAACACGTACAGCGGCCTCACCAGCGTCAACGCGGGTACGTTGGTGGTGGGCGACGCGAGCCATGCCAGCGCAGCGCTGAGCGGTGGCGGTGCGGTAAGCGTGGCCGCCAATGCCAGCTTTGGTGGCTATGGCAGTACGGCGGGCGACGTGAATAACCAAGGCACGGTCGCCGTTGCCAATGCGTTGCCTGTACTTGCCAGCGGTGCAGTGGGCAGCTTCACCATCGGCGGAACGCTGAACAACGCTGCCTTGTTGCAGTTAGGCGGCAACGGTGTGGGCAACACCCTTGTCACCGGCAGTTACGTGGGGCAGAACGCCCGTATCGCACTGAACACCGTGCTTGGCGGCGACGGCTCACCGTCCGACCGGCTGGTGATCAACGGTGGCAGTGCCAGCGGGCAGACCACGCTCAATGTCACCAACGTGGGCGGCCTGGGCGCTGTCACCGAAGGCAACGGCATCCTGGTGGTGCGGGCCAGTAACGGCGCCACGACGACAGCGAATGCATTCACCCTGGGAAATTACGTTGAAGCGGGCCCTTATCTCTACACGCTGTTCCAGGGATCGCGTGACAGCAACTCGCCGTCATCCTGGTATCTACGCACGGACAACCCCGCCCCGCCAGTGGGCGTGGTGCCACCGACGACGACACCCACGCCTCCCCCGACCTCGCCACCTGGCAGCGGCAACCCACCGGTGACACCGCTACCGCCGGTGGTACCGAATTATCGCGCCGAGGTATCGCTCTATACCGCCCTACCATCGATGATGCTGCGCTACGGCACCACGCTCGTCGGCACCCTGCACGAGCGCGCAGGCGCCCAGGAAAGCACGCGCGGATTGGTGAACGACGACGGCTGGGGCGCCAGCCAGGCCTGGGCGCGCGTGCCGGGCGAGGACGGCGAATGGAATGCACGCACGGGTGGCATCTATCGCGACGGGCCCTCCTTCGACAGCTACCTGCTCGCCCTGCAGGCCGGCCTGGATCTGTACCGCGGCGAACAAGCCAACGGCACCCGCGATTTCGCCGGCCTGCTGGGTTCGGTGGGGCATGGCCACGGCGGTGTGGATAACTTCGACAACACCTCGGCTGGCAACGATCGTTTCGACGCTTACTCGCTGGGCGCTTACTGGACCCGCTTCAACGCCAGCGATGCCTACCTCGACGGCGTGGTGCAGGCCACCTGGTACAGCGCCAAGGCGCGTTCAAACGAGCAGCAGAACCTTTCCACCGACGGTTTCGGGGCCACTGCCTCGCTGGAGGGCGGCTACCCGTTCGCCTTCGCCAACGGTTGGTCGTTGGAGCCGCAGGCACAGGCGATCTACCAGAGCCTGCACCTGGACAACGCCTCCGATAGCTCCGCGCAGGTGCGCTTCGGTCACGCCGATTCGCTCACCGCACGCATCGGCAGCCGCCTGGCCAACCAGTGGCAGGGCAGCGATGCCAGCCAGCAGTACACCGGCTGGGTGCTCGCCAACCTCTGGCATGAGTTCAACGCCGACCCGCGCACCGCCTTCTCCTCGGCCGATGGCTGGGTGCCGTTTCGCTCGGACCTCACCGGCACCTGGTGGGAACTGGGCGGCGGCCTGAATGCGCAGCTGAGTGCGAACACGGCCATCTACGCCACGCTGAGCTACCAGAAGGGTTTCGGCAATGGCGTGAAAGCGTTCAACGGCGACCTGGGCGTGCGCTTCCACTGGTAGCCCACGCGCGGCCAGGCGTCGCACGGACCAAAGGCGACACAAAAGTTGTGTACGCTAGCGGCCGCTTGTGTGCGATCCACGCGCGGAAACCGAGGCCTTTGCGGCGGTTCGACCGCCCGCGCCGTGCCAGAATTCCGGCCGCGCTTCACCATGGATCACGCGCAAGCTATCAGTGGGGATATGGACTCATGCCGGCTCCGCTTCGCAAGAGGCGGGGGTTTTGACGTATCCGGCAGGCCCCCTTTTGCGCGGCAGCGACGCCGCGCCCAACGTTCGACCTTCAGGAAAGCATCATGGATCTGTTGCGATTTCTGGTACTGCTGCCGTGGCGCCTCGTGCGTGGCTTGTTCATCGGCATCGGCCTGCTCCTGCGCCCCCTTGTCGGCCAGCTTCAGTGGTCCGCGCCGGCGTGGATGCCCGCCACCGGCGGCTGGATCAAGCGCCGCCCCCTGCAGGCGGCCGGCGCGCTGCTCGCGGCCGTGGTGCTCGGCCTGGGCGGCTGGTTCGGCTGGCAGTGGTATCAGAACCGGCCCAAGCCGGTGGAGCCCTCGCGCATCGCCATGACGGTGGATGCCCCGGCCATCACCGACTACACGCAACAGCCCATCACCATTCATCCGCTCACGGTGAACTTCAGCGGTTCGGCGGCGCCGATCGAGCTGGTCGGCAAGCCGGTGACCAACGGCATCGTGATGCGGCCCGCCGCCAAGGGCCAATGGACCTGGGTGGACGATCACACGCTGCGCTTTATGCCCGCCGAGGATTGGCCGGTGGGTGTCCATTACGACGTGCGTTTTGACGTACCCAAGGCCTTCGCCGCGCACGTGCTGATGGCCGACGACCACGTGAGCTTCGGCACGCCGGCCTTCGAGGCCAAGCTGGGCAACGGCGAGTTCTACCAGGACCCGCAGGACGCCACCGCCAAAAAGACCATCCAGCCGGTGAACTTCAACTACCCGGTGGATACCGCGGAGTTCGAAAAGCGCATCCAGGTGAGCCTGGCCCAGCGCGGCAGCAGCGACACCGCGCTCAAGTACACGGTGACCTACGACCCGACCAAGCTGCACGCCTGGATCCACTCCCAGCCGCTGGCCCTGCCGCGCGACGAGGGCAGCGTGCGCTATCAGATCGGCAAGGGCCTGCGCAGCGCGCGCGGTGGTGACGGCACGGGCGCCGAGCTCCATGGCGCGGTGCGCGTGCCGGGTCTGTACAGCCTGGCCATCGACAGCATCACGCCCACCCTGGTCGACAACGAAAAGTACGAACCCGAGCAGGTGCTGGTGGTGAACGTGGGCGGCACCGTGCGCGACAGCGAGGTGGCCGGCCTGATCAAGGCCTGGGTGCTGCCCGCGCGCAAGCCCGGCGTGGACCAGAACGAGGACGAGCCGCCCTACGACTGGAGCGTGTCGGAAGTGGGCGACGCCCAGCTGCGCCAGGCGCAGCCGCTCAAGCTGGAACTGGTGCCCACCGAGAACGACTTCGAGACCGTGCAGAGCTTCAAGTTCCAGGCCGCCCCGGGCCAGCGCATTTACGTGCACGTGGACAAGGGGCTGAAATCCTTTGGCGGCTATGTGCTCGGCAAGCCCTATGCTGCCGTGGTCACCGTGCCCGACTACCCCAAGCTGCTGCGCTTCATGGCAGACGGTTCGCTGCTGTCGCTGTCGGGCAGCAAGCGCATCTCGGTGGTGTCGCGCAACCTGCCGGGCCTGCGCATGGAAATCGGCCGCGTGCTGCCGGACCAGTTGCAGCACCTGGTGAGCTTCAACCAGGGCACTTACGCGCGCCCCGAGCTGAGCTACGCCTTCAGCGAGGATCACATCGTGGAGCGCTTCGAGCAGAAGCGCAGCTTCCCCAAGGGTGATCCGGCCAAGGCCCACTACGAAGGCATCGACCTGGGGCAGTATCTGAAGGACGGCAAGCGCGGCGTGTTCCTGCTGCACTTGTCCAGCTACGACGCCGCCGCGGAAAAGAAGCAGGAAGACGCCCGCAAGGCCGCGGAGAACCAGCCGCAAGCCGCCCCGCGCAACGACGACGGCGACAGCAACGCCGAGGGCGAAGGTGACCAGGGCGAGATGGGCGAAGGCTCCGGCGATGACAGCAGCGCCGTGCCCACCGACACCCGCCTCATCGTGGTCACCGACCTGGGCATGCTGGTCAAGCGTGCGCTCGATGGCAGCCAGGATGTGTTCGTGCAATCCATCCGCAGCGGCCAGCCGGTAGCAGGCGCCAGCGTGGCGGTGCTCGCGGTCAACGGCCAGACGCTCTACAGCGAAACCACCGGCGCCGATGGCGTGGTGCATTTCCCCACCTTCAAGGGCCTGGAGCGCGAGAAGCAACCCACGCTCTACGTGGTGAAGAAGGCCGACGATCTCTCGTTCCTGCCGATCGGCAGCTACGATCGACGCCTGGACTTCTCGCGCTTTGACGTGGGTGGCGAACGCAACGCGCAGAACGAAGGCCAGCTCTCCGCTTACCTGTTCTCCGATCGCGGCATCTATCGCCCGGGCGACACCTTCCATGTCGGCCTGATCGTGCGCGCGGCCAGCTGGACGCACAGCGTGGCCGGCATTCCGTTGCAGGCGGAAATTGTCGACCCGCGCGGCATGACGGTGAAGCAGCTGCCCATGTCGATGGACACCTCCGGCTTCGGCGAACTGGAATACGCCCCGGCCGAAACCGCGCCCACCGGCACCTGGACGATAAACCTCTACATCGTCAAGGACGGCAAGGCGGGTGCGCAGATCGGCAGCACCACCGTGCAGGTCAAGGAGTTCCTGCCTGACCGCATGAAGGTGGAAGCCAAGCTCGCCGGCCAGGTGCAGGAGGGTTGGGTGAAGCCCGATGAGGTCAAGGGCATCGTCGATGTGATGAACCTGTTCGGCACGCCGGCGGCGAACCGCCGCGTGGAAGCCTCGCTCACCCTGCGCCCGGCCTGGCCAGCCTTCCGCAGCTGGCCCGATTACCACTTCTACGACACCCGCCGCGCCAAGGAGGGTTACGAGGAGCCGTTGCAGGACGGCAAGACCGACGACAAGGGTCACGCCGAATTCGACCTGGACCTGAAGAAGTACGCCAACGCCACCTACCAGCTGTATTTCCTGGCCAAGGCATACGAACCCGAAGGCGGTCGCAGCGTGGCCGCGGCCGCGCAGACGCTGGTGTCCAGCAACGACTGGCTGGTGGGCTACAAGGCGGTCGACAACCTCGACTACATCAACCGCGACACGCCGCGCAGCGTGCACCTGGTGGCTATCGACCACACCGCCAAGTCCATCGAACTGAAGGACCTGAAGGCGCGCCTGATCGAACGCCGCTACATCTCCGTGCTCACCAAGCAGGATTCGGGCGTGTTCAAGTACCAGTCCAAGCTCAAGGAAGTGAGCTTGAACGAACAGCCGCTCACCCTGCCCGCCGCCGGCCTGGACTACAAGCTGCCCACCGACAAACCCGGCAACTATGCGCTGGTGGTGCTGCGCGCCAGCGATGGCGTGGAAGTGAACCGCGTGGAGTACTCGGTGGCCGGCGCCGCCAACGTCACCCGTGCGCTGGATCGCAACGCCGAACTTCAGCTCAACCTGAGCAAGCAGGATTACGCCCCGGGCGAATCGGTGGATATCGCCATACGCGCGCCGTACGCAGGCAGCGGCCTCATCACCATCGAGCGCGACAAGGTGTATGCGCACGCATGGTTCCACGCCGACACCACCAGCTCGGTGCAGCACATCACCGTGCCTGCCGATTTCGAAGGCAACGGCTACATCAACGTGCAGTACATCCGCGATCCGTCGTCGGACGAGATCTTCATGAGCCCGCTGAGCTATGGCGTGGTGCCCTTCTCGGTGAACCTGGACGCACGCCGCAACGCCATCACGGTGGATTCGCCCGCGCTGGTGAAGCCGGGCGAAACGGTCACCTTCAAGCTGCACGCGCCGCAGCCCACCCGTGCGGTGGTGTTCGCGGTGGACGAAGGCATCCTGCAGGTGGCGCGCTACAAGCTGGGCGATCCGCTGAAGTTCTTCTTCCGCAAGCGCATGCTGGAAGTGGGCACCTCGCAGATCCTCGACCTGATCCTGCCGGACTTCGAAAAGCTGATGGCCATGGCCGCACCAGGCGGCGACGCCGATGGCGCCATCGGCCGCCAGCTCAATCCGTTCAAGCGCAAGCGCGACAAGCCGGTGGCGTTCTGGTCGGGCATTGTCGAGGTCAACGGCGATACCGAGCTGCGTTATCAGGTGCCCGATTACTTCAACGGCAAGCTGCGCGTGATGGCCGTGTCCGTGTCGCCCGAACGCATTGGCACCTTCGAGGGCGCCACCACTGTGCGCGGCGACTTCGTGCTCTCGCCCAACGTGCCCACCACGCTCGCCCCCGGCGACGAGGTGGACGTGAGCGTGGGCGTGGCCAACAACCTTACCGGCCTGGCGGGCAAGCAGGTGCCGGTGGCGGTGACGCTCAAGACCGGCCCGCAATTGCAGGTGATGGGTTCGGCCACGCAGAGCCTCAATCTGGGCGAGATGAAGGAGGGCGTGGTGAACTTCCGCGTGAAGGCCAGCGACAAGCTCGGCTCGGGCAACCTGAGTTTCAGCGCGGGCTACGGCGACAAGTCGGCACGGCAGAGCGTGGATGTGTCGGTGCGCCCGGCTTCGGCCTACCGCACCCAGGTCGACGTGGGCCGCGTGGACGCCAACAGCAAACTCGACCAGCCGGACCTGCGCCGCATGTACAGCGAGTACGCCTCGCGCGATGCGGCCATTTCCAACATCCCGGTGGTGCTCTCCGGCGGCCTCACGAGCTACCTGGTGAACTTCCAGCATTACTGCAGCGAGCAGATCATCAGCTCGGCCATGCCGCGCCTGGTGATGTCCAAGTGGCCGCAGGTGAAGGTGTTCGCCGATGCGCTGCAACCCAAGCTGGAAGGCAAGGCCATCAGCAACGACGAAGCGCTGGCGCAGTTCCTGGACATCCTGCACGCGCGCCAGAACAGCCAGGGCGGCTTCGGCCTGTGGTCGGCCACGCCGGATGCCAACCCGTTCGTCTCCACCTACGCCATGCACTTCATACTGGAAGCGCGCGAGCGCGGGTTGAACGTGCCGCGCGACATGTTCGACGCTGGCAACACCTACCTGCGCCAGCTCGCTGCCGACGACAGCCTCGATGGCCTGGACATGCTGCGCCAGCGCGCCTACGCGGTGTACCTGCTGACCCGCCAGGGCAACGTCACCACCAACGACCTGGCCGCCGTGCAGAAGCGCCTGCAAGAGGCGTATCCGCAGGAATGGAAGAACGACCTGGCGGCCGCGTGGCTGGCCGCGTCCTATCAGCTGCTCAAGCAGGACAAGCCTGCCGCGCAGCTGATCGCCGGCCCGCAGAAGCTGCTCGAACGCACCAACGTCGAAAAACGTTATAGCTACGGCTACTACTACGACCCGTTGATCCGCGATGCCACCACGCTGTACCTGCTCAGCAAGCACTTCCCCGAGCGGGCCAAGGCGCTGTCGCCGCGCGTGATGGAGAACATCACCGAGCCGATGACGCGGGGCTGGTACAACACGCTGTCGTCGGCCATGACCATGCTCGCGCTGGATACCTACGCCAGTCAGACCGTGGGTGAGGTGGACAAGCTGCGCATCGACGAAGTGCATGCCGATGGCAGCGTCAAGGCCATCTCCACGCTGCAAGGTAATCTGCTGCAGGGCGCGAGCTGGGATGCGGCGGTCAATCGCCTGCGCTTCACCAACGGCAGCAGCCTGCCGGCATGGCGCATGGTGAGCCAGGGCGGCTACGACCGCGACGTGGCCACCAAGGCGATCAAGGAAGGCCTGGAGATCACCCGCGATTACACGGATACCAACGGCAAGCCGATCGATCAGGTCACCCTGGGCCAGGAGATCGACGTGCACGTGAAGATCCGCGCCACCGGCAGCGACGGCATCAGCAATGTCGCCATCGTCGACCTGCTGCCGGGCGGCTTCGAGCCGGTGATCCAGCCGCCGCCGCCGGTGACGGACGCGCAACAGAACGACACGCCCGCCGAAGACGCCGGCGGCGACAGCACCGCCAAGGCCAACGCGTGGCGCTCGCCCATCGGCGTGGGCAACTCCAGCTGGCGCCTCGAGTACGCGGACGTGCGCGAGGATCGTGTGGTGCTCTACGGCACGGCACTGCCGGACGTGGGCGAGTTCGTGTATCGCATCAAGGCCACCAATGCCGGCAAGTTCATCGTGCCGCCGGCCTACGGTGAATCGCTGTACGACCGCACGGTGCAGGCGCGCACGGCCGGTGGCCGCACGCTCACCGTGGTTCGCCAACCCTGACCGCCGCGCGCGCCCCTGCGGGGGCGCGCCGGCTGCGTGACGCATGACCGTGCCCCCGCTGATCTCTCGTTGGTGCCGCGCCGTGGGGCACTGGCTGTATCGCTGGCAGAACTGGCTGGTGGGCGCCGCGCTGGTCGCGGTGTTGCTGGTGGGCTGCCGGCTGTGGCCGCACAAGCCGCTGCACGACTGGCTGCCCTCCTCCACCGCCGTGTACGACGATCACGGGCGCCTGCTGCGGCTCACCCTTGCCAGCGACGATCGCTATCGCCTGTGGGTGCCGCTGCAGGACATGTCGCCTGCCTTGGTGGACGGCGTGCTGCTGCACGAGGATCGCTGGTTTCGTTGGCACCCGGGCTTCAATCCCTATGGCTTGCTGCGCGGCGCATGGGTGACCTACGTGCGCCACGGCGATCGCCAGGGTGGTTCCACCGTGACCATGCAGTTGGCACGCCTGTTGTGGCGGCTCAACACGCGCACGCCGATGGGCAAGCTGCGCCAGGTGGCGCATGCGGTGCAGTTGGAACTGTTCTACTCCAAGCGGCAGATTCTGGAGGCCTACCTCAACTACGCGCCTTACGGTCGCAACGTGGAAGGCGTAGGCGCCGCCAGCGTGGCGTATTTCGACAAGCCCGTCGCCGCGCTCAGCCTGCCCGAAGCGCTCACCCTCGCGGTGATTCCGCAGGACCCCACCCGCCGTCTGCAAGCGGGCGACGATAGCGCGGTGATCGGCGCACGCCTGCGCGACTCGCGCAATCGCCTGTACGCCAAATGGGTGCGCTCGCATGCACAGGATCGCGCACTGCAGCCGCTGTTCGCACTGCCGCTGCGCCTGCGCCCGCTCGCCCGCCTGCCGTTCGAGGCGCCGCATGCGGTGGACCAGGTACTGGCGGCGCGACGCGGCGCCACGCAAAACCAGGACAGCCGCGTCACCACCACACTGGATCTACGGCTGCAGCAGGTGCTGGAGCGGCAGGTGTCGCGCTACATCGAGCGCAACCAAGGCCGCGGTATCCGCAATGCCAGCGCCATGCTGGTGGATACGCGCGACATGGGCATCAAGGCGCTGGTGGGCTCGGCCGACTACGGCAACGCGGAGATCCAGGGGCAGGTGAACGGCACGCTGGCCAAGCGCTCGCCCGGCTCCGCGCTCAAACCCTTCATCTACGCGCTGGGCTTCGACCAGGGCGTACTGCATCCGCAGACGGTGTTGCGCGACGTACCCACGGCGTTTGGCCCGTATGCGCCGGAGAATTTCGACGGTCATTTCCTCGGCCCGGTCACCGCCACCGAAGCGCTGGTGCGCAGTCGCAACATCCCCGCCGTGTGGGTTGCCTCGCAATTGCAGCAGCCGAGCTTCTACCAGTTCCTGCGCGAGGCCGGCATCAGTCGCATGGCCAGCGAAAAGCACTACGGCCTGGCCCTGGTGCTGGGCGGTGGCGAGGTCACCATGCAGGAGCTTGCCGACCTCTACGCCATGCTCGCCAACCGCGGCGAGTTGCGCCCGCTGCGCTTGCTCGCCAGCGATCCATCGCCCGAGGGCACGCGCCTGTTGAGCGAGGAAGCCAGCTTCATGGTGATGGACATGCTGCGGCAGAACCCGCGCCCCGACGAAACCACCGGCGCGCAACCCAATCGCTTGCCGGTGTATTGGAAAACCGGCACGTCCTGGGGCTTTCGTGACGCCTGGACCGCCGGCAGCTTTGGCCCCTACGTGCTGGTGGTGTGGATCGGCAACTTCGACGGCAGCAGCAACCCGGCCTTCGTGGGCGTGGAAGCCGCCGCGCCACTGTTCTTCCAGATGGTCGACGCCATCACCGCCGCCCAACCCGGCCTCGCCGAACCCATCCACCACATGCCGGCCAACCTGCGCCGCGTGGAGATCTGCCTCGCCAGCGGCGACCTGCCCAATCAGTGGTGCCCGCAACGCGGCAAGACCTGGTTCATTCCGGGCAAGTCACCCATTCGCGTCAGCCAAGTGCATCGCCCGGTGGTCATCGACGATGCCACCGGCCAACCCGCCTGCCCGCCTTATGCGAACAAGCACACGCATATCGAGGTGTACGAGTTTTGGCCGTCCGAACTGCAACGCGTGTTCGTGCAGGCCGGCATGCCGCGCCGCACGCCGCCACGCAACGAAAGCTGCCTCAACAGCGGCGACCCGGTAGGCGAACCACCGGCCATCAGCTCCCCCCTGCGCGGCAGCACGTATGCGATGCGCCTGAAGGCGCCGAACGACAGCCGCATTGCACTCAGCGCGAATGCCGATGCGGGCGTGCGCGAGATGTATTGGTTCGTCAACGATGCGTTCGTTGGTCGCTCGGCGCCGGGGGAGTCGTTGTTTTGGCAGCCGGGGGCGGCGGGGAGTTATGAGTTGCGGGTGGTGGATGATCGAGGGCGCAGTGATGTGCGGCCGTTGCGGGTGGGTGTGGTGGATTAAGAGGCTGCGCTGTACGTGTGGTTGGCGTGTGGTGTTGGTGCTTGCGTCTTCTTAGCGGCGTCGTCGCAGCGAACCCCAAGAAGGGGGGCTAGCGCTGGAGGCGCTTTTCAACAGCCGAAGGGCTGGTCACCCAGTGACTTTCGCATTTGACATAGCGCTACCGCGACCGAGCTCGCTTACGACCGAAGGGAGTTTCCGTGGGACGGCGGGCTTTCGACCTCCAGCTGGAGACCGGGCCACTTACTCTTGCTTGCGTAGGAGAAAGTAGCCAAAGAACAGGTGCCTGCGCGCCCTCCTACAACGTCGTCCCAGCGGAAGCTGGGACCCAGTGACTTTCGCGGTTGATGTGGCGTTGCCGTGATCTGGCTCGCCTGCCGCGGGCTTCCGACCTCCTGCCGGAGGCCGGGTCACTTTCTCTTGCTTGCCCAAGAGAAAGTAACGGCGGTCTCTAACATCAAGTGCAACACCCCAATGGAGGTGATGCATGGGTCAGCACTACAGTCATCTGAGCGCCGAAGAGCGAGGCGCCATCATGGTGGGCAAGGCG
>NZ_JBYLFE010000014.1:0-16749 GCF_057750885.1 Frateuria sp. sgz306004
TTGCAGAACGTTTCCGTTTCCGCTTCGGAACATTTCGTTCCGAGTGAGCCGCTCATCTTACATCGTTTTTCCTGTCCGTCAACACCTTCAGCGAAATAATTTTTGCTGTCGTTGTTGCCGTCGGTTGACGTTGTCAGCGGCGGGGTGGCGAATACTAGGGAGGCACCCCTCCCTTGGCAAGCGTTTTTTTCAATTATTTTTCACATTTCGCGTAAGCCGCTGTTCTCACGCAAAACTTTTTTCAGGATGCGTCGCGACGACGTTGCGCCGTCGCGATTTGCTCACGCCTGGGTCAACAACACGCGCGCGAAATTGCGCTTGCCGATCTGCAGAACGCCCTCGAATCCAGGTGCAAATACGCGCTGCGCGTCCTCCACGACTTCCGCGTCGATGCGCACTGCACGCTCTTTGAGTTTGCGGTTGGCTTCGGCATTGCTGGGCGTGAGGCCCGCTGCCGTCAGTAGTGCGGCAAGACGCAGGCCTTCTGCAGGCACGGCGATTTCCGTGAGTGGCAACAGGCTGGTGTCGCCTTCGCCACGCACCACCGCATGCCAACCGGCAATGGCCTGCTCTGCTGCGGCTGCATCGTGGAAGCGCGTCGCCAGTTCGCGGGCGAGCTTTAGCTTGGCATCGCGCGGATTGAGCGCGCCGCTGGCGATCTCTCCCTTCATGCGCTCGATGTCGGCCAACGAGGTTTCAAAGCTCAGCAGCTCGAACCAGCGCCACATGAGGTCGTCACCAATCTTCATGGTCTTGGTGACGATGTCGATGGCGGGCTCATTGATACCTATGTAGTTACCCAGTGACTTGGACATCTTGTTGACGCCGTCCAGGCCTTCCAGCAACGGCATGGTGAGCACGATCTGCGCGGGCTGGCCGTGATGCTCCTGCAGGGCGCGGCCCATCAGCAGGTTGAACTTCTGGTCGGTGCCGCCGAGCTCAACGTCGCACTTGAGCGCCACGGAGTCATAACCCTGCACCAGCGGATAGAGGAACTCGTGGATGGCGATGGGCTGCTGGCCGGCGAAGCGCTTGGAGAAGTCATCGCGCTCGAGCATGCGCGCCACGGTGTGCTGTGCGGCGAGCTTGATCATGTCGGCGGCGGTCATCTGGCCAAACCACTCGGAATTGAAGCGCAGCTCGGTGCGCTCCTTGTCCAGCACCTTATAGACCTGTTCGGCATAGGTCTCGGCGTTGGCCAGCACGTCTTCGCGGGTGAGCGGCTTGCGCGTGACGTTTTTGCCTGTCGGATCACCGATCATGCCGGTGAAGTCGCCGATGAGGAAAATCACCTGGTGGCCCAGATCCTGGAACTGACGCATCTTGTTGAGCAGCACCGTGTGACCCAGATGCAGGTCCGGTGCGGTCGGATCGAAGCCCGCCTTGATGCGCAGAGGGCGCCCGAGCTTGAGACGCTCGACCAACTCCTCCTGCTTGATGATTTCGTCGGCGCCGCGCGCGATGGTGGCCAGCGCCTGCTCAAGCTCGTTCATGCATTCCTCAAATTTTCGTTGTCTGGGCGTAACCGTAAATCATAGCTTCACGGCCGTTTCCGTTAATTGTGTGTTAACCCCAAGGTGCGTGCAACCCATTGATGGAAAAGGCGTTGACGCACTTTGCACAGGGCCGCTATGGTACGCGCCAATTAGAAATTTGGTACCTGGGGAACACCGGGCATGGGCGAGAGAAATGAGACCGCGCGTTCAGCGCGCAAATTGGCCATGCGCCGCAAGGCGCAGCGACGCCACTCTCACTTCTATGAACGCTGCGCCCATTGGTCGTTTGGTTGTCACGGTGAGGCGGAGCCGATCCGTTGGCACCGCGAGCGCTGGATGCTTGCAGGCACGGCCCTGCTGATTACCGCCGTTTCCGGCTTTCTCATCCCCGCCTGGGCCAGTGCGATGCGCCCGGACACCCTTCCCACCGCGCACGCCATGCTGCCGCTGGCCCTGCCCAAGGCCGCTCCCGAAGTGGCCCAGGCGCCGACGGTCGAAGATTGGCACATCGTGCAGGTACAACCGGGCCAGACCCTGGCGGATCTGTTCCAGGGCCAGGGCCTGAGCCTGACTGACCTGCAGAATGTGTTGGACCAAGCTGGGGACAGCAAGGCGTTGCACAGCATTCGTCCCGGCCAGGAGTTCGATTTCCTGCTGGATAGCGATGGTGGCCTCAAGGGCATTCGCTTCGACAAGGACGAATCCAACCGCGCGATCATGCGCTTCGATGGCGATAAAGCCACCGTTACGGCGCAGGCCCGCGAAGTGGAGCGCCGCGAACACGTAGCGCATGGTGTTATCGACAGCTCGCTGTTCGCCGCCGGCTCCAAGGCCGGCATGAGCAACCAGATGGTGCTCAAGCTGGCCGAACTCTTTAAATATGACATCGACTTTGTGCAGGACCTGCGCGAAGGCGACAGCTTCACGGTGATCTACGACGACGTGTATCGCGACGGCGCCTATCTGCATGAGGGCGACATCGTGGCGGCGGAGTTCGTTAACCAGGGCGAGCGTTACACCGCCTACCGCTTCAAGAAGGACGACGGCAGCTACGGCTGGTTCAGCGAGGACGGTCGCCCGATTCAGAAGTCCTTCCTGCGCATTCCGGTGGACTTTACCCGCATCTCCTCGCAGTTCAGCGCCGCGCGCATGCACCCGGTGCTGGGCCTGATGCGCGCCCACAAGGGCGTGGATTACGCCGCGCCCACGGGCACGCCGATCCACGCGGCTGGCGATGGTGTGGTCAAGTTCAAGGGCTGGATGAATGGCTACGGCAACTTCGTGATCATCCAGCACAACGGCAGCATCAGCACGGCTTACGGCCATATGTCCAAGTTCGGCCCGGAGAAGATCGGGCAGCGCGTAAGCCAGGGCACGGTGATTGGCTATGTCGGCATGACCGGCCTGGCTACCGGCCCGCACCTGCACTACGAATTCCGCGTCAATAATGTGCAGCGCGACCCGATGTCGGTGACGTTGCCCAAGCCCGAGCCGCTGCCGGCCGTTCAGCTGGCCAAATTCCGCGCACAGGTGGTGCAACCGCAGTTGGCCCGCCTGAAGACCCTGGATGCGAACATCAAGCTGGCTCGCGCCAGCAGCCGTGGCCGCACCGACGATTGAGCCCTGCCCTACGCGTGAATGACGCCAACGCGCTTTACCTTGGCCTGATCTCCGGCACCAGCGCCGACGGCATTGATGCCGCGCTGGTGCGCTTCGAGCAGGACGTGCCCCACCTGGTCGACGCCATCGCCCATCCGTGGCCAGACGCGCTGCGGGCGCGCATCCTCGCCGTAGCCCAGGATGAAACCCGGCTGGACCTGGACGCCTACGGCCGGCTGGATGTGGCTATCGGCCACTGCTTCGCGGATGCGGCCGAGGCATTACTGGCCCGCAATGCGCACGATCGCGCCAACGTGCGGGCAATCGGGTCGCATGGCCAGACGCTCCGCCATCGCCCCACGGGTGAGTACCCCTTT
Source organism: Frateuria sp. sgz306004 (assembly GCF_057750885.1). Lineage (NCBI taxonomy): Bacteria > Pseudomonadati > Pseudomonadota > Gammaproteobacteria > Lysobacterales > Rhodanobacteraceae > Frateuria > Frateuria sp. sgz306004. Next base: position 3,473 of record NZ_JBYLFE010000014.1, read on the forward strand.
ACGTTGCAGGTGGGCGATCCATCGGTGATCGCCGAACGCTGCGGCATCGACGTGGTGGCCGATTTCCGCCGTGCCGACGTCGCCGCAGGTGGCCAGGGCGCGCCCTTGCTGCCCGCCGTCCACGCCATGCTGCTGTCCCGCCCTGGCCGCACCCGCGTGGTGCTCAACCTGGGCGGCATCGCCAACATCACTGTGTTGGCTGCGGATGGACGCGTGTTCGGCTTCGACACTGGCCCGGCCAACGGGTTGATGGATGCCTGGTGCCTGCGCCATCGCGGCACCGCCTTCGACCGGGACGGTGCCTTTGCCGCGGAAGGAACCGTGGATGTGGATCTGCTGGCGTCACTGCTGGCCGACAGCTATTTCGCTCTGCCCGCGCCCAAGAGCACCGGTCGCGAGCATTTCCACCTCGCCTGGCTTGACGCCCACCCGCGCGTAGCCGTGTTGGCACCCGCCGACGTGCAAGCCACTTTGCTAGAGCTGTCCGCGCGTAGCGTGGCCGAGGCGATTGCCCGGTATGCCCCAGATGCCAGCGATGTGCTGGCCTGCGGTGGTGGCGTGCATAACCGCACGTTGATGTTATGCCTGGAGCGGCAGATCGCCCCGTGCGTGCTCAGCACCACCAGCGCGCACGGCGTAGATGCGGATTACCTGGAAGCCACGGCCTTTGCCTGGCTGGCGCGTCAACGGCTGCTGGGGTTGCCGGGCAACTTGCCGGCAGTAACCGGCGCGCGCGGGCCGCGTGTGCTGGGCGCGGTGTATCCCGCGCCTCGTTAGCGCTCTTCGTCGCCCAGCACCAGATTGCCGGGTGCCAACTGAGTGGCGGGTGTGCGCGACAGCGCTTGCACGGCCTCCTGAAACACGGCCTTTTCCTTGGCGTCCCATTGCCCGGCCAATGTGGTGAGTTCACCCGGGTCGAGCATGGTTTCGGCGAACAGGTTGGTCGAGGCCATGCCTAAACCGTGGCGCAGCGCATGCAGCACTACGTCATTGATGGACCACTGACGCTCCTTGGCCAACGCCTTGATGCGTTCGGCCATGAGATTGTCGATATGGCGTATGACGAGGTCCGGCACGGACGCTCCCTCCCACGATCACAATCCCCCTGTGGAAAGGATCTTGGCACAGCAGCGGTCGCGAGAATATCGACCGCTTGGCTGATTCTCACCGGGCGTTCACGTGCCTGAGCCGGCTTTCTCGTCAGGGCGGTCACGACCGAATCGTGGCCACAGAGCCGCGAACAGCAGCATGGCTGGTAACACCGAGATCACCGTGATGGCGAAGTACCCGCCATAGCCGATGACCGCGACGAGACCGCCCGCAAAGAACCCCAATACCTTGCCGGGAAGGTTCACCAGCGAGCTCAACAGCGCATATTGCGTGGCCGTGTGCTGCCGGTTCACCAACAGGGAAAGAAAAGCCACCGTTGGTGGCCCCAGCAGGCCTTCGGCAAAGTTCTGTCCTGAGATGGCCAGCGTCAACATGGCAAGACTGCCCTGCCGCTGCAGCAACAGGAGATAAAGCAGATTGCTGCAAGCGCCGAGCACAATCGCCACGCCCAAGGTGCGCCAGGCTCCCCAGCGTGCCACCGCCGCGCCGCCCACGAACGCACCGGCAATGCCAATCCATACACCGTAGATCTTGGTTACCGCGCCGATCTCGGTCTTGCTGAAGCCCATGTCACGCATGAATGGGTTGAAGATGGTTCCGATGGACTGCTCGGGCAGCTTGAAGATCAGGATGAACAGCAGCGTGAGCCCCGCGATGACCCACCCGTACCGCCGGAAGAAATCAGCAAATGGGTCGATTACGCTGTCACGCATCGCCATGCGCCAACTCGGTGGCGTCGTGCGGACTATCGCCGGTTCGCGCATGACCAACGTGGTGATGATGGGCACCACCATCGCGGCCGCCATGGCCACATAAATCCAGGACCAGGGGATGTGATCGGCCAGAATCAGCGCCACCGCGCCAGCAAGCAGTAGCCCTAATCGATAGCCCAGCGCATACGTTGCGACCAGGGCACCTTGCGCGGAGGGTGGCGCGATTTCGATGCGGTACGCATCAATGGCGATGTCCTGGGTCGCCCCCATGAACGCCACCAACAGTGTTGCCAGCACAAAAGGCTGCAGCTGTTTAGGGGTAAACAATGCCATCAGCAGCAAACCACCCAGCACACCGATTTGCGCAAACAGCAGCCAGCCGCGGCGCAAGCCCAAGCGCGTGAACAGCGGCAACTTCCAATGATCGAGAAGGGGAGCCCACAGGAACTTGAGCGCATAGCTCATGCCTGCGCTCGCGATCATCGTGACGCTCTTCAGCGCGATGCCATTTTCCTTGAGCCACAGCGATAGCGTGACAGACACCAGTAGGAACGGTAGCCCGGAGGAAAAGCCCAGCAGGCACATTGTCCACGCCGATGGCTCCGTGAACGAGCGCCAGACCGACGGCTTGCGCGTTGCCGGCGTGCCCACCTCAGTCGGCATAGTCGACCGTAAACGGCGCGTGGTCGGAGAAGCGTTGGTCGCGATAGACCGAGCAGCGCTTCAGGCGCTCGCGCAGCGACGGCGTGACAATCTGGTAGTCGATGCGCCAACCCACGTCATTGGCGCGGGCGTTGCCGCGGTTGGACCACCAGGTGTAGTCCTGGCCGGTGGGATGCAGGGTTCGGTAGCTGTCTACCCAGCCGTGCTTGTCGACCAGGTCGTTCAGCCAGGAGCGCTCCTGCGGCAGGCAACCGGAGTTCTTTTGGTTGGATTTCCAGTTCTTGATGTCTAGCTCGCTGCGCACGATGTTCCAGTCGCCGCACAGCACGTAGTCGCGACCGCTCTTGGCCCATTTGGCGAAGATCGGCGAGAGCCAGTCCATCACCTCGAACTTGAACTGCTGGCGCTCCTCGCCGGAGGAGCCCGAGGGCACATACAGCGACACCACGCTGAGATTGCCGAAGCGTGCCTCGATGTAGCGGCCTTCGTTGTCGAACGGCGCCCATCCCAGTTCGGTGAGCACCTCGTCCGGCTCGCGCTTGGCGTAGATGGCCACGCCGCTGTAGCCCTTTTTGCTGGTGGCGTCGCGGTAAAAACAATGGTGGCCATCGGGGCGGAACATGGCGTCGGTGAGCTGATCCTCTTGCGCCTTGGTTTCCTGCAGGCAGACCACGTCGGCCTTTTGCTGGCGCAACCACTCGAACACACCTTTGGTGGCGGCGGAGCGAATTCCATTGGCGTTGAGGCTGATGATGCGCATGCGAACTCCCAGGTGATGCGCCATCATACCAACCATGTCCGACGCCCCCGCTATCCGCGTCGCGCCGGTGCGGCCCGCCTGGCGCCCTGCCCTGCTGACCCTTGGCGTGGCCGATGGGCAACGCGCCTTCGTCGGTCCGGTAGCCGATCAACTGGCCGACATCGCGCATTGCCTCGGCAGCGAGGCCATGGCGATTCTGCTTGGCGAGACGCCGATTGGCTTCTATCGGCTCGAAACGCACCCGGGCGGCATCGCCAATCGGGATTTCGCGCGCCCCACGCTGGGCTTGCGGGCTTTTTTCATCGACCATCGTTGGCAAGGTCGCGGCCTGGGTCTGCAAGCGCTGCTTGTACTGCTGGCGGACCTCGCAGCCCGTTATCCGCAGGCACGGGACCTTGCGCTGACCGTGAACGTGCGCAACACCGCGGCCATTGCTTTGTACCGCCGGGCCGGCTTTGTCGACACCGGCGAGCTGTACCATGGCGGACCTGCCGGGCCGCAACACCTGCTGCTGCGCGCCATCGCTCCCTGATCACCCTTGCTCAAGAGAATTCAGCCGTGCACGACTACCAGCGCGATTTCATCGAACTCACCCTACAGCGCGACGTGCTGCGCTTTGGCGACTTCACGCTCAAGTCCGGCCGCCAGAGCCCGTACTTTTTCAATATGGGGCGCATCGACTCGGGTGCCGCGCTGGCCCAACTGGGCCGCGCTTACGCCGCCGCCGTGGTGAATTCGGGCATCGGCGTGGACATGCTGTTTGGCCCGGCCTACAAGGGCATCGCCCTGGCGGCTGCCACAGCCATCGCGTTGGCCGACCAGCACGGCCGCGACCTGCCCTGGGCATACAACCGCAAGGAGGCCAAGGACCACGGTGAAGGTGGCGTGCTCGTGGGTGCACCGCTCAAGGGCCGCGTGCTGATCGTTGATGACGTGATGACTGCCGGCACGGCGGTTCGCGAGTCGCTGGCGCTGATTCGCGCCCAGGGCGCCACGCCGGCGGGTGTGCTGATTGCGCTGGACCGCCAGGAGCGCGGCCAGGGTGAACTGTCGGCGGCCCAGGAAGTGACCAAGGAGTTTGGCATTCCGGTGATCGCCATCACCGGCCTGGCCGATGTGCTGGCCTATGCCGGCGAGCGCCCGGAGCTGGCTCAGGAGCACGCGCGGCTACTGGCCTATCGCCAGCAGTACGGCGTGAATCACTGAACGACAGGCCACTGCGCCCGGCAACGGGCGATGGCGATCACATCGACAACATCCGCACCGTGGCACTGTCGCGGATGTTGCCCTGCCGCTGGCTATACTCCGCCGACAAGGGGGATTCGCATGCGTAAAACCGTTTTTGCCATGGCGCTGCTCGCGCTGACCATCGGCGCACAGGTGCAAGCACAGAAAGGCACCGGCTACCGCTACCGCTGGAAGGATGCCGCAGGCTTGCCGCATTACAGCGACAGCCTCACGGCGGATGCACTGAAGTACGGTTACGACCTGGTGAACGACAGCGGCCTGGTGGTACAGCATGTTGACCGCCAGCTCACGCCCGAAGAACGCGCCGCCGCCCAAAAGGTCGCCGACCAGCAAGCCGCGCAACAGCGTGCGCTGCAAGAGCGCCAGCGCCAGGACAACCAGTTGCTCACCGCCTACCCCAATGAGGAGGCGTACCGCATTTCGCTGCAGCAGAGCCTGGACAACATCGACCAGCAGATCCACACCACCAAGATCAACCTGGCCAGCCAGGAAAAGGCGCTGACGGATCTGCTGACCCGCGCCGGTGACATGGAACGCGCCAAGCAGCCGGTGCCCAAGTTCCTCAACGACAACATCGCCCAGCAGCGCGACGTGGTGACCCACCAGCGCGCCCTGCTCGACCGCCAGCAGGCAGCGCGCGATGCCGCCGAGAAGAAGAACGTGCAGGATCTACAGCACTACCGTGACTTGAAGGCCGCTCAAGCGAAGGGACAGCCCAGCGGCTGAGCCAGTAACTTACACAAGGCTATTCAGAGGCCCCGGTCATGCCGGGGCCTCTTGTGTTCAAAACGGTAGTTTGAGCGACGGATCGACCGCCAGCATCTGCTCACGGAATAGCTGCTGGATGCGCGCCAACGCCGAGGCGTTGTCCGCATCGAAACGCAACACGAGCACGGGAGTGGTATTGGAGGGGCGCACCAACCCCCAGCCATCGGGCCAATCGGCGCGCACGCCATCGATGGTGGTGAGCGTGGCATCGCCAAGGTTCGCCGCCTGCCGGAATTTCTCCATGAAGCGATAGTGCGCGCCCTCGGTCATCTCCACCTTGAGCTCGGGCGTGGACACGCCCTTGGGGCAGGTGGCGAAAATTTCTTCCGGGGTACGCTCCTCCAGATCGCCCGCGAGGATCTCCATCAAACGAGCAGCGGCATAAATGCCGTCGTCGAAGCCGTACCAGCGCTCCTTGAAGAAGAAGTGCCCACTCATCTCGCCGGCCAGTTCCGCGCCGGTGTCACGCATCTTGGCCTTGATCAGCGAATGCCCAGTGCGCCACATCAGCGGGCTGCCGCCGGCATCCAGAATCTGCCCCTTGAGATGGCCCGTGCACTTCACGTCGTAAATGATGGTGGCGCCCGGTTGGCGCGACAGCACGTCGCGCGCGAACAGCATCAGGGTGCGATCCGGGAACACAATCTCGCCGTCCTTGGTCACCACGCCCAGACGATCGCCGTCACCATCAAAGGCCAAGCCAATATCGGCGCCGGTCTGCTTCACAGCGAAGATCAGGTCTTCCAGGTTATGCGGGTCAGAGGGGTCGGGGTGATGGTTAGGGAACGTGCCATCCACATCGCAATAGAGTGGCACGACCTCGCAACCAATACCTTCCAGCACCTGCGGCGCCACCACGCCAGGAATGCCGTTGCCGCAATCGACCACCACCTTGAGGCGCCGCTCGGCCTGCACGTCGGAGGTAATGCGCTCCACGTAATCGGGCAGCACATCCACATGACGCAGGTTGCCCTTGCCGCCACGTTCAAGGCGGTTGTCGACAATGCGCTGGTAGAGATCCTGGATAGCGCCTTCGGACAGGGTTTCGCCACCCACCACGATCTTGAAGCCGTTGTAGTCGGGCGGGTTGTGGCTACCCGTTACAGCGACGCCGCACCCCGTATTGAAGCGATATGCGGCGTAGTAAACGACCGGCGTGGGCGCCCCACCCAGGTCGATCACATCGATCCCCGCTTCGCGCAAACCGTCTGAAAGCGCACCAGCAAGCTCGGGACCCGACAGTCGCCCATCTCGGCCCACCACGATCTCGCGAAGTCCCTTCTCGCGCATCACCGTGCCGATGGATTGGCCAAGAAGACGGGCCACATCCTTGGTGAGCGATTTGCCCACCACACCACGCACGTCGTACGCACGGAAAATAGTCTGATCCACAGCCACCGGCGCTGGTGCAGCGGTGGCGGGCGCTGGGGCGGGCGAGGCAAGGCGAGGTGCCGGGGCGGCCGGGGCCGGCGCGGCGGTTTGATCGATCAGGTCCGACAATGAAGCATCCTCAACATCAGCAATACGCGGACCACGCGGATGACCGCGCAGCCAGAACAAATACCCACCGCCAGCCAGGCACAACAGGCCAAGCAGACTCGTCACCGGCCACACCTTGGGCAGCACGATGTAGGCCGTAGGCGGCGCGGCCACCACGTTCAAGCTGCTGCCCGGTACTGGCGTACCGTTCAACTCACTCACGGCAGACAGCGAACCCTTGGCGAGCAGGCGCAAGTCGCCTCGATCATCGCCCTGACGCAGTTCCAGGCGCCCGCCAGCGGGATCAATTGCCTCGAAGCGCTGCTGCAGCGGCTCGAACGGCAACGCCACCCACGCCCAGGCATTGGGGCGAGCGGTTGAGCCCACCGGCAATACCAAGCTCAGCACGCGACCGCCATGACCATCGGGCACGGTTTGCACGGGCGGCTTGCCATCGGCGGTTTGCGCCGCCAGCAATTGAGCGGCCTTGCCGTAGCCAAAGGTACGGTAGTTGGCGTGCAGCACCTCATCGAGCGTGCCGCTGTAGAACTCCACCGCCAAAGCGTGCGGAACCCGCTGGCGCACCATCGCCGCTGCCTGCACGGGATCGGCAGCAATCTGGGCGGGATCGATGCTGTTCACCTCGCGCTCCACGGCGCCTCGCTGTGTAGCGATCTCTGCCGCCAGCGCTTTGGTCGCCTGCTGCTGCGCTGCATGGACACGTTCCGCCGCGCTGCTTTCATCGGCGATCTGCCAGGTCTGCCAGAGGCAGAACAAACCGCCCAACAGCAGCAAGGTGCCCGCCACCAGGGGCAAGAGGGCTCGTCCGTCGATATTCACCGCAGGCAGTCGCCCGCTCACGCCATTCTTCGCCATGCCCTGTCCCCGCACAGGTGATACGGCCACGCGCGCATTACCGCAGCTCCCCGCTCGCGCAACACATCTAGTTGACCCCAGTCGAACCGAACCCGCCTTCGCCCCGTTGCGACGGCGCAAACTCCGAAACCACCTTCAGCCGCGCCTGCGCCACCGGCACCAGCAACAGCTGGGCAATGCGATCGCCCACCGCGATGGTGTAGGGCTGGCTGCCACGGTTCCAGCACGAAATCATCAACGGTCCCTGGTAATCCGCGTCGATCACACCGACCAGATTGCCCATCACCAAGCCATGCTTATGGCCAAGGCCCGAGCGCGGCACGATCAATGCGCACCAGCCCGGGTCGCCAATATGAATCGCCATGCCGCTGGGCACCAGCACGCTGTCGCCCGGCGCGATGGTCAGCGGGGCCTCAATGGCGGCGCGCAAGTCCATGCCTGCGCTGCCAGTCGTGGCGGCCTCTGGCAGGGGGATGCTATCGCCCAGTCGCGGGTCGAGGAGCTTCAGTTCGACATCGATCATCCGCGCACCGCCCGGTAGCGTTCGGCCACCTTGGCGACCAACTGATGCGCGAGTTCGGTCTTGGAGGCGCGCGAAAGATCCGCGATGCCATCGGCCCAATAAAGCGTAAGCGCGTTGTCGGCAGCCTCGAAGCCAAGGCCACCGCCCACTTGGTTAGCGGCAATCATGTCCAATCCTTTGCGCTGGAGCTTGTCCCGCGCGTAATGCTCCACATCATGCGTTTCCGCCGCAAAACCGACCAGGAATGGGCGCACGGTTTGCGCGGCGAGCGTCGCGAGTATGTCGGGGTTCTCACTCAAGCGTAGCTCCAACGGGGCACCCGCCTGCTTCTTGAGCTTGTGATCGGCCACTTCGGCGGGGCGGTAGTCGCCCACCGCCGCTGCGGCGATATAGATGTTGGCCTGCGCGGCCGCATCCACCACGGCATCGCGCATTTGGGCCGCGCTGCGCACATCCACGCGGCGCCGCACGCCCGGCGGCGTCGGCAGGCTCACCGGACCGGCCACCAGGGTGACCTCCGCACCGGCCTGCGCGGCCGCCTCGGCCACGGCAAAGCCCATGCGTCCGGAACTGCGGTTGCCGATAAAGCGCACCGGGTCGATGTCTTCATAGGTGGGGCCAGCGCTCACCACTACCTTTAGGCCACGCAGTGCCGGGTTACCGAAAGAAGCCACGATGGCTTCGCGCAGCTCCATCGGCTCCAGCATGCGGCCCGAGCCAATATCCCCGCAGGCCTGGTCGCCCGAGGCGGGCCCAAGCAGGTGCACACCACGCTGGCGCAAGGTGTCGATGTTGGCTTGTACCGCCGGGTGCGCCCACATCTGCTGGTTCATGGCCGGTGCCACATAAAGCGGCGCGGCGCTGGCCAGGCAGACCGTGGTCAGCAAATCATTGGCAAAGCCATGCGCCAAGCGTGCGATCAGGTCGGCGCTGGCCGGCGCGATCAGGATGCGTTCGGCCCAACGCGCCAGCTCGATATGGCCCATGGCGGCTTCAGCTTCGGCATCCCACAGGCTCACGCGCACCGGCTGACCCGATAGGGCCTGGAAGGTGGTGGCGCTGACGAAGTGGGTGGCGCCTTCGGTCATCACCACGCGTACCTCGGCGCCCAGGTCGCGCAGGCGGCGGACCAGCTCGCAGGATTTGTAGGCGGCGATGCCGCCGGACACACCCAGCAGGATGCGACGTTGGGCAAGACTCATGGTGTTTCAGGGCCTGACAACCGGTTGGGCGCGTAGCTTACCGGAATCCCCCGGATGGCTCGGTGACGGATACCGCCGGCCCGCGGCCGCCAGCACCTCACCTCAAGCCACTCGCTGAACGGACGCGATGCGCCGGCCCGCCACCCTGGGCGCGGCCGCCGAACCCGACCATCCTAGCCGCATGAGCATCCGTGAATGGCCCGAACTGGAACGCCCCCGCGAAAAGCTACTTGCCCGGGGCTGTGCCGCACTATCCGACGCCGAGCTGATCGCCGTGCTTCTCGGCAGCGGCATCCCCGGCAAGGACGCCATCACCCTCGGGCGCGAGTTGCTCACCGCCAGTGGCGGGTTGCACGCTCTGCTTGCCGACCCAGCCCAGCATCTTCAGTCACGCGGCATCGGCCCAGCCAAGCGCGCGCGTCTGATCGCCGCCCTGGAGCTGGCCCGTCGTTCGCTGGCCGAACAACTGCATGAGCGAACGACGCTGAGCAATCCCAGCGATAGCGGTGCCTACCTGCGCGCGCGCCTGCGTCATCTGCCCTACGAAGTGTTCGCCTGCCTGTTCCTGGACACGCGCCATCGCGTGATCGCGTTCGAGGAGTTGTTCCGCGGCTCCATCGACCAAGCCAGCATCCATCCGCGCGAAGTGGTGCGCGCCTGTATCAAGCACAACGCCGCCGCCGTCATCCTCGCGCACAACCATCCATCCGGTGTCGCCGAGCCTAGCCCCGCCGACCGCGAGATCACCCACGAACTGCGCGACGCACTGCGCCTGGTGGATGTGCGGGTGCTCGATCACTTGGTGATTGGCGCCGGTGAGCCGGTGTCGATGGCGGCGTTAGGGATGCTTTGAGACCACCGTTGCCACAAAGAACAACGGCGCGGGGGGAGGTCCGCGCCGTCAGGCCGTTTTGTGGGGAGAGAAAGAGAAACGGCAGTCTCCCGTCCCGACGGCGGGGAGGTGCCGGGGGAACGAGTGAAAGTGTGGCGCTGCGGCATGACAGGGACATGACGTCGCCAAGGCAGTTTGTGCAGGTGCTGGGTTGCGCGGCGTCTGCCGCTAGTTATGCACATTTGGCCTGAGACGGCGAGTTCCACCTCATTTGTTCGCACGCCGTTACATATGCCATGCAATTGACTGTTTAGATTGATATTTTTTCATTGCATGCAGGTTTCACGGCCAACGGCGCCCTGCGAGTCCCGCGAGCGACGTATCTTCCCCACAGACTTATCCACAGGCTCGTCCCCGCAACGCAACACACCGGGAAGTCCTTGAAAACGCGGCCGTCCCCACCTCTGTCTGCTAGGATTGCGGGTTCCATCGTCGCCCGACCCATACCGTGAAAGATCAGCTGCGCGAACTGCTGCTGCAGGCTATCCGTACCCTGCAGAACGACTCCACCCTGCCCGCCGACCTCGACGTGCCGAACTTCGTGGTCGAGCGCACCCGCAGCCGCGAACACGGCGACTTTGCGGCCAACGCGGCCATGCTGCTGGCCAAGCCGGCGCGCGCCAAGCCGCGCGAACTGGCCGAGAAGCTGGTGGCCGCGCTACCGGCCAACGCCCTGGTGGCCAAGGTGGACATCGCCGGTCCGGGCTTCATCAACTTTTTCCTGGCTCCTGGCGCTTATCACGCCGAGGTGAGCCGCATGCTGGGCGAAGGCACCGCCTACGGCCGCAGCGCCAGCGGCAAGGGCGTGGTGGCCGGCGTGGAATTCGTCTCGGCCAACCCCACCGGCCCGCTGCACGTGGGCCACGGCCGCAACGCGGTGCTGGGCGACTGCCTGGCGCGCCTGCTGGATGCCACCGGCTGGAAGGTCAAGCGCGAGTACTATTACAACGACGCTGGCGTGCAGATTCATAACCTGGCCATCTCGGTGCAGGCGCGTGCGCGCGGCCTCACTCCAGCCGATGCCGGCTGGCCGGAAGACGGCTACCGTGGCGACTACATCGCCGACGTAGCCCTGGCCTACCTCAACGGCGACAGCGTGGAGGTGGAAGGCCACGTGGTCACCGGTGCCAAGAACGTCGAAGACCTGGAAGCCATCCGCCAATTCGCGGTGGCCTACCTGCGCCGCGAGCAGAACCTGGACCTGGCCGCCTTCGGCGTCGGCTTTGACACCTACTACCTCGAGTCCTCGCTCTACAGCGACGGCAAGGTGGAAGAGACGGTGCGCGAGCTGGTCGCTCATGGCCACACCTATGAAGAAGGCGGCGCGCTGTGGCTGCGCACCACCGACTTCGGTGACGACAAGGACCGCGTGATGCGCAAGTCCGACGGCACCTACACCTATTTTGTGCCCGACGTGGCGTATCACCTGTCCAAGTGGCAGCGCGGTTACGTGAACGCGGTGACCGTACTGGGTTCTGACCATCACGGTTCGCTGGCCCGCGTGAAGGCCGGCCTGCAGGCGCTGGATACGGGCATTCCCAAGGGCTACCCGAACTACGTGCTGTACCAGATGGTGACGGTGATGCGCGGCGGCGAAGAGGTGAAACTCTCCAAGCGCGCCGGCAGCTACCTCACCCTGCGCGATCTGATCGAAGAGGCCGGCCGCGACGCCACGCGCTACTTCCTGATCGCCCGCAAGGCCGATTCACAGCTGGTGTTCGATATCGACCTGGCCCGCTCGCAGAGCAACGACAACCCGGTCTACTACATCCAATACGCCCATGCCCGCGTCTGCCGCGTGCTGGAAGAACTGACCGAGCGCGGCCTGCCGGCGGTGGATACCGCCGCGGGCGTGGCCCAGCTGGGCCGCCTGGACAGCGAGCATGAGCAGGCCCTGTTCACCGAGCTGTCGCGTTATCCGGAGGTGGTGGAAGCCGCCGCCAGCAATCTGGAACCGCACCTGATCGCCCAATACCTGCGTGAACTCGCGGGCACGCTGCACAGTTACTATCACGAGCACAAGTGGATCGTGGACGACGCCGAACTGCGCAACGCGCGCATCACGCTCGCGCTCGCCACGCGCCAGGTCATCCGCAACGGTTTGGATTTGCTGGGACTCAGTGCCCCGGAGAAGATGTAAATGGCAGCACGCAAGGGCAAAGGTCGGCAGGCCGTCCGCAACAACAGCGGTGGCATGCCGGGTTGGGGTTGGGCCGTCATCGGCATTCTCATCGGCGCATTGCTGATGTTCGCCATGCGCGGCCACCTGCCGATGACGCCACGTGCCGGCGATGGTCCGCAGCCCAATGCGCAAGCCACCGCACAGCGCGGCAGCGATGCAGGCGCGGCGGCCAACGAATCCACCTCGGCCACCGACAACGGCACGCCGGCACCGAAGAAGCCGCAGTACGACTTCTACTCGGTGCTGTCGGAAAAGGAAGTGCGCATTCCCGATGCGGTGATCAGCGCACAGGCCAAGGCCGAGCAGCAACAGAAGCAGCAGGCGGCCCAGCAGGCCGCGCAAGCCGCTGCGCAACAGCAGGCTCAGCAGCAGGCTGCCGCCGCCAAGCAGGCCGCTGCACCTGCCGCTGTCAGCGAGCCAGTCACGGCAGCACCGGAATCGGCAGTGAAGGCCCAGGCACCAGTCGCCAGCAGCGGTGGCGGTTATCTGCTGCAGGTGGGCGCGTTCCCGAGCCCGGCCGATGCCGAAACGCTCAAGGCCAAGCTTGCCATGCAGGGTTTCGTCGCCAACGTGGCGCCGGTGAACGTCAACGGCCAAACCTACAACCGCGTGCGCCTTGGCCCATTCCATTCGGCCACCGAACTGGAATCGGCCAAGCAGCGCCTCGCCTCCGCCGGCATCAATGCCATCGCACTGAAGGAAGGCAAGTAAGCACCGCATTTGCTGGCTATCGGTAGTAACAAGAAGGGCCGTGTGTAATGACCCAGTGATTTCCTGCTCAGGTGTTACGTTTAGACGGAGACACCCATGAGCATCGTGATGGACGAAGAGATCAAACGCTGGACGGCACGGCGGAAGTCG
>NZ_JBYLFE010000015.1:0-7281 GCF_057750885.1 Frateuria sp. sgz306004
GCCGTGGCTCGACGCTTGAATGAGCGACCTCGGCAGACGTTGAACTTTGAAACGCCGGCCGAACGATTCCAGCAATGTGTTGCAATGACCGGCTGAAGTCGCAGTCGGAAGCGGACGCTCCGGCTGCACCTCTGACAAGCTTACTGCGGGCCTAAAGTGAAATAGGGGCGGTATGACAATGACGCTATGGAGCGCTTCGCTTGCACTTTTCGTTGCCACCTGCGCATCGTCGCCCCCGACCTTTGCGGTGCGGCGGGCCCGTCCATTCCCTTGAAACCCCGTGAAATCAGGCCGGAACAAACCGCTGTTTGCTCCTACGACTTTCACGAAGCGATGGCAAGAATCATCGATCTAAGTACCGACGAGCACGCTTCATTTACGGTGGAGGCTGCCGAAAATGCGTTCGGTCTGCCCGAAATGAACGCCCTCTTTGATAACCCGCGACTGATCGGTTAGCAGGGCGAGCACAACAACGCTAAACAGGCTTATCGCGCCGCTGTGCAAAGGCGGCACAAAAGTCGTCGACCTACAAGCTCGAATCAGGATCCTATTTCAATTTCGGACATGGATTCCTTTGATCCCCCTTTTTTTAGATGGTTTCTAGAATCACCAGCTGCGTGATGATGCTTGCAGTTTGTGTCGGGTCCGACAGCGTCCTTGAAACGTCTTCGAGAACGGCCTTCGCGATTGCGAATCCTTTTTCGTCTCCGTCACTCATTGAACGGCTGTTCGGCCAAACGATGACGACCCTTCTCTCGCGGGCGGCATCGAGTCCTGACCAGAGCGAATCGCTTAAAGCATCCCAATTTCCGTTGGTTTGAACCGGTGGATCAAGTGGCAAAATGGAACGAACCGCTTCGAAGAATTGATCAGCGTCTTGGATATCACGTGGCAGAGTGTAGATTTTCCAGCCCTCTCGCTCTAGGTTTGAAGCCACCAGAGCAAGCTCTTCGTCGCTGTCGATCTGGTTCAGACCCGTTTGAATACTCATGGTCATCGTATCCTTACGAACGCAGGTGCGCCGCTATCACCGTAGTGTGTCCAAGTGTAGTACGCATCTCCGGTAGTGCTGTCTACCACAAGACGCCTGGCGCCCGGCCCTGCAGTCCCGGCTGCGGGAGCAACTCGATACTCCAAATATGGTGAGGCAGCACCGCTTTGGCCTGGCAGGTCTCCACCCCAATTTTTAAATTGACGTCCCCATCCTTTGTTTAATGGGGAGGCTGGCACTGTGCCGGCGTCCACGTGTCCCAGCGCTTCAAGCAAGCCCTGTTCCTCTGCTGGATTCAAGGAACCTGGCGTTATTCGAGGGATAGAAGGTTTGGCACCAGGGAGTGATCCTCTAGCTGAAGATGCGATCTGCGCGGCTGCACCGATATTGCCCAGCGCATCAAACAAGTTCGCTGCTGCTTCCCCGCGTTCCTCCGCGCACTTATCGCCGAGTTTTGCTTGGATCGTGCCTTCCGATCTCGATATGTCACCAAAGATTTCAGCGCAGAACTTGGGGTCCTGCATGCAGGTCGCATCGACTGTGGTCAGGAACAGACCAAACGAATCTGTGTAAATCAGGGGAGCCCCGCCCGCGTAACCGTACGTGCTCGACCCTCCACGGAGACCGATTGGGTCACTTTGAGCATACCGACCCGTGGCTGGTTCATAGTCACGATTGACATTCTGCACTAAGCCACTTTCTGCATCGTAGTACTGGCCGGGGAAACGGAAGTTATAGACGAACCCGTTCGCACTCGTTGGCTGCTGCTCGCTGAACGGATTTCCTTGGAATGCGAGCTGCCAGACGGTGTTGCCATTGGCGTCAGCGACGGCGCGTGGCGTATTCAACCCATCCGCATGCACATAGCTAACCGTGCTGGCAGTGCCTGTGGTATCGACCACGGCCACCGGCAAGTCGTCCAACCAGATGTAGTCACGTGTATTGCTGCCGTATTCCCCCAGGAGCTGACTGTTCTCGTCGTACACGAAGCGCTGATTGCTCGCTGCTGGGAAGGTTGCCACCTTCGCCGTGCGCTGGCCTATGGCGTTGTAGGTGTAGGTGCCCACGGTGCTGCCGTTGAGCTGCGCCACCGTCAGGCGATTGCGGCCGTTGTAGCCGAAGCCATAGGCGTTGCCGCCTACTACGCTGCCAGTGGTGTTGCCGTTGGCGTCGTAGACTCGAGATGCATTGCCTATGCTGGCCAGGTGGTGAGTGCCGCTCTGGTAGGAGTACGTGCCGGTCGCCAAGCCGTTGCTGGTCTTGCTCAGGCGATCACCGGTACGGCTGTAGGTATAGGTCTCCTCGGCGTTGCTGTTGGCGTCGTACAGGCCCGTGAGGCGATACAACGGGTCGTAGGTATAGGTCTCGACGGCTGGGTTGGCACCGGAAGCGCTGCCAAGGGCAGAGATATTGCCCATCGCACCGCGAGCGAAATGCAGGTTCAGCACCGGGCTCACCACGTCGGTGAGTGCATAGTTGGCGTCGTAGGTGCGCGTGACAGTCTGACCGTTGCCCAAGGTGTAGCCGGTGATTGGACCGAATGGCAGGTAGCTGATTGCCGTGACGGTATTACCGGTACCCGCGCTGGATGTACCGGGCGGCAGCACGGTGACGCCGTTGATGCGGCCGGCCGCGTCCCGGCTGTACTGGATGGACGTGCCGCTTGCCGTCAGCGTGCTAGCCAGGCGGCCGGCCAGAGTGTAGCCGTAGCCAGTGGCATCGGTCACCGTGCCTAGGGTCTGAAGCTTCTGAGTGATTTGGCCGTGTGCGTCGTAGCAGTACACCGTGGTGATCGCCGTCTCGATGATGCGGGTCAAGCGACCGACGGGGTAGGAGCTGGCACAACCGGTGACGCTGTTGGGCTCATCGTAGCCGTAGGCCACATTGAGCGTGCCGTCGACATAGGTGGTGGCAGTGCGACGGTTGAGAGCGTCGAAGGTGCTATTACTCGCCACCCCGCTGGCGTCAGTGCGCTGGGTGAGGTTGCCTGCCGCATCAAAGATGTAGGCAGTGGTACCGGTATCCGGACTCTGCACCGACGTCGCATTTCCCAGCCCGTCATAGCCGTAGGTAGTATTGAGGCCATCTGGGTCTCCGACGCCCTGCAAGCGATCGTTGGAGTCATAGGCGAACACGCTTTGTGTGTTCTGCGTCGCTGTGTCGGTGCCGTTGTAATTGTCGATCGCGCTGACGAGGCGGTTAAGCCCGTCATAGCTCTGTTTGCGTTGGGTGCCCAAGGCATCGGCGGTGTGCGTCAGGTTCCCGCTGGCATCGTAACTATCGCTATAGGAGGCGTTGAACACGGCATGGCTAAGGGCATCCGTGACCTGGGTGAGCTGCCCAAAGGTATTGAAAGTGCGCGACAACGTGCGATGTACGAGGCCACTGGGGTCGAAGATCTGTTCCTGCGTTCTGTGCCCCGCGCCATCCAGCGTGTAGTGGATGCGGTTGCCCAGCGCGTCGCTGATGTCGGTGAGGCGGTGAGCTGCATCGTAGGTGTAGCTAAGGTAGACCCCGTCGGGGTCAGTGACCCTGGTCACGTTGCCGGTCGCGTCGTAACCAATCTGCGTCACCGCGTCAGTGCCTGAAGGCGATCCATCGGCGTTCGCACGCAAGGTGCTCGTCGCCAGCCAGCCGCGCGCCGTGTAGGACAAATCCGTGATTACGCCGTTGGGGTCGGACTGGCGGACCACGCGGCCGTTCTTGTCGTATGCCAGATAGCTGGTGACATGGCCCAGGGCGTTGATCACTTGGTAAAGATCGCCGGCACGATGGCACGTGCCACCCGCCGTACCACAGCCCGACTCGTCGGTGGACAGGTAATAGACGTAGTGCGTGACATCCGACACGTCGGTGCGTGGGCCATCCACGCTGAGCAGTAACCCGATGAATGGGCATTGCGAGCTATCCACCGCATCGCAATAGGCGTAAGTCCAGCGACGGACGCCCGTCGGTGGGGTGCCCGTATTGGCACAGGTGTAGCCGCTGGCCACCACCGGATCGATTTCGCAGCGCGCGGTGACTTGGGCGCGGCTGTTGTAGACCCAGGCTGTCATCGCTTTCACCGCGCCGCTTGCATCGCTGATCGAGCGAGTAAGGGGCACTCGATTGGTGACATCCCAAGTGGAGGCGATCGTGCGTTGCGTGCTTTCGCCCGAGGCCTCGACCTGTATCGTGAGTAGCCCCTGAGCACTGTAGGTAGATTTGGTGATATGACCGTTGAAGTCCATGCCCGTGGCAGGATAACCGTTCGTGTCAAAAGTCAGCGACGCAAAACCTTGGCCACAGTCCACGCCGCACGGCCCACTGGCGGAACTGGCATGCACGGACCCGTTCGGAATGCTGAAGCCGTACGTAACCTGAGCACCACTGGGGTAGGTCACCGTGTTGGCGCCGTTCGCGCCATAGCTAAGCTGAGTGACGTCTACGCTCCCCGCCCTCCGGGACAGGATCGCGCGACCCAGGCTGTCGTAGCCGATATCTGTCAGGCGCGTGCCCTTCTCATCAATTTCGCCTGTCAGTGCGTTCGGGAGATTGGTGTTGGACGTCAGCGCGCCCTCGTTATAGACGTACTGCCGATAATGCGTGTCCGGATAGGTTACCTTGACGAGATTACCGCTCGCGTCATAACTGTAAGTTGTCACTCCACCGTCTGGCTGCGTGACCGTTGCGACGTTGCCCTGGCCGTTGTAGGTAAACGACAGCTGCCGTCCCTGCGCATCAGTTACCGTCAGCAGAAGACCTGCAACTGGTGCGATACCTGCAGGCGTCGAGGCATCGCTGTAAGTGAAAACGGTCAGTTGCTTGTTGACGTCGGTGATTGAGAGTAGGTGACCCAGTGCGTCGTAGTCCTCCAATTCGCGTGTGGCGGCGTTGGTGTAAAACCAACCTTGAAGATTGCTGGAGGCATCGTAGATCGGAGCCAGCGTATCTGCGACGTCCGCGTCAGGGACCCATGCGCCGGACTGCAGCGTAAAAACCACTTGCAAACCATCAGGGCGCTGAACCGTCACGATGCTGATTGTCGAATCGTGCACATACTGGAGGTTGCGATCGAACGTGTGCCGCCAGTGCGCGCCAATATGTGAGGCTTCGATCGCGGTATGGCTGTTGTAGTAGCGATGGAGGCTTAACGGACCGATCCCCAGATCTACGTCGTCGCGATATTCGTTGCCAGTACCGAAATTGATGGGGTCCCCTACGCAGTTGCACGGCTTTCCAAGGGCCTTGCCTGTCTTGTAAGCAGAGGCGGTTGACGTGACGCGACCCCAGCCACCACACGTGCCCGACAGTGGCATCTGGGCGACCTCGCCGTACTGGCCATCATTGTTATTTCTAGTCGTTGGATCGAGAAGTTGAACCGCGTAGTTGCACCCCGGAAACGCCCAAGGATATTTCGCTTTGTAGTCAGCCCACCACGCAGTAATGGCTGAACTGATCGACCCGAAAGGGCCGTTGTTGTGGTAGCCATACTGATAGTAGGGAGGGCCATAGTAGGTAGGGTTCGTCGACGTGGCCAACGTCGTAACCAATTGGGCCCGCGTCGTTTCGATAGTGAGGCTTTGTGCACCAATCGGTGCAGTAGAAGCACGGGCCGGTTCACTGCCATAGGGAGCCGATAAAACGGGCGATGGACGAAATCCAAACATAACGAAGCAGCAGACGAGCAACGCTACGCGACCGATCATGGCTATTCCCCTGTATGACATCCGAGCTGTCGGCGTCGGGATGGACGCTCAATTGGAGATATACCAAAGCCCCCCCGTTAAGAGAGCATCAAGTCGACGTGCTATGCGTCACATTTCTCGAGATGAATGACGATGTCGGCGCCAATACGGGTCGGAAGCGGACGCTTCCCCCTACTAGTGACAGCGGGCAGACACGGCGCATTCAGATCTGACCAAAAATTAGTACTGCGAGTAGTGCCACAGCGCCCGCGCCCGCCACGGCGATGCCCGCCCAATAAAAACCGGGGTCTTCTGACCTCTTATAGGTTTGCAACAGAAGAACCGTGCTGCCGGACTTGAGTCCGTGAAGCACGCCGACAAAGAGCACAAGGAAAAGGAAGAAGATGATTCCCCGTTCGAACATTCATGCAACTCCATAAGTCCTTCCCGTTTCTTGGGTCCGCTATGGGTCGGTAGCGGACCTAAAGTCGGTCTACCCGTATTGCCGATCCCGACCTGCAGTCCTCGACCTGTAGATTGTGCTTTCCGATATATCGATTCATCAGCGCAACGAATACGCTGTAGTTCGAGAACTGGCAGGGAAATACCATCGTTCCGCGAGACGGGAAGCGAAAAATGCCATGGGCACTTAGCCGGACCTGGATGTATTCCACGGGCTTGGCTGTGTCGCTCCGCCGTATGGCCGTCAGCCTAATCAGATTGATGTCTTCCCAGGCAACCGCCTGCCAGACCTTCCCGCGAAACGACCTCTGTAGACCTTGGTCGTCGACATTGACGCTCGATGTTTCATTCAAGGTCGATATGGCCGCAAGCAGGGAAATGAGCGCAAGAGGCGTCATGGCGATGACGCCAACCTTCAAGCCCCCGTGCATATACCCTCCAACGAAGAACAAGACTGTGGCGAGTAGGACCACGCACAGCTTCGCGAACTCGGAAGTGGCCGTAGAGATCTCAAAGGTGGCTGACGGCGCACCTGGGTAATCCGGTAGATCCAATCCGTGAGCCATTCCTCGCCCCTGTAGGCAAAAATGAAAAGTCCGCTCTGGGTCGGAAGCGGACAGTCGCCTTTATCTTAATGAGCGCCCTGGAATGACTGGTAGAACTCACGATTCCCCCAGTCTGGCTCGTATGCCTTGATGATCTTTTCATAAGGACGCCCATGTATCTCGGGGCTGGCCATCGTCCGCAGCGACTCAACCGCCCACGAACGGACATCGGGCCACCGCAGCGCGTGCATGAGGAAAGCGACCGGCTCATCACTGATGAGTTTGCTGTCGAATAGGCCCATCAGCGCCTTGGCAAACTCAGCCCTGCGCGACGGATTGGCGGCGATGACCTCTAAGCAGCGAACATAGTTCGGCTCGGCCAGATCGAATGAGAACTCCGTGTCGAGGACGCGCTCTGCCTCAAGCAAGTGTTCCTTGAACTCGTCGATGGGACTCACAGCTCTTCCTCGCTATGGCGACTCACTAACCAATTCCCGGCATGTCCGCTTTGGGTTGCGACTTCAGCCGGTCAAAGCAACACACTATAGACGCGCAAGCGGAAGGAGTGTTGCATGGCACCCAGACTTCGGCGTCACATCACCGATAGCGAGAAGAC
>NZ_JBYLFE010000016.1:2500-5459 GCF_057750885.1 Frateuria sp. sgz306004
TCTAAGTACCCGGAGGAAAAGAAATCAACCGAGATTCCGTCAGTAGCGACGAGCGAACGCGGACTAGCCCAAAAGTCTTTAGTGTTTTAGCCGAACGGTTTGGAAAGGCCGGCCATAGAGGGTGATAGCCCCGTAGGCGAAAGGGCATTAGAGATGAAATTGAGTAAGGCGGGGCACGAGAAACCCTGTCTGAACATGGGGGGACCATCCTCCAAGGCTAAATACTCCTGACCGACCGATAGCGAACAAGTACCGTGAGGGAAAGGCGAAAAGAACCCCGGAGAGGGGAGTGAAATAGACCCTGAAACCGTATACGTACAAGCAGTGGAAGCCCGCAAGGGTGACTGCGTACCTTTTGTATAATGGGTCAGCGACTTACTGTCAGTGGCAAGCTTAACCGTATAGGGGAGGCGAAGGGAAACCGAGTCTGAATAGGGCGCATAGTCTCTGGCAGTAGACCCGAAACCGAGTGATCTATCCTTGGCCAGGTTGAAGGTGCGGTAACACGCACTGGAGGACCGAACCCACATCTGTTGCAATAGATGGGGATGAGCTGAGGATAGGAGTGAAAGGCTAAACAAACTCGGAGATAGCTGGTTCTCCTCGAAAGCTATTTAGGTAGCGCCTCGTATGAATCTTCCTGGGGGTAGAGCACTGTTATGGCTAGCGGGTCATCGCGACTTAGTAAACCATGGCAAACTCCGAATACCAGGACAGAATGTACGGGAGACACACGGCGGGTGCTAACGTCCGTCGTGAAAAGGGAAACAACCCAGACCCGCAGCTAAGGTCCCAAAGTTATAGCTAAGTGGAAAACGATGTGGAAAGGCATAGACAGCCAGGAGGTTGGCTTAGAAGCAGCCACCCTTTAAAGAAAGCGTAATAGCTCACTGGTCGAGTCGGTCTGCGCGGAAGATTTAACGGGGCTAAGCTATACACCGAAGCTCGGGGTGCACACTTTGTGTGCGCGGTAGAGGAGCGTTCCGTAAGCCTGTGAAGGTGGATTGAGAAGTCTGCTGGAGGTATCGGAAGTGCGAATGCTGACATGAGTAACGATAATGGGGGTGAAAAGCCCCCACGCCGAAAGCCCAAGGTTTCCTCGCGCAACGTTCATCGGCGCAGGGTGAGTCGGCCCCTAAGGCGAGGCAGAAATGCGTAGTCGATGGGAAGCCGGTTAATATTCCGGCACTTGTCTGTAGTGCGATGTGGGGACGGAGAAAGTTAGGTCTACCGGGCGTTGGTTGTCCCGGGGAAAGGCGGTAGGCATGAGGGTTAGGCAAATCCGGCCCTCTTTATGCCGAGCACCGAGACGAGTCCTTTTGGACGAAGTGACTGATACTACGCTTCCAGGAAAAGCCACTAAGCTTCAGCTACAGAGAAACCGTACCGTAAACCGACACTGGTAGGCAGGGTGAGAATCCCAAGGCGCTTGAGAGAACTCGGGTGAAGGAACTAGGCAAAATGGCACCGTAACTTCGGGAGAAGGTGCGCCTTCCGATGTGGTCACGTGCGTGACTGAGCATTGGAAGGTCGCAGTAACCTGGCCGCTGCGACTGTTTATCAAAAACACAGCACTCTGCAAACACGAAAGTGGACGTATAGGGTGTGACGCCTGCCCGGTGCTGGAAGGTTAATTGATGGGGTCAGCCGCAAGGCGAAGCTCTTGATCGAAGCCCCAGTAAACGGCGGCCGTAACTATAACGGTCCTAAGGTAGCGAAATTCCTTGTCGGGTAAGTTCCGACCTGCACGAATGGCGTAACGACAGCGGCGCTGTCTCCACCCGAGACTCAGTGAAATTGAAATCGCTGTGAAGATGCAGCGTTCCCGCGGCAAGACGGAAAGACCCCGTGAACCTTTACTACAGCTTCACACTGAACGTTGAGTTCTTCTGTGTAGGATAGGTGGGAGGCTATGAAACCGAGACGCTAGTTTCGGTGGAGCCATCCTTGAAATACCACCCTGAAGTGCTTGACGTTCTAACCTAGGTCCGTAATCCGGATCAGGGACCGTGTGTGGTGGGTAGTTTGACTGGGGCGGTCTCCTCCCAAAGAGTAACGGAGGAGCACGAAGGTACGCTCAGCGCGGTCGGACATCGCGCACTGTGTGCAAAGGCATAAGCGTGCTTGACTGCGAGATCGACGGATCAAGCAGGTACGAAAGTAGGTCTTAGTGATCCGGTGGTTCTGTATGGAAGGGCCATCGCTCAACGGATAAAAGGTACTCCGGGGATAACAGGCTGATACCGCCCAAGAGTTCATATCGACGGCGGTGTTTGGCACCTCGATGTCGGCTCATCACATCCTGGGGCTGTAGCCGGTCCCAAGGGTATGGCTGTTCGCCATTTAAAGTGGTACGCGAGCTGGGTTCAGAACGTCGTGAGACAGTTCGGTCCCTATCTGTCGTGGGCGTTGGAGATTTGAGGGGGGCTGCTCCTAGTACGAGAGGACCGGAGTGGACGTTCCGCTGGTGTTCGGGTTGTCATGCCAATGGCATTGCCCGGTAGCTACGAACGGAAGCGATAACCGCTGAAAGCATCTAAGCGGGAAGCGCGCCCCAAGATGAGATCTCCCGAGTCCCAGAGACTCCTTAAGGCACCATCAAGACTAGGTGGTTGATAGGCACGGTGTGGAAGTGCAGCAATGCATTGAGCTTACGTGTACTAATGAGCCGTGAGGCTTGACCATATAACCCCAAGACGCTTCGCTTTCCTCAGCGAAACATCTCGAATTCACCAGACGCTTGTCACTCGTTTACCCCTTTGCTGGAATGGCGCCTCTCGGCGACTTCCACACCCTCTCCCTGGCGGCTATAGCGCTGTGGTCCCACCCGATCCCATCCCGAACTCGGAAGTGAAACGCAGCTGCGCCGATGGTAGTGTGAATCCTCATGCAAGAGTAGGTCACCGCCAGGGTCTTTATCCCTCAAACGCCTTCCCAATCGGGAAGGCGTTTGTCTTTG
>NZ_JBYLFE010000017.1:0-1226 GCF_057750885.1 Frateuria sp. sgz306004
TGCGACTTCAGCCGGTCAAAGCAACACACTATAGACGCGCAAGCGGAAGGAGTGTTGCATGGCACCCAGACTTCGGCGTCACATCACCGATAGCGAGAAGACCCTGCTGTGGGAGCGATGGCAGCAGGGTGAATCGCTCCACCAGATCGCCCGATGGCTGGGGCGTAGGCATTCCTCGATACGCCGTGTGATAGCCCAAGTCGGCGGTATTCGCCCCGTGCCGCGCCACCGTTCATTGCGCGCCCTGACGCTTTCTGAGCGCGAAGAGATCTCGCGGCGGGTCGCCTTGGGGCAGTCGCTCCGCCAGATCGCCGTTCACCTCGGCCGTGCACCCTCGACCATCGGGCGGGAGTTGGGGCGCAATGGCGGACGCGACGCTTACCGTGCGAGCCACGCTGACCAGCGCGCCTGGGATCACGCACGCCGACCCAAGGTCTGCAAGCTCCGCAAGCATCGCGTGCTGGCCCGGCTGGTTGCCGATAAGTTGCAACAGCAATGGTCCCCGGTGCAGATTGCAGGCTGGCTCAAGCAGCGATCGGGCGGCCACGAGGAGCATCAAGTGTCGCACGAGACCATCTATCGCAGCCTCTTCATTCAGGCCCGTGGCGCCTTAAAAAAGGAGCTCTTGGCGCATTTGCGCCATACACGGGCGATGCGGCGTTCCCGCCATCACACGCAGAAGACCCCGAACCACGGACAGCTATCCGACATGGTCTCGATCCGCGAGCGCCCCGCCGATGTCGAGGACCGGGCCGTGCCTGGTCACTGGGAAGGCGATCTGCTGATGGGTAGCCATAACAGTCAGATCGCCACGCTGGTCGAGCGACACACTCGCTACGTCATGCTGGTGAAGGTCGATGGCCGAGACACACAAACGGTCATCGATGCCTTGATCAAGCATGCGCACAAACTGCCTCGCGAACTCTACCGATCGTTGACCTGGGATCGCGGCAAGGAGATGGCCGATCACAAGCGCTTTACCCTGGCGACCGATGTCCAGGTCTACTTCTGCGATCCGCAACATCCCTGGCAACGTGGCTCGAACGAGAACACGAACGGCCTTCTTCGCCAGTACTTCCCCAAAGGCACCGACGTGTCGGTGTATTCTCAAGCCAAGCTCGATGCCGTGGCTCGACGCTTGAATGAGCGACCTCGGCAGACGTTGAACTTTGAAACGCCGGCCGAACGATTCCAGCAATGTGTTGCAATGACCGGCTGAAGTCGCA
>NZ_JBYLFE010000018.1:0-1214 GCF_057750885.1 Frateuria sp. sgz306004
TGTAATGACCCAGCAGTTCCTGCGCAGGTCAGGCCGCTAAAGCATAAGCCTCAGCGGGTGTCTTCATCCCCAGCGCTTGGTGCGGACGCCGGTGGTTGTAGAACGCGATCCAGTCGCCGATCACTCGCATTGCATGCTGCTGGCTTTCGAAGCGGTGTCGGTGTGCACACTGCTCCTTAAGCGTACGGATGAAGCGTTCGATCATGCCGTTCTGCTGTGGGCAGTGCGGCGTGATGAACTCCTGCTGCAGGCCGTAGCTGCGGACCAGTCGTGTGTACTGGCGACTGGTGAAGACCAGTCCGTTGTCCGAGCGCAGCAGGAACGGCTCGGGTACCCGACCGAGCGTGCCGAAGCGTGTGATCAAGGCCTGTTCCAGGGCCGCGGCTGCGGTCGTCGCCCGACCGGTCCGCGACAGTTGCCAGCCCAGCAGCTGTCGTGTGTGGCAGTCGATCACCAGGGCCAACGTGAGCCAGCCGTCACGCCCGCCCCAGATCCGGCATAGGTCCGTCGCCCAGCGCTGGTTCGGGGCCGTGGCCACCGACGGCAAGGCCTGAATCCGTGGCCGCATGCCCACGGCCCGCTTGCGCACCTGCCAGCCCATTAGCTGGAAGATGCGCTGGACCGTGTTCTTGTTCATGCCCAGCAAGCCGGCCACCGTGCGGTAGCCGAAGGACGGCTCGGCTTCGATCAGCTGCTTGATCGGTGCCGCCAGTTCCGACCGCACCGTCGGCGCCGCCTTCACGGTCCGGTAGTACATCGTGCGCCGCGGCACGTCGAACCAGCGGCACAGTTTGGCCATCGACACCGCGACACCATCGGTCCGCAGTCCCTGCTGGATCGCGACCATCAGGTCTCGTCCTTGCCCAACAGGGACGCCAATTTTTTTCGCGCACGCAGCTCCAGCATGGCTTCGCCGTAGGCTTCCTGCAGCTCCTTGAGCTGGCGCTCGTACTGCTCGCGCACGTCCTCGGGCTTGGCACGCAGCGCGTTCTCCATCCCGCGCTTGCCGTCCTCGACCCAACTCTCGATCTCCGACGGCGGCAGATCGAACTGCCGACTTGCCTCCGACACGCTCGTCTTGCCCTGGATGATCTCCAGTACCAGCGCCGACTTCCGCCGTGCCGTCCAGCGTTTGATCTCTTCGTCCATCACGATGCTCATGGGTGTCTCCGTCTAAACGTAACACCTGAGCAGGAAATCACTGGGTCATTACA
>NZ_JBYLFE010000019.1:0-1116 GCF_057750885.1 Frateuria sp. sgz306004
GGCGGTCTCTAACATCAAGTGCAACACCCCAATGGAGGTGATGCATGGGTCAGCACTACAGTCATCTGAGCGCCGAAGAGCGAGGCGCCATCATGGTGGGCAAGGCGCGTGGGGAGAGCGCCCGGCAGTTAGCGATCATGTTGGGTCGTTCGCCCAGCACGATCGCGCGGGAGCTGGCGCGCAACGGGCATCGTGAGCCATCCGATAGCCCTCGCCTGGGCCGCCCGACGCTCGGCTATGACGCCCGCCGTGCGGGGCAACGGGCCCGACGATTGGCTCAGAAGGCGCGCCGGCAACGTAAGTTGCATCGCGACAGCGCCTTGTGGCGTCTGGTGCGTTCGCTGTTGGCCCGACGCTGGTCACCGCAAGAGGTGAGCCTCACACTGCGCCGACAGCATCCTGGCGAGCCGGCCAAGCACGTGTCCCACGAGACGATTTACACCGCGATCTACGCTGCCCCGCGCGGGGAACTGCGGCGCGGGCTAGTGGCGCTGTTGCGCCAGCACAAGTGCGCGCGCCGTCCGCGCGGGCAAGGCGCCAACCGTCGCGGCCGCATGCACGATCTGCCCAGCATTCATGATCGGCCGCCCGAGGCCAACGAACGCGTGTTGCCGGGCCACTGGGAGGGCGATTTCCTCAAGGGAGCGCGCAACCAGTCCTCGGTGGGGGTGCTGGTGGATCGCCGCACCTTGTTTCTGAAGCTGGTGAAGATGGACGGCTGCTCGGCAGAGGACGCGCTTGCGGGCTTCAGTCGAGCCTTTCGGCCGCTACCGGCGTCGCTGCGCCAAACGCTGACCTACGACCAGGGCAAGGAAATGGCGTTGTACAAGACGTTATCCCGACGTACGGGGCTGGCGATCTACTTCGCCGATCCGCGCAGTCCCTGGCAGCGCGGCATCTGCGAGAACACCAACGGCTTGCTGCGGCAGTACCTGCCCAAAGGCACCGACCTGTCGGTGCATAGCCAACGAAAGCTCGACGCCATCGCCCGGGAAATGAACCTGCGACCGCGAGCGACCCTCGACTACCACTGTCCTGCCGAGATGTTCATGCGTGCGATGGGGCGTGATGACCTCGCCCAAGCCATCGATGATGCACTTCTAGATTGACACCGCC